>NZ_CP195159.1:1603856-1924627 GCF_051200815.1 Timonella sp. A28 | reverse complement strand
CAGCTGGTTCTTGCGTACGGCCATCATAGTTGTCTTGGAAATCGACTGTGTTCTTGTCGATGTCACGTACCATCTCCATAGCCAAAGCAGCCATACGAGTTTCCGTGTAACGAGGCGCAGCAGCAGGGTCGTTACCAGGGGAACCAAAGTTACCCTGCCCGGCAGCAAGCGGGTAACGCATCGTCCAGTCTTGAACCAAACGCACAAGAGTGTCATAAATCGCGCTGTCACCGTGCGGGTGGTACTTACCCATCACGTCACCAACAACACGCGAACACTTCGAAAATGCGCGGTCTGGACGGTAGCCACCGTCGTACATTGCGTAAATAACGCGGCGGTGAACAGGCTTCAAACCATCGCGGATTTCTGGCAGTGCACGGCCCACAATGACCGACATTGCATAATCCAAATATGAGCGTTGCATCTCTGTTTGCAGATCAACTTGCTCAATATTTCCGTGCTCTACAACAACAGTTCCAGGCACTGGTGTTTCTTCAATTACTTCGTTTTCGGGGGTGTTATCGTCTGACACGATTTACCTCGTCTCATTCCGGCGCAAGCGCCCTAAAGTTCAATTCGGGTAGATACGATGCAGCACGTGCGCGCTGTTAAATATCCAAGAATCGAACGTCCTTTGCGTTGCGTTGGATAAAGTTTCGACGCGATTCAACATCCTCACCCATCAAAATGGAGAAGATTTCATCGGCGGCTGCCGCATCGTCCAAAGTCACTTGGCGCAATGTGCGGTTGGTAGGGTCCATCGTGGTCTCCCACAATTCGGTGTAATCCATTTCACCGAGACCTTTATACCGTTGAATACCGTTGTCTTTAGGAAGACGACGACCTGCCGCCTGACCAGCAACAACAGCTTCGTCACGCTCACGATCAGAGAACACATAATCGTGTTCAGCGTTCGACCACTTGATGCGGTACAAGGGAGGCAATGCAAGGAAAACATGTCCATGCTCAATCAACGGACGCATGTAACGGAACAGCAAAGTCAACAACAACGTGGTGATGTGCTGGCCATCAACGTCAGCATCAGCCATCAACACAATCTTGTGATAGCGCAGCTTGTTCGCATCAAAATCTTCGCCGATTCCCGTACCAAACGCGGTAATGAGCGCTTGCACTTCAGTGTTGGAAAGCGCACGGTCCAGACGAGCACGTTCAACGTTCAAAATCTTTCCACGCAACGGAAGAATCGCCTGCGTGTGAGGGTTACGACCACGAACAGCAGAACCACCTGCTGAGTCACCCTCAACAATGTAAATCTCGCACTCTTCAGGCTTGTTTGACTGGCAGTCACGCAACTTACCAGGCATACCACCGGACTCAAGCAACCCTTTACGACGAGTTGCTTCACGTGCTTTACGTGCAGCAAGACGAGCAGCTGACGCTTGAATCGCTTTCCTAATGATGTCTTTTGCTTCATTAGGGTGTGCGTCAAGCCAGTCACCAAGTTTGTCGTTCACGACACCTTGAACGAAAGTTTTCGCTTCAGTGTTACCCAGTTTTGTTTTGGTTTGCCCCTCAAATTGAGGTTCACCAAGCTTGATGGAAATAACAGCTGTTAACCCTTCACGAATGTCATCACCCGTCAGGTTGTCTTCTTTTTCGCGCAGGATACCCTTGGCGCGTGCATACCGGTTCACCAACGAGGTGAGGGCCGCACGGAAACCTTCTTCGTGGGTTCCACCTTCAGTCGTGGCAATCGTGTTCGCGTATGTGTGTACGGACTCGGAGTACGCACTTGTCCACTGCATCGCAATTTCAACGCTGATGCGACGATCTTTGTCTTCAGATTCAAAATCGATGATGGCTTCGTTGATGATCTCAACTTTTTTCGCCGAGTTGAGGTGCTTCACATAGTCAAAAAGCCCATGATCATACTTGTATGTAACCGAACGCGCGCGCTTCTTTTCCGCGAGGTGTTCTTCAGTTTCACCTGCAACTTCGTCACCGGTTTCATCGTGATCGGTAGGACGCAAGTCAGTGAGCGTAATCTGGAGTCCCTTGTTCAGGAACGCCATTTGTTGAAAACGAGCCCGAAGGGTCTCAAAATCAAACTCTATGGTTTCGAAAATTTGCGGGTCTGGCCAAAAAGTTTGTGTGGTTCCAGTTTCGTCGGTCGCTTCGCCTTGAACTAGCGTTCCAACTGGTTTACCGCCATCTGCGAATGACTGGTGCCAGGCACGTCCTTGCCGTTTCACTGTTGTCTCTACGCGTGAAGACAAAGCGTTCACAACGGAGATACCAACGCCGTGCAGACCACCGGAAACGGCATATCCGCCGCCACCGAATTTACCTCCAGCGTGGAGGATCGTCATCACCACTTCAACTGTTGGTTTTCCTTCAGTTGGGTGGATGTCAACGGGGATACCTCGTCCATTGTCAGAAACCCGAACGGCTCCATCTTCAAGGATTGTCACTTCAATGTGATCACAGTATCCGGCGAGAGCTTCGTCTACGGAGTTATCAACAACCTCGTATACAAGGTGGTGAAGACCGCGTTCCCCAGTCGACCCGATGTACATTCCAGGCCGCTTGCGAACAGCTTCAAGCCCTTCAAGAACAGTAATTTCACTAGCGCCGTAAGTGCCTTCACGTTGCGCTGCGGCAACCGAAGGTTCCGGTGCTTGCGCTTCATTATTGAGTTCTGCCACGAGTAGTGGTGCTCCTAGTCATCCTGCGGACCTGACGTACTCATCGGCACATGATGGTTCATAACGTTGAACTGAGCACCGCGGGCATAGCCAAATTTTCCGCTTGTTATCTGTCCGGGATTACGGCCAGAATTACTGTCTCATTCTACCAAGAACAGGCTATTTTCCGATGGATTTAGAGCGCGTTACAGAACACAAAACCTAGGTTTTAAGCGCACAATCTAGCGGTTTCACCCGCTCTGACGCATTCGTGAAAGCATTGCACGAAAGTCTGCCTGATTTTAGCCCCACGTATCGCGTGCTCCGCGGCCTTTCACCGAGAATTTTCCACGCGAAAAAGACGGCATATCAGGTGGCAAAATACGAATCTCCAGCACCACGCCTTCACCAATTTCACGAGAAATAACATTCATGAGTTCAGGCGTTAAAAACTTCAGTTGTGTCGCCCATGCTGTGGAATGAGCTCGAACAGTCAGCACACCATTCTCAAACAGTTCTGCCGTGCAATGCGACGAAATATCCTCACCCACAATTGCGGGCCATCTTCCAATGACGCCACCAACTGCTACATCTTTGTTCCAGCCTCGTTGCGCTAACAAAGTCCCCAACGCGTCAGAAAGCATTTTTGGGTCTCGAGTACTTTTTCCCGATGCTGAATACGTCAGTTCAGGGGTGGCACGTGTCGTGCTTTTCCCCGGGTAAAGTCCACGAGCGCGTGCAGCACTTTTGGCTCGGTTTAAAGCTTCTCGAGCAACCTCGCCTGCTGTGTTCAACCCGAGAATTTCAAACACAGGACGGCCATACATGTAGCCTTCTGTGTTTTTGAAAGCATCCGTGTGTTCATCGTGTAGGGGAGTAGCGTCATGGCTGTTCATGAGCGTCCTCGGTTTCAAGGCCCTCGAGAGTTTCGCTGACCTGCCCGTGCGAAACATAAAAAGTTTTGCCTGATAATTCTTCAGGAATGTCATCACCAACAGCAGCAGTAATGATTACTTGACGTGCGTCAGCAATAAGGTGCGCTAACTGGCGTCGTCGCTTTGAATCCAGTTCAGCAAAAACATCGTCGAGAATCAAGACCGGTTCAGTATCCACATCTGAATCGGTCCACCAATACTGCGAAAGTTCATCGGAGGCACTGTCATGTTGCGGACCATCAGTCATCAATCTGTACGATGCTAACCGCAGAGCTAATGCAAAAGACCAGCTTTCGCCGTGACTTGCATACCCTTTCACCGGCAACTCATTCAACGCCATAAAAACATCGTCACGATGCGGCCCAACAAGGCATACGCCTCTGTCTAATTCTTTGCTTCGCACGTGCGTCAATGCTTCTATAAGCGTTGTCTCCCATTCACTCACGCTGTGTAAAACGTCTTCAGTTTCTTCCACAGGTGTTTCATCGCGAATGTGCATAGAGGGCATGTACGTAATGTGGGCCGACGATTGATTTAACGACACTTGGTTATAGCTGCTGTGCACATAAGGCTTTAAGGCGTGCACGAGCCGCTGCCTAAAAGCCATGATTTGCGCACCTAACGACGCCAGTTTTGCATCCCACACATCTAGCGTGGAAAGGTCTTGGGTCCGCCCAGCTTTCCGAGCTGCAATAGATGACTTCAACAAGGCAGAACGTTGTTTAATGACGCGATCATAATCTGAGAGCACTGCAGACATGCGAGGTGAAATAAACACAGTGAGCTCATTCAGGAACCGACGACGAGCGTCCGGCTCACCTTTCACCAACACAAGATCTTCTGGCGCAAAAAGAACTGTCTTTAGAATGCCTAACGCGTCAGCTGTGCGACCAGGTGTGCCCCGATTTATTCGAGCTCGATTAGCTTTCCCATTAATCAGTTCGATCTCTACAGTCTGAGATCTATCACCGCGCACAATCCTCGAACGAATAAAAGCGCGTGGCTGTTTGTGCCTGATTAAAGCTGCGTCTGTTGCAACACGGTGTGATCCGAGTGTCGCAATGTAGCCGATAGCTTCGACCAAGTTCGTTTTTCCTTGACCGTTTTGTCCCACGAGGATGTTTACACCAGATTGGAATTCAACGTCTACACGGTCATACGAGCGAAAGTCTAGGAGTGAAAGATGGGACACGTACATTCAGTTTCAACTCCTTTCAACGGTCAAGGGTTGCGATGTTTCACGTGAAACATCGCAACCCTTGGGAACTCATAACGAGTAGGGTCTAGCTAGCAAACCTGATTGGGACCAGTAGGTAACGGTATTCTTTCGAGTCTTCACCTTCAAGCGATTCTTGACCTGTGAATTCCACAGGTTTGCTTGGGTGCGTAAAACTCAACCGTACAAAATCAGTACCCAAAGCGTTCAGACCATCAAGTAAGAACTGTGGGTTAAATGCAACAGAAATCTCTTCTCCAACGAGAATTGATTCCAAAGCTTCTGAAGCTTGTGCGTCGTCGCCTTGACCTGCATCCAATACAACTTGTCCCTCAGAGAAGTTCAACCTGATAGGAGTGTTGCGCTCGGCAACAAGCGAAACACGTTTTGCAGCATCAATAAGTGGTTGACGAGCTACCACAGCATGAATTGGCGTTTCGTCTGGGAACAGACGACGTACCGGAGGATAATCACCATCAACAAGCAACGAGGTGGTGTGTCGTCCACCAGCTTCAAAACCGATGAGGTCGACGCCGGGGCCATTAGATAACGCAACGTTGACATCGCCTGAAGCACCCAGTGATTTAGCGACATCATTCAACGTGCGTGCACGTACCAACGCAACTGTGGAAATCGCAGGGGAAGCAGGCTTCCACACAAGTTCACGAAGCGCCAAACGGTACCTATCAGTTGAAAGAAGAGTGATTTTCTCTCCTTCAATTTCTACACGTACACCAGTCAAGAGTGGGAGAGTGTCATCACGGCTAGCAGCAACAGTTACTTGATTAACGGCTGCAGTAAGTACATCGCCAGGAATAACGCCCGATACTTCAGGCATGTTAGGCAAGGCGGGATACTCATCCACAGGCATTGTGAGCAATGTGAATCGCGAAGCACCACACACAACAGAAACTTTGTTACCGTCAACACTTACATCAACAGGCTTGTTTGGAAGCGCACGAGAAATTTCTGCCAACAAACGTCCAGAAACAAGTACAGTACCTGGTTCAACAACTTCAGCAGGGATTTCAGAAAGAGCAGAAACTTCGTAGTCGAAGCTCGCAAGATTAAGAACGCCTTCTGCCGATGCTTCAATGCGCACTCCAGCCAGAACAGGAGCAGGTGGACGGTTAGGCAAAGTACGGGCAGTCCACGTTACAGCTTCAGCTAGAACGTCTCGTTCGACCCTGAACTTCATTCGTGCTCCTTTCGAGCAGCAAAACTCACGTGTTTGGGGAAATCTATGTCAAGTGTAGACGGATTCAGTCAGTCTTTACACAACATCGGTGGCTCAATATGTGCTTTGGTGATGTCTTCAAAAGAAAAAGCGCGGGATTGCTCTTTGAAGGTGTGTGGAAATCTTAATGAGTAATAGTTAGTTATCGTATTAGCCATTGTGGAAACTGTGGAAACCTCGAAAAATCGTTGATCTATCCACAGTTTTGCCTGTGCATGTGGACGGGGACAAAATGTGAATAACCCGTCCCACCTGTGCAAGTTGAAAAGTTAGCTTTTCTTTATCCACAGAATCGCTTAACCCTGTGCACAACATAGTGCACGTTGTCCCATAGTTTTCCCCAGGGTTATATACAGGTGTGGACGGGGTGAATCTCACGTTTTTGTTCGTCAGGATTGACCGTGTCGCACGGGTAAAAAAATATTTAACCGCGATGCTGCTGCTTAATCCGGCTCGTAAGTTCCGTAACTTGGTTATATGTGGAACGACGCTCAGCCATTTGCTCTGTAATCTTCTTATTCGCATGCATAACAGTGGTGTGATCACGTCCACCAAACTGCTGACCAATCTTTGGCAACGATAAATCAGTAAGTTCACGGCATAGATACATTGCAATTTGGCGTGCAGTAACAAGCACTCGAGAACGAGAACTTCCACATAAGTCCTCAATCGTGAGGCCAAAGTAAGCTGCGGTCTGTGCAATAACTGAAGAAGCAGTGATTTGTGATGCTTCGTCGTCCGTAATGAGGTCTTTAAGAACAATCTCAGCAAGGGCAAGATCAACAGGCTGACGGTTAAGGTTCGCAAATGCGGTAACTCGGATAAGAGCGCCTTCTAGTTCACGAATGTTCGAAGAAATTTTTGAGGCAATGTATTCGAGCACGTCATCTGGCGCAGCCAACCGCTCATTTGCTGCCTTTTTGCGCAGAATCGCGATACGAGTTTCTAAGTCTGGTGGCTGCACATCAGTGATGAGGCCCCACTCAAAACGAGAACGTAGACGGTCTTCAAAGCCATTCAGCTGTTTTGGTGGTAGATCAGACGTGATCACAACTTGTTTATTCGCGTTGTGCAGGGTGTTAAAGGTGTGGAAGAACTCTTCCATGGTTGCTTCTTTGCCTTGCAAGAACTGAATGTCATCGATCAAAAGGAAATCGACTTCACGGTGACGACGTTGAAAGGCACCAGCAGCTTCATTACGAATGGAGTTAATGAAGTCGTTGGTGAACTCTTCAGAATTGACGTATCTAATTTTTGAATCAGGGTAGAGGCTCAGCACATAGTTGCCAATGGCATGTAGCAAGTGAGTTTTCCCTAGACCCGATCCACCATAAATGAAGAGGGGGTTGTAGGCCTTTGCCGGCGCTTCAGCAACTGCGGCAGCTGCTGCATGTGCAAAGCGGTTTGATGCACCAATAACGAAAGATTCGAATGTGTATTTCGGATTTAATCGATTGTCATCAGCAGAGATAGGAGCAATTTCTGGGCTGCGCGGGTGCACTGGTGGAGCTGTTGGTACAGGTGTTGGTTCTGGGACCTGTTCGACCACTTGTACAGCTGGACTTGTCGGTTCTGGTGCAGGCTCGATAACAAGTGTTGGATCAACAGTGATCGCAAAACGGGCTTCTGTCCCAAGAACACGTGTAAGCGCTTCTAAAACGCCATCACTGGCGCGGCTCTGCAGAAAATCTCGTTGGGTGTCTGATTGAACAGTAATGATTACTGTTCCATTGATAATGCCAAGTACCTTAGCCATTTTCACATAGGCGAGAACTCTAGGTGTAATGTCTGGATCATCCGCTAATGTGGTTAGGACTTCGCCCCACATGGTTCCGATCGAGTCATCTTGGGTTGTCACGAGATGAATTCCTAACGATTGAGTTCTCAGCACTGTGGATAAACACTGCTGTGGAATTGTGGAAATTCATGAGCAGATGCAGCGCACTAAGTTTTCCACAGATCCAGTCATCCACAAAGTTTTCCACAACCTGTGGGTGGCACGTCTAGATAGCGTATCCCCTGATATTTCAGCATTCAACTGCTCATTAAGAGTTTCATCTTTGTAGTTTTCCAGTGCTACGATGAGCAAACTATCCACATGTGATTAAAGTTATCCACACAGTTATCCTGTGATGTGGATAACTGTCATGAAATGTGTACAAGGTAAATCCGCCTGCACAGGGTGACTATCAACACAGGGCATCGAACCTCAGAACGTTTGACCCCGAGGGCTTTTCTGGCGTAACGTTTTAAGGCCATTCCAAATCATTTTGCCTGCCCTAAAAAGGGGCCAATACAGTGCAAATTTTGGTGAAGTACCTCTACGTGAGTTGGAATGCACCAAAACCTCGCGTGCCCTATGAGAGGGTGCGTTTCAACAACTATTGGAGTACCTCGTGAGCAAGCGGACCTTCCAGCCGAACAACCGGCGTCGTGCGAAGACCCACGGTTTCCGTCTGCGTATGCGTACCCGCGCTGGTCGCGCGATTCTCGCAGCACGCCGCCGTAAGGGTCGTGCCGAGCTCTCAGCCTGAGCTCGGTGCTAAATACGGCGCACCGTATGCGTTCGTCTGACCAATTTGGTCAGGCAGTTCGTAAAGGTGTGCGTACAGGAAAATCGACCATGGTCGTCCACTTTGCCACAACGGCAAATACAGCGGATGAACCATTGGTCGGTTTTGTTGTATCTAAAGCAATTGGCAAAGCCGTTACACGCAACCTCGTTAAACGACGACTACGTTCTATCGTCCGCGACAGAATCGCAGATGTGCCCAACGGGGGATTGCTAGTTATTCGAGCTTTACCGAAAGCAGCTACGGCTGATTTCGCGCAACTCAAAAAGGATCTTGATTCCAACTTGGATAAGATCCTTGTAAAGAGTAGACACTGATGAGAGCACTACTGCGATTGCCCAAAAAGGCACTGATCGGTTTTGTTCGCCTCTACCAGAAATACATTTCACCGCTATCAGGCCCACGATGCAGGTTTTACCCCTCGTGTTCAAGCTATGCAGTGCAATCTATTGAAATCCACGGGGCGTTCAAAGGGACAGGTTTGGCTATCTGGCGATTGTTACGGTGCAATCCTTGGAACCCAGGGGGAATTGATGACGTTCCTCCAAAGAAGACTAAACCGACAACGATACGATAAAGCATAAAAATGTGTTCATACTCTTATGAGCACAACGTTGCTTTTGAGAGTGGACCTAATGCCGAATCTTCTCTATCCAATCGAATGGGCTGTGGCATGGATTATGTATCTGTGTCACAAGTTTTTCGTATTCCTTGGTTTGCCTGAAGGCGCCGGAGTCGCATGGATACTTTCAATCGTCGGTCTGACGATTGTTATTCGTATTATTCTCATCCCGCTGTTCTTTAAGCAGATCAAAGCTTCGCGTGCGCTTCAGATGATTCAGCCTGAGCTGCAGGCGCTTCAAAAGAAGTACAAAAACAAGCAAGACCCTGCATCCCGTGAAGCTATGGGACGCGAAACAATGGCTTTGTACAAGAAACACGGTACAAACCCAATGGCATCCTGCATGCCGATCTTGCTGCAAACCCCAATCTTCTTTGCACTGTTTAGGGTGCTGACTTCGCTTTCGCAAATCGCTGAAGGCAAAAAAGACGCAATCGGTCCCATCGACCAAGCCGTTGCACAAGCCGCTGAATCTAGCGAACTTTTTGGCGCGAGCCTCTCTGCAACGTTCTTGCACCAGCCAACTGACCTGAACACCAAAATTGTTTCAGCAGTTCTTATTGTGATGATGTGTGCGACCCTCTACATCACACAGCGTCAACTGACCATGAAGAACATGCCTCCTTCAGCAATGGTTGGGCCAATGGCTCAAACCCAAAAGATCATGCTGTATTTAATCCCAGGCATGATGGCTATTTCCGGTGTGAACTTCCCAATCGGTGTTCTTCTCTACTGGGTTGTTACTAACTTGTGGTCCACAGGACAACAGTTCTACACAATCAGCAGAATGCCTGCTCCAGGTTCAGAAGCCGAGAAGCTATTCAACGAGCGTAAAGCACGTAAGGCTGCCAAGAAGGGCATCGTCATTGAGGCAGAGCAGCCCACCATCATTGAAGCCCCGCGCGGCCAGCGGCAGCAGCCAGTGCGTAAAAACCGCAAGAAAAAGAAGTAGCAATACTTCATGTGAACTTTGACAGGAGAAAACATGACAGACAAAGCGGAGGGCACTACAGCCCGCAGTCGTGTCACGATGCTTGAAGAAGAAGGCGAAGTAGCAGCCGACTATCTTGAAGAGTTGCTTGATATTGCTGATCTAGATGGCGACATTGAGATCGATGTAGAGCATGGGCGTGCAGCTTTAGCAATTGTGGCTGACGACAATTCAGTTATTAAGCATCTCGTCGGACACGACGGGGAAGTATTGGACGCAATCCAAGAACTCACCCGACTCGCTGTCCAAGCAAAAACGGGAGAGCGTAGCCGACTCATGTTGGACATTGCTGGTTTCCGCGCAGCACGTAAGAGCGAACTTACTGTGCTTGCAAAGAACGCAATTGCCAAGGTTAATGAAACCGGCCGCGCAATTTCTCTTGAGCCACTGAACGCGTTTGAACGTAAAGTTGTTCACGACGTTGTTACAGCAGCTGGTTTAACAAGCGAATCTCATGGCGAGGATCCTCAACGATACATTGAGATCTCTCCCGCACAGTAAAGCGTGAATTGAAGGGGTCTGCATGTTTCACGTGAAACATGCAGACCCCTTCCTGTTGATTGGATAAAAATGGATGCATCGCTGAACCCAGAAGAGGTTGCAGAGTTCTTTGGCGATTCTTTTGATCAGGTAGCAATGTTTGCTGATCAACTCGCGATTCAAGGCGAGCTGCGCGGTCTTATTGGACCACGTGAACTGGAGCGTTTGTGGGAACGCCATATTTTGAACTCCGCGGCAGTCGTTCAGTATCTGCCAAAGCAGGGAACCATTGTTGACATCGGTAGCGGCGCTGGTCTTCCAGGGATTGTCATTGCGTGCATGCTTCCTGACGCAGAAATCAAACTCATTGAACCAATGGAGCGCCGCTGCGCATGGCTTTCTGAAATGGTCGATGAGTTAGAACTGCAGAACGTTGAAGTGAAGCGGGGTAGGGCAGAAGAGTTCCACGATGCTTTTACCGCGGATGCAGTAACAGCACGTGCAGTCGCAGCACTAGATAAATTGTCACGTTGGGCTTTGCCGCTATTGCATGAAGGCGGCGAAATGGTCATCCTCAAAGGCCGTTCAGTAGCAGAAGAAATTGAACCGGCACGTAAAGTCTTACGGAAATTCAAGTGCACTGAACCAGAAATTTTGCAGGGTGCAACCTTGCCAGGTGTTGAGAGCACAACAGTTCTTAGGACTGTTCGCACCAAGCCATAATTAAGCTGTCGAACAGTGAGGGCGGTGATGTTTCACGTGAAACATCACCGCCCTCACTGTTTTCGTTGTGATTTTTGATGAAACTCTCACACGATTAATCCGTGTACATTACTGCGTATTTTTGTTGTTCAAAGTATCGTTGGAGTACTGCCGGAAAATGCTGTTAAGGCAGTCGATTACAACAACTAACAAAATGTGTTGGCAATGTAGTCCACAAAACAAACTTTCTGCAAGGAGGAAGCTCCGTGACAGCCGATTCATCCATCGGAAGCGCGTTTGAAGTAGGCTCACAGGATCGTGAAGAGAGAGTGCAAGCGCTCTTGAGCTCCATCCCACTTGCAGACGAAACAACACCATTGGCTGCACAACTTGCAGAAGACACTCGTCGTCGCGTGTCATTGCAAGGGTTGCAATTTCAACGCCCAGAGTCCACTCGAATCATTACTGTGGCGAACCAAAAAGGTGGGGTAGGGAAGACAACCACAACCGTCAACCTCGCTGCTTCGCTCGCGCAAGGAGGACTGAATGTCCTCGTTATTGATTCGGACCCGCAAGGAAACGCGTCTACAGCACTTGGTGTGGACCATCGTTCAGGGATTCCCTCTATTTACGATGTTCTGGTTAATGAAGAACCCTTGAGTTATGCAGTAGCACAATGCCCAGACTTTGAGTCACTTCTGGTTGTTCCAGCGACCATAGATTTGTCTGGTGCAGAGATTGAACTAGTCTCTCTTGTTTCACGTGAAACACGATTGCGTCGCGCCGTCGATGAGTATGTCAAAGAGCGTGCGGAACAAGGGCTGCCACGGCTTGACTATGTACTAGTTGATTGCCCGCCAAGCCTTGGTCTTTTAACTGTCAATGCGTTTGTGACAGGACGGGAAGTGCTCATCCCTATTCAGTGCGAATATTATGCGCTTGAAGGGCTGAGCCAACTATTGAAGACCATTCAAATGATTCAATCTCATTTGAACCGTGACCTTCATGTGTCAACTATTCTTTTGACCATGTATGACGCGCGTACTAATCTCGCACAACAAGTAGCCAAAGAAGTGCGTGACCACTTCGGTTCACAAACACTTGCAACAACAATTCCTCGTTCCGTGCGTATATCTGAAGCTCCCTCATATGGGCAGACGGTCGTATCGTACGAACCTACTTCAACAGGTGCGCTTGCATATCGCCAAGCAGCATTTGAGCTCACTCAAAACGCCTCTGCGCAATGAGTACGTGGTTCTTCAACAGTGATTTATCGGGTGTTTAGGGTTATCGGAGGCAGTGAGCGTGGCTGAGAAAAAACGTGGTTTAGGCAAGGGCTTGGGAGCTCTGATCCCAACTGCACCGGAAGTTGATCGACCTGTTGATGTTTTCTTTCCTGATCAAAATCAGGGAGAAAAAACTGCACCACGAGACACGCTCTTATCTACTGGAGCACGTGAATTATTAACGGCACCTCCACGTAAACGTGGCGGACATGAAACTCACGGCGTAGATGCCGTTGGGCGAAACCCCGGCACCTCTGAACGAACAGCGAAAAGCCCAAGCGATTCGGAAGTAAGCGCTCGGTATCAAGAAGAATCAAAAGCGCGTACAGAACCTGTACTAAAGGAGCGTGCTCCTCGTCGCGCGCTTACACTAGAAGCGGAACCGGATCTGGTTCCAGTGCCAGGTGCAACTTTTGCTGAGCTTCCAGTTGGGCTTATCAAGCCGAACCCTAAGCAGCCACGAACAATTTTTGATGAAGATGAATTAGCTGAACTCGTTGACTCGATTAAAGAGATCGGTGTTTTGCAGCCTGTGGTTGTTCGTGCCGTTGCTGACGGGTTTGAGCTTATTATGGGTGAACGCCGTTGGCGGGCAACCCAAGAAGCAGGCTTGTCGTCGATACCTGCGATTATTCGCGAAACCGAAGACCAAGATTTGTTGCGCGATGCATTGCTTGAAAACCTGCATCGAAGTGCATTGAACCCGTTGGAAGAGGCTGCCGCATACCGTCAACTTTTAGACGACTTTGGCTGCACTCATGAAGAATTGGCGATGCGAATAGCGCGTTCTCGTCCTCAAATTTCGAATACGTTGCGGTTGTTGAATCTTCCGCCGCTGGTGCAGCGACGAGTTGCTGCGGGTGTTCTTTCGGCGGGGCATGCGCGTGCATTGCTTGGGTTAACTGACCATACGGATATTGAGCGTTTGGCGCAGCGAATTGTTGCGGAAGGTTTGTCTGTGCGGGCAACGGAGGAAGCCGTTGCACTGGGTAGTGAGAAGCCTTCTGTGCAAAAATCCCGAGCTGTGCGTGCTGAACGTAATGCTGCGGCCGACGAGTTGGCCGGTAGGCTTTCAGATCGTTTTGAAACGCGGGTGAAGGTGGACTTTGGAAAATCCAAAGGAAAGCTCACCGTTGAGTTTGCGACAGTTGATGACTTGAACCGGATTTTGGCGGTTATGGCACCGGAAGAGTCAGGCTTTACTGATTCTGACAACTAGTTAAAAATTTGTCAGAAAACTGGCTGTAAAAAACGGCCCGTAAATCGACAAACCGAACTACCGGCTTATGATCCATCGTTGCCCAGTAAATTCGGCCCCCAGCGGGCCTTCTGTGCAATTTTTGGTCCTCTGTGGCACGGAAATGAGCGCGAAAAACAAAAAGTGAGGGGCTCACACGCATTGTGCGTGTGAGCCCCTCACTTATACAGAAAACTTAAAACAGTTCATGCCCGCGCATGTAATCTTCAGGTGCGCCAGATTCTTTCTCGTCGTCACCGTCTGACCCAGACTCAGCAACAAGCGAGCCCTCAGCAGAACCATGCAACACATAATTATCGCCGGCATGCACATCAGCTTCAAGATCAACTGACGCATCACCATCCACGGCAGGAGACTCAGCAGAAGGCGCCAACGGAACTTCGCCAACAGCAAGAGCCGCCGCCACAGCAGCGCCCGCCTGTACCGGCTCATGCGGCGCCACCTGACCCGAACCGTCAATGATCGCATTCACCCAACGGGCGTACACCTTACCTAAAGGTTCACCGGAGACGAGGATCGATTGTGGCAACAAAGAAGTCTCCGTCATACCAGGGGCAACATTAACTTCAAGGAACCAGACCGTTCCCTGCTCGTCAAGGATCAGATCGGTTCGCGAAATATGACGCAAACCAAGCACCGTATGAGCAGTAACAGCAGCTTGGCTCACTGCTTCAAGCTGCTCCTCATCAAGACGAGCCGGAGTGAAATACTGGGTACGGCCAGGGTTATAGCGCGCGTCGTAGTCGTATGGTCCATCTGTCACAATCTCAACTGGAGGAAGAGCTTGTGCACCTTCAGGAGTATCAACAACAGAAACAGCGATCTCAGTACCAATGATCGCTCTTTCAACAAGAGCCAAATCGCCATAAGCGAAACAGTCCACAAATGCCTGCGGTAACCGCGCAGCATCCTCAACCAACGTCACGCCGAGCGCAGAACCACCGCGAGCAGGCTTCACCACTAGCGGCAAACCAATCTTGGAAACCACTGAATCCATGACCGATTTAGCACCAAGTTCACGGAAAAGCGACTGTGGAAGAGTCACATACCCTGGAGTGTTAATGCCAACAGCAGAAAGCACAGACTTAGCAACAGGCTTATTCCATGCGACCCGGCTCTCACGAGGACGCGTCCCAAGATAAGGAACATCCAAGAGTTCAAGGATGTCTCGCAAAGAACCATCCTCACCACTCGCGCCATGCAATAGCGGCCACACTAAATCAGGCTCTGCAGCATGTAAACGAGGAATCAGCTGAGCATCAACATCAAGCACATCAACACTCACCCCCGCACTGCGTAAAGCCTCAGCAACACGACGTCCCGAACGAATCGAAACATCACGTTCATGCGATAAACCACCAGCGAGAATAACAATATGTGGAGCGTTGCTCATGCGATATCAGGTCCCGGTACGTCGACGTCAGTAACATCATCAATTTGTGGCGAAGTCCCAAAGATTTCAACGGACTCGCGTTCCGCGCTTACAACAGCCGCAAGGCGACGAACCCCCTCACGGATCGTTGCTTCGTCGGGGTAACAGAAGGAAAGGCGAAGATGATCCGCGCCAGTCCCGTCATAGAAGAAAGCAGTGCCAGGCGTGTACGCTACACGACCAGTTACTGCACGAGGCAGCATAGTTTTAGAGTCAAGCCCCGGCGGAAGCTTCACCCACACATAAAAACCGCCATCAGGAACATTCCATTGTGCGTCCGGTAAAAACTCAGACAGGGCGGAAATCATTGCGTCTCGACGGGACTTATACATGGATTGGAAATCAACAATTTGTTTTTTCCAATCATGATTCGACAAGTACGCCTCAATAGCCATCTGTGAGGCGTGCGAGGGGCTGAGAATAGCTGACTCTTGCGCTAAAACAAGTTTTTCACGCACAGCATGTGGCGCGACAACCCAGCCAACACGGTAACCAGGTGCGAAGGTCTTAGAGAAAGACCCAAGGTAAATAACGCCTTCGTCGTCAAAAGCGCGCATTGCTGGCGTTGGCTCGCGATCAAAACCAAGCAAACCATACGGGTTGTCTTCAACGATGACAACATTATGGCGCTTGCATATAGCCATAACTTCGTGACGACGCTCTAATGAGAGCGTGACACCAGCAGGATTGTGGAAGTTAGGGATCGTGTACAAGAACTTAACGCGTCGGCCTTCAGCTTTTAGCCTCGTCAAAGTAGCATCAAGTTCATGCGGCACGAGACCATTAGCGTCCAATGGCACATGCTCAATTTCTGCCTCATACGAACGAAAAACAGAAAGAGCGCCAACATATGAAGGCGCTTCAGCGACGATTACATCACCAGGATCAATAAAAATTCGAGTAACGAGATCAAGGGCTTGCTGCGAACCAGTTGTCACAACGACATCATCTGGATGTGCTTCGATGCTTTCCAACTTCATAACATCAACGATGTGTTCACGAAGTTGCTGACGACCTTGACCCGACCCGTACTGCAAAGCAGTCATGCCTTCTGTGGCAATAACTTTTGCGGTTAATTCCGCAATATCATCTAACGGTAAATCAGCGAGATTCGGCATGCCACCAGCAAGTGACACCACCTCTGGGCGACTTGCTACCGCAAAAAGCGCTCGAACCTCAGACGCGCGCATCTTGTGCGCACGCTGCGCATAGGAGCCGAACCATGGGTCTAAACGTGTTCCCTTTGCGGGTGGGTTATTCGATGTCACCCAAACAGTTTCGCATGTTTTTCAACTAATTCGATTGAGGCGACAAGACCCACTCACAATGTGAACATAAATCACGGTGTGGCAACACATGCGTGCTGCCACACCACAAAAGGTCAGCTCAAAGATTCCAAGAAGTGCTGCGCGTCGAGAGCAGCTGCACAACCAGAACCTGCTGCAGTGATTGCTTGACGGTAAGTGTGATCGACCAGATCACCACAGGCAAAAACGCCTTCAAGGTTGGTTTTTGTTGTTCGTCCAATAACCTGCACGTAGCCGTTGGCGTCAAGATCAATCTGCTCTTTAACAAGCTCAGAACGTGGGTCATGCCCGATCGCGACGAATACGCCTGTTGCGTCGAGGACACGCTCTTCACCTGTGACGGTGTCACGCAACGTAACGTTTTCTACCTTGTCGGTGCCGTTGATTCCCACAACTTCAGAGTTCCAAGCAAACTCAATTTTTGGGTCGTTCAAAGCACGCTCAGCCATGATCTTTGATGCACGTAGTTCGTCACGACGGTGAACTACAGTAACTTTGGAAGCGAAACGAGTTAAGAAGGTTGCCTCTTCCATGGCAGAGTCTCCACCACCGACAACAACAATGTGCTGATCGCGGAAGAAGAAGCCATCGCATGTTGCACACCATGACACGCCACGGCCAGAGAGACGCTTTTCGTCTTCTAAACCGATTTCTCGGTAGGCAGACCCAGTCGCCAAAATGACAGCACGTGCGGTTAGGGTTTCACCGCCACCAGTCACGATTGTTTTGACAGGCCCATCAAGTTGAACGTCGGTTGCATCATCCCATTCGATAACAGCACCAAACTTTTCTGCCTGCTTTTGCATGTTTTCCATGAGGCTTGGGCCCATAATGCCATCTGGGAATCCAGGGAAGTTTTCCACGTCAGTGGTGTTCATTAGTGCGCCACCTGCAGTAATAGAACCTGCAAGAACGAAAGGCTTGAACCCAGCACGTGCCGCGTACACTGCGGCAGTGTATCCAGCGGGGCCTGATCCGATGATGACGACATCGTGTGTGGCGGTCTCAGTCACTGTCATTCCTTTAGTCGTGTGTGAAGTAGTTTCATGGGGGATAACGCAGCGAAGCTCGAAAATAGTCCCGAGACGTTTTTATGTAGCGCCGATCTCGTAAATAACGATTCGGTTCTTGCCGGCGTCATCTTGAGGAAGTTCAGTGAACCACAAAACAAAAGTTTGGGTTTTTGCAGGTTCAGAAAGCTTAAAGTGGGTCTCTCCGTCGAGTGAACCGGAGGCAAGGACTTTACCTTTAGTTGGATTTTTAGCGTTGGTAGCGCGAATCTCTACTTTTCCGCCAACGCTTCCGCTCGAGACAAGAACCGAAGAAACCGTGGATTTTTCTTTGAGTTTAACTTCAATTCCAATGCCGGTTTTTAAGTTCGAGAATTGGGGAGTTTTGTATGTGCGTGAGTACCAGAACTTGGTGGAGTCACCGTCAACTAGACGATCTTGTAATTCAGGGTGTTCGTTTTCGTCGCCCTGAGGGTCAAGAGATTTTGCGGAAGCGACTTCTGGAAGAACGATCTTCTTGGTGGCTTCTTCAGTTGGTTTTGGCTTTTCTTCACCGTTGGCTTCAACAGGTGTTGGTCTGCCCGTTGGTGTCACGATTGCGGGTTTTGTTGGTGTGCCAAGGACTGCAAGCGACCAAAATAATCCGAAAAGAACTATTGCAGCAAAGAAAATTAAAACAAAAGTTGTTGAGTTAAAAGAGAAAGCGGACTTGCTAGAAGAACTTTGAGTCTGATTAGCCACTGTTTCTGGTTCTGGTTCTGGTTGGGGAGATGGAGTCGGCGCATATGCACCGAATTGGGGTCGTTCTTTTGTTGCCGGAACGAACCTCGGAGGAGTTCCAGTGGGTAGAGAAGCCGCAGCTGCAATGCCTTCAGTGCCGGTAGAACCGATAGAAGCATTGCTTGGGCTCGTCGCTTCAGGGATACCCCCTGAAGCGGCGATTGCTGCTGCCGCTCCACCAATAGTGGGGGTGGAATAGTGTGCTGGGTTCGCGAGAGGCTGAGAACCAGGAAGTGGGGCTGTAGTAGGGGAGAGCGTGGACCGTGCACTTAACCGTTGGGGTGGGCTAGGTACTGGCGGAACAGGTTCTTCTGGGCTTTCTTGAGAAGGCGCAACGTGTGTGTCAGCGACCTCGGGCAGATCGTCGGGAGTCCATGCGTCAAGGGCTTCAAGGAACTCGTGCACGGTTGTGATAGACGTGTTTGTTCCGTTGAGTACGTCAGTTGTTAACGCATCAAGTTCAGGGGTTACCCCTGGAACTATTTCGGTGAGGCGTGGCAGCGGCGAATTGTCTTGCTCATGATAGTTAGACATCAGCCCTGTCATCATGAAATACGCTAATGCGGATAGTCCGCGTGCATCTCGTAGGTTTAATTCTTGTGGCGAATAGTCGAGGTTTACGCCAAGAACATTACGAGGAACAAGACCACAGATTTTTACTGTTTGCCCTTTGAAATACACAGAATCAGCGGTGATGTTTCCGTGATGTAAGCCTTTTTCTGCGGCTTTAATCAGGTTCGTTGCAATGGTTCCCACTACAGCTGTTGCTTGGCGTGGGGTGAAAGTTGCGGCAGAAATTGCCATTGCTGTAGTCACACCGTGAGGGCGTTCCGTAACAACAAAGCGTTGATCAGCGCCCTTATCAATGACATCGATGACACGTGCAATTCCATCAACACTGATTTGTGCTGTTGCACGAGCCCGATCGAGCGCTCCCTTAGGAACCTGCGAATCGATGACGTAAAGGTTTACTTCACGGGAAAAAATCGTGTCTTGTGCATGCCATATTTCGGCTTTGGAATGTGGCGAAGCAACTTTTTCTGTTACTTCATAACGGGCAACAACGACTGTACCTGTAGTTAAACGAGTCACTGATTATCTCCCCTTCGCACTCTACGGGTTGACGCTAATCCTATGCTGCAAGAAATCACTTTGATACCCGCTTGCGTGTGATTTTCTTAAGGATGGGATCAAGCAGTGCGTTTAGTTCTTGGACTTTCATGAGTTGCAAAGTAAGTAGGTAGATGGCTGTCATTAGCCCACCAACGAGTGCACACACGATAAAAGCCCATACTACTGAGTCTGAAGAATTGAATTCCCACACTCGAAGGACAAACCATCCTACAAGCGCCGCGATACCAGCCGCTACTACAAGCTGAACGTGAAGGCGAATAATTCGTGCAAGATCCATTCCGCCGAGACGTTTTGTCATGCCACCGATACGCAGAATGACGGCTATCAGGTTGGATAAACTCATGGCGATTCCGATTCCAAAAACCCACCATTCGCCTGGGGCGACAAGAGCTGCAATGAGCGAGCCCAACATGAGGACGATTGTGACTGGGATTTGGAATAGGAAGATGGTTTTTCCGTCTTCGAAGGCGTAGTACACCCATTTCATGAGGACCATCGCACCAAGCGGCATTAGTCCGAGCCCCATCGCCCACACAACTTTAGAGACGACTTCGACTTCTTCGGGAGCAAGCGTTGGAATAAGTAGCTTTGTGACCGGCAGCGACAAGACAAGGAAAATCGCTGTCGCAAAAATTGTGAATACCGCAATGACACGTAAGCCTTTAGAGACGAGCGCGCTGACTGTTTCAGTGTCGTTTTTGGCTGCTGCTGCACTCATTCCAGTAAAGAGGGCGGTGGCAACGGAAACGGTGACCAGTGAGTGAGGGAGCAGGTAGACCATGAGCGCTTGCGTGTATGAAGCGTTACCGGCTACAACATCTATTCCGTTGCTTGCATTTTCTGGTGCTGCCGTTGCAATTTTAGTGGAAACCCATACTGCAATTTGGTCAAGCATGAGGGCGAGGAAAGTCCACATACCGACGCGACCAATTGATCGTAAGCCAATTCCACGCACTCCAAATTGGATGCGCCACCGGAACCCGCCTCGATAGAGCGGAACGAACAAAATTAATGCTTGGCTTGCTACACCTAGGGTGGCAGCTGCACCAATGAACGCAATTTTTGGTGCGTCCCATGATGAGAGGTCGGTGACGCTGCCGGTAGCAACGGGCGCGTACACGAGGAGGAAGAGCCCAAAACCAATAATGGAGATTACGTTGTTGAGTGCGGGCGCCCACATGTAGGGGCCGAATTGACTGCGCGCGTTAAGGATTTGCCCAAGGATGGTGTACAGGCCGTAGAAGAACAGCTGTGGGATACACCAGAAAGCGAAGGCTACGGCAAGACCGGTTTGTGCTTCAGTCCAGTCGTCAGTTGTGTATAGAGCGACGACGAGGGAAGCCCCGGCAGTAAAAATGAGGGTTATACCCAACAGAATTGATGCTGAGAGCGTGATCAGTTTGTTGAGGTTTTCTTGCGCGTTTGGCGAGCGGTATGCGCGCATAACTTGCGGCACGATGACTGCGTTGAGTACACCACCGGCGATGATCGCGAAGAGAATGTTTGGGATTTTGTTTGCGATGTCGAAGGCGTCAGCGACAGCGCCTGTTGCTCCGAGTGCGGCTACGAGGAGCAGGTTTCGTACGAGTCCAAGAACACGTGAAACGGCTGTTCCAGATGCCATGAGCAGGGAACTGCGCCCAACGGATGCTGTGGGTGTGGGCGGAACGTTTTCTGTGGTGTGTTCTTCTGCTGGGGATTTTTGGGGTGAGGAAGCTGCTGGGGGTGGCGTTGTAGGTTCTGCTGCGCGTTGTGGGGCTCGTGGCGTGTATGAGCGGCTGCTCGCACCGGACAGGTCAAAGGTTGGTTGGCGTGTTTGACCGTTGTTGTTGGGTACACGGTTTGAAGACGAGATGCGTCGCCGAGAGCTAGCGGCATTGGGTGAATGCGTTGGGTTGTGTTCTGGGGTGTTGTTGTAGCTCATTTTGTCTCCGCCCGTGGGTCTGGCTCTGTTGGGGAAGACGCGGACGCACTATGGCGGTGTGCTTCTTCGTGTTCTTCTGCGACGAGTTCTTTGGTGTGTGCGACGAGGTCGGGGTGGGTGGAGCCGATTTCAGTGTCTGCGGCTGGTCCACCTTCAGTTTCTGCTTCGACGAGTGCGAGTGTTGTTGCTGCTTCTTCTCGTGAGGTTCGTCTGCGTGCACGGCTTCGTTTTACTGTGCGTAGGATTCCGCCGCCGAGTAGGAGTACGAGGAGGGCAACTACTACGCCTGTTCCCATGTTTTCCCAGTCTGCTCGTACTCGTACGTTAAAGGATCCGGATGCGGTTGCGTATTTTCCTTCTTCGTCTAGGAGGACAACGCTGACGACGACGTTGCCTGATCCGACGGCAGAAACTGGTACGCGTGCTGATTCTGATGAGCGTGCGGGGATGGTGAGTGGCACGGATTCTTTGGCTTGTAGTCTTGGGTCGTTTGGCCGTAGTTGGAGTTGGATGTTTACGGTTTGGTTGAGGTCGTTTTGTACTGTGACTGGTATTTCTGATCCGGTTGAGATCAGGTTGATGTCACTTCCTGTGACCACGCTTATTCCGTTGAGTGTTGTTGAGCTTGCTGTGTTGAGTTGTGTGACTGCTTGGTCGTGTCCTGCAGGGTCGGTGAGCCACGCGTTTGAGGTTACTGCGCGGGTGGCAGCTTTGTAGGGTGCGACAAAGGTTGCTGGGTCTTCGACGATGTGGGAGAGGGTTTCGATGCTGCGGTATTGTGCACGCAGTTTTGAGAATCCTTGGTTGTCGAAGAGTTCGATGCTTTGGGGGGTTGCTCGCAACGTGTATTTGTCGTTGTCGTCGTTTTTTGATTCTGCAATGGCACCGATGTCTATGGGGGATACCCAGGGCAGTGACGTGAGTGCTGAGAGTTGTGCGGATGCGATTACTGGGTCAGGGTTCCAACTGCGTGGCGTCGAAATGACGAGGTTTCTGACTTCAGATGGGCGTTCTTTGGCTATGACTGCTAGCTCTGAGATGAAGCGTTGTCGTGCGGTGAGTGGGTTAGCTGTTTCAGGGTCTGTGATCAGCGAGCTGAGGGTTTCGTCTGAAGCTAATACTCGTGCGGTGCCGTCGGGCGTTGTTTTGGAGAATGTCGCGTTTGGTGTGTAGGTGAGCGACTTTTTTGCGGTGAGGCTGCCTGATTGTGCTATTACCCAGGGGCTGCCTGATTGTGCGGCTGTGTTGACGACCGTTGCGGACATGGCGTCTGCTGTTGGCCACACGAGTTGGGTGGAATAGTCGAGTTCTTTGGTCGCTGGATGTGAAGCTTTGGACGTGGATGGTATCCGTAAGCCAGCACGTGCATATTGGGCTGGATCGAGGTCGTAGGCAGGGAGTGCGAAGAGCTCTCGACTTTTGCTGTCGTTGAAGAGTTGTTGCGTCCAAGCAGATGAGTCTTGTTGCTGTTGCGTGGGCTCAAATGTTTGGTCTTGTGGTGTTTCTGTTGTGGTTGGTTCTGGTGTGGGGGTGCTGGTGTCGGTTTCGTCGCTGGCTGTTGACTCTTTTTCGGGGTCTTCTATGGGTATTGTTGCGGCGTCTGTTGTTCCTTGAATGAGTTGAGGGTCAAACGCTAGTGCAACGTGCGAGGAGCCTTTTACCGCATCGAGTACGTGTTGCAGCCGCGAGCTTGGTTGTGTCGCGTTGAGGTATGCGTCGCGGGTTGCTGTGGTGTCGAGGGGGTTTACCGCTGGACCTGTGAGGGGAACGATTGCCGCTACTTCAAGTGTCGGTTTTGTTTTTTCAGGGGCGGAATACCACAGCAGGTAGGTGTAGAGGGAGTCGAGGCGGGCGTTTTTTTCTCCGTCGTGGTCGCCACGTAGGGTGAGGGACACTCCGCGTGGCCCCCAGCCTTCTATACCGCCGAGGAGCTGGAATGTTGCCGCGTCGAGGGTGAAGCTGACTGATTTTGACTGGTCGGGGGCGAGATCAGCGCCGAGGTCTTTTCGTAGGAGTTCGCTGCCGAGTGGCCCGGAGAGGCCGTGTTGCGACCATTGACTGAGGGAGATGCGTGAGGAAAACCGGTACCGCATGAGGTCAAATGTGATTGCGGGGTTTTTGATGGTCTGGTCGGTTTTGTTTGTTATTTGTGCGCGCACAGTCACGGTGTCTGTGGGTTGCACGGTGACGGGGGAGAACTCTTCTAGCTCAATCATCGCTTTGATTGAGTCTGCCCGCTGCAAAGTTTTTGTATCTTTGGCGGTGCTCACACCGAAGGGGGAGAGCGCTGATTCTGGTGCCACACTGCTGAGAACGTTGTGTACGAGGAGATCGGTGATCCCGTCGGGTTCGTTAGGGTCAGCGTTTTCTTGTGACTCGAATTGGTTGTGCGCTCCGTAAGCGGATTCGGGCTGAATCAGGACGCTTGTGACGGCGAGTACGAGGGTGCACAGCATGGCAAGGGCGGCTGGAAACGCGCGACGCGATTCGGCCACCTTGGTCTGGGGCGTAGAACTAAAGACAGGCAACATTGATTACTATTGTTCCGGTTTAATCTGTGAGTCGTCATCTCGCACAAAAGGTGCATGCAACCTGCGCAAATTCTCCGCACGGCGTTTGAGGAGGAGTTCGTGTGCAATGCCTGCTAAACGACGTTCGTTTGGGTAGCTCAGTCGCGTGTTGAGATATTCAAACGCGATCCACTCTACGTCTTCTGCTTCTGAATCTGGATCGCCTTCAACGGTGAGATATCCCCCTAGTGCGTCAAGAAGGAAATGGTGAACCACTTTGTGAACGCGGCGATCGTCTCCGGTAAACCAGTAATCGATTTTCCCGAGGGCGCGACGAACTTCACCAGTGATACCGGTCTCTTCTTGTATTTCGCGGATTGCTGCTTCCTCTGCGGTTTCTTCACCTTCGAGGTGGCCTTTGGGTAGGCACCATTCAAGACGTCCAGCACGGTTTCTTCTCGCTATCACTGCAGCGTAGAATGTTCCGGCCTCATATTTCACGACGAGCCCACCCGCTGAAGTTTCTTCGACGACGGGCAGATCGGGTGCGGTGAGTGCAGGATTGTAGTGTGTGACGGGTGCGTGCCGCGGGCGATTGGGGTTTATCCTCAATGGGTGACCACCCGGGGGCGCAGGGACCGCTATGCGGTCGTCGGGGCGCTCGTTGGTGGACATATCGCCACTTTATCTTTAAGTAGCGGATTTTGGGTTGCGGCTACCCGAGAGCCACCCATATTCGCCACGAAAACCACTACCAATAGTGACGGTTGCAACTGTTGTTGTTGGGTTAGCGTAAGCCATAGGATTCGGAGATCTACACGTGTCTAAAGCCCTTAGCCTCCCTGATGCACAGATTTTGCAGCGCAGGGTTCATGCTGTGATGGATCATATGGACCCGACTGTTGTGGCTTTGGGTGAAGTTTTTGCTGAGGCAGGACACGAACTGTCTATTGTTGGTGGTCCAGTGCGTGACGCCTTACTAGGTAGGGCTTCACACGATCTTGATTTTGCGACGTCAGCGCGCCCCGATGAAACCATTGCGTTGTTGTCCAAATGGGGTGACGCGCATTGGGATATTGGTAAAGAGTTCGGCACTATTGGCGCTAAACGTTTTGCAACGAAACAGTCGCCGGAGATCGTCGTTGAAGTAACGACGTATCGCACTGATGAATACGATCCTGAATCACGTAAGCCACTCGTCGTTTTTGGTGACACTCTTGAAGGGGACCTTTCCCGACGAGACTTTACTGTTAACGCGATGGCGATTCGGGTTCCACAACGTGAGTTTGTTGATCCTTTTGATGGTTTATCTGATCTTGCTGCTGGAGTGTTACGTACCCCAATTGCGGCAGAAAAATCTTTCGACGATGACCCATTACGCATGATGCGTGCTGCCCGTTTTGCGGGACAGTTAGGGTTTGACGTTGAAGAATCTGCTTTTGCGGCGATGCTTGCCATGACTGACCGTATTGAGATTGTTTCTGCGGAACGTATTCACGACGAGTTAAATAAGCTTGTGCTTTCGGTAGACCCTGTGCGGGGCTTAGGGGTTTTGGTTGATTCGGGGCTTGCTGACAAGGTGATCCCTGAGGTCCCAGGTATGAAGGCAGCAACGGACGAACACAAACGCCACAAGGACGTGTATTCGCATTCGCTTACGGTGTTGCAGCAGGCTATTGATCTTGAAACAGGCCCGGATGGGGCAGTCCCCGGCCCAGATCTTGTGCTTCGTCTTGCAGCTTTACTGCATGACATTGGTAAACCTGCGACTCGCAAGTTTGAAGCTAACGGTTCTGTGTCTTTTCACCACCATGAACTTGTTGGCGCCAAGATGGCAGCTAAACGTATGCGTGCGCTGAAGTATGACAAAGAGACAACAAAAGCAGTAGCTCGTCTTATTGAACTGCATTTGCGTTTCCATGGTTATGGCGAGGGCACGTGGACGGATTCTGCTGTGCGCCGGTATGTCACTGATGCGGGGCCTATGTTGGAGCGGCTGCACAGATTGACTCGTGCTGACTGCACTACTCGGAATAAAGGGAAAGCCCGTCGTCTTTCGGACGCTTATGATTCGTTGGAGTCTCGTATTACAGAGATTGCTGCGCAGGAGGAACTTGCTGCGATCCGCCCAGACCTCGACGGCGAGCAGATCATGTCGATCTTGGGTATTAAGCCTGGTCGGGCTGTTGGCGCTGCATATAAGTTCTTGATGGAGATGCGCCTTGACGAAGGACCCGTTGGCGCTGATGTGGCACGTGAGCGTTTGCTGGAGTGGTGGGCTGACCACTCACATGAATTTGATGGGCAACGCACCTACGAAAACTGATCGTGATGTGCCTTGTGGGTTAGTTTTCCCGACGAGAGCGTAGTGCACGTTTAATTTTTGAAAGCGCCCACGCCATGATGCACAGCCCAAAGGCGGAGAGAACTATTTTCTGCTCTAGAGGGGACGTTGAGGTGCACTCGCTAGAGAATGCGCTGTCCGTGCATTGCACAGTTTCGTAACCCCACATGAGGCTCATTAGTACAACGACGGCGCATGCAATCGTGATCCACGGCCATAGTGGTGTGTGTTTTGCCATTGGAATGGCACCTCCGTTTTTAGCTTTTCTATATCATGTGGGGAAATCCAAGAATTTTACAGTCCTTTCGATTGAATAGTTCTTTTCGTTATATTTAACTGAAAAGTGACTGTGTTGAGACGGTGATCTGTGCGTCACATTTTTTGTGGTGCCTGCCTGAGGGTGAGGCTAAAACCATCTATATGTGCTGGTCGTTGCCACGTAAGCACTGTGGCTGCGAGAAATGGTGTTGTTTACGTTTCGGAATAAATGATCACAATGTGATCAACCCTCTTGTGAATGAGGAAAGGCAAGCCTAACCTAAACAAGCACTGGGCGTGTGTGTGCACACCCCTCAAGCAGCTACGGCCAGCTTGGCAGTGTGCTCGGTCCACCTTCGCTCCGAGCAAACCCTGTAAAAGGTAACCAACATGACCGGCAACTTCCTCATCGGTTTACGTGAAGGACTAGAAGCAGCACTCGTCATCGTGCTCTTGCTCGCCTACCTCAAAAAAAGCGGACGCACACACCTGATCCCAAAAATGTGGATGGGAATCGCAGTCGCAATCACCGTGTCGCTTATCTTCGGAGCTGTTCTCACATTCGGTCCCAAAGGACTCACCTTCGAAGCCCAAGAAATCATTGGTGGCACCCTCTCCATCCTCGCTGTTGGACTCGTAACATGGATGCTCTTTTGGATGGCCAAAGCATCGCGAACCCTCAGCAGCGACCTCAAAAAACAGGTAGATAAAGCCGCAGACGGACCCACATGGGGGATCGTCCTCGTCGCCGCATTAGCCGTTGGACGAGAAGGCCTAGAAACAGCCCTGTTTATATGGGCGTCAGCGCGCGCAACAGGACAAACATGGCAGCCGCTGGTCGGCTCCCTGCTTGGTATTGCCGCTGCTATTGCAATGGGAATGCTGATTCACCGTGGCGTACTAAAAATTAACCTCTCCACCTTCTTTAAATGGACAGGTGCCGCACTCGTCGTCGTTGCAGGTGGCGTGCTCGCATACGGCATCCACGACCTCCAAGAAGCACGCGTACTGCCGGGCCTACACAACCTTGCTTTCGATGTTTCACACATCATTTCGCCAACAGGTTGGCTAGGAACATTCCTCAAAGGCATCTTTAACTTCTCGCCAGCCACCACATGGCTAGAAGCAATCGCATGGGTGCTGTACGTCGTGCCAGTAATGTTCCTCTACTTACGTGCAGTAAACGCACCAAAGAAAACACCCACCGCAGCCAGTGCCTCCACCACCACAGCGACACCACACCCTGCCTCATAAAACTGTGTTGTGTTGTGCGCCCTCACACAACGAAAACACTTCGTTTCACATTCAAAGGAACACCATGAAGTCCCGCATCGCTTTAACTTGTGCCGCAGCAGGAACCGTACTTCTCCTTGCTGCCTGCACCGACAACACTGCACCAACAGCCGGCAATGGCGTCATCAACGTCACCAGCACCGACGACGCATGCACGCTCAGCACCGACACAACTCCGGGTGGCACCCTGAAATTTAACGTCACCAACAAAGGCACTCAAGTCACAGAGTTTTATCTCCTTGCCGAAGACCGCCTGCGTATCATCGGTGAAGTTGAAAACATCGGCCCAGGCTTAACCCGCGACCTTGTTGTGCTTGCCCCCGAAGGCTCCTACTACACTGCATGCAAACCCGGCATGATCGGTGACGGAATCCAAGCACCCTTCACCGTCAGCGCAGCACCCGAAGGGCAAGAAGTCTCAGCTGACCGTGCAGCACTCCAAAAAACTGCAACAGATCAGTACGCGTCATACGTCCGCGAACAAACAGAACAACTCGTCCGCGGCACAGAAGAATTTGCGCAAGCATTCACTGCAGGAGACGACGACAAAGCACGCGAACTCTACCCAGTTGTACGCATGCACTGGGAACGTATCGAACCAGTCGCAGAATCTTTCGGTGACCTCGACCCAATCCTTGACGCACGTGAAGCAGACCTTGAAGCAGGCCAAGAATGGACCGGCTGGCATCGTGCAGAAAAAGACCTGTGGCCACCACAAGACGGCTACACAGCACTCACCTCAGAAGAGCGTTCAGCTCTCATGGAGAAGATGGTCGCAGACACTCAAACCCTGCACACCCGCACCCAAGAGCTCACTTTTACGGCAGACAACCTCGCTAACGGCGCTAAAGAACTCCTCGACGAAGTAGCAACAGGAAAAGTAACAGGTGAAGAGGAAATCTGGTCTCACACAGACCTGTGGGATTTCCAAGCAAACCTCGAAGGCGCAAAAATCGCTTACGAAAACTTACGCCCACTGCTCGCAGGAACAGAAGACGACCTAGACGCAACCCTCGAAAAGAAGTTTGCTGAACTTCAAACACTCCTCGACCAATATCGAGTAGGCGAAGGATTCGTGTACTACGACAAACTCACCACACAGCAAGTGCAAGAACTCAGCTCGGCTGTTGACGCACTATCCGAGCCTTTGTCCAAACTCACGGCAGCAGTGGTGAAATAACGCATGTCAACGCCGCACCACAACGAACAGCAGCCACCCGCTTCAGCAGATAACACTCGAGGATTGTCTCGTCGTGCCGTACTTGCCGTAGCAGGTGCCGGAATTTTTGGTGCGGCAACAGGCGTTTTTACCCATAAAGCAGTCGCAGACAATCATGCTGCAACCCCAGTTAATGACACGGTTCCACTGTTTGGGAAACACCAAGCAGGGATTGCAACGGACGCACAAGACAGAATGCACATTGCTGCTTTTGATGTCACCACTGAAAGCCGCGACGAACTTATTGCCTTGTTGCGTGAATGGACGTCAGCGATTGAGCAAATGGTGCAAGGGCGCGAAGTGGGGGAGAGCGGCGCTACATCTGGCCCCTATGACGCCCCGCCAGACGACACGGGCGAAGCTCTAGATTTAGAGGCGGCACACCTGACCGTGACGTTAGGGTTTGGTCGCTCTCTCTTTGTGAAAGGCGAGGCTGCACGTTTTGGGCTTGATGGGCGATTGCCTGAAGAACTCATTGATCTGCCGCACTTTCCGGGCGACATGCTTGAAGAAGAACGAACCGGCGGTGACATTGTGCTGCAAGCATGCGCAGACGACCCACAAGTGGCCGTCCACGCGGTGCGCAATCTTGCCCGAATCGGTTTCGGGAAAGTGCGTGTGAGGTGGTCACAAATAGGTTTTGGGCGCACATCCTCAACGTCAACAACGCAAAAAACGCCACGTAACTTGTTTGGTTTCAAAGATGGAACCGCCAGCATCAAAAGCCAACAAACCGATGTGATGGATGAGCATGTGTGGGTGTCTACTGGGCAAGGCAGCCAAGCATGGATGGCAGGCGGAACATACATGGTTACCCGACGTATACGCATGCACATCGAAACGTGGGACAGGGCGCCACTACGAGAGCAAGAAGCCATAATGGGGCGAACGAAAAAAGAGGGTGCCCCACTCTCTGGCGGACACGAATTTACGACACCAAACTTTGACTTACCGGGACGATCTGGGCCACTCATCGACGTGAACTCCCACGTGTCAATCGCACACCCGACACACAACAACGGTGTGCACATGCTTCGTCGGGGCTTCAATTACACGGACGGCTCTGATGGTTTAGGGAAACTCGATGCAGGATTGTTTTTTATTGCTTTCGTTGTAGACCCACGCACTCACTACGTTCCGATGCAAACCGCCATGGCTAAGAACGATCTCTTATCGGAGTACTTACGGCACACAGGGTCAGGGCTCTTTGCTGTGCCGCCAGGAATCAGCGCTGACCAATACATTGGCCAGCAACTTTTCGACGAGTAACTCACGGCTTTGCCGTAAAAAACGATGTGGGGGCTGGTTTCACGTGAAACCAGCCCCCACACGTATGTATTCGTCGTCGAATAGTTATGAAGCAGCTGCTGGTGTTGCAGGCTGAACGGATGCATCGTCGCGAAGTTTTGCCACTGCTTGGAAGGCAGGAAGCTCAGGGTAGAGCTCGTCTTTAAGTGGGTGGCGTTTCTTCACGATGACTGTGCGAACTTGGTAAACAAGTACGGCAATGTTCACGAGTAGCGACAGCAGTGAGACTGTGAACAGTGCTGTCGTGCTGTGTGACGAATCCACCGCAAATTTAGAGTCAGAGACGAATGATGGCACCGCCATGGTGAACATCATCCAGAACGCTAGCGTGTGTGCACGGTGCTGCAACCATGCACCCCGACGAATGAAGAACGCTGGGATAGTGCAGGCGATGAGGAGTGCGGCGCCAGCGTAGAAGGCGTGGTCGCCTACGCAGTTGTACACATATGCGAAGTTCCAAATGTCGTATGCGATGATCCAGAACCACAGCATGTCTGGCCACAGCATGTCTTGGAATTTATCGCGAGAAATGAAGATACCAACCCAACCACAAATAGTAATCAGGTTAATGATTCCGGCAACGCCGTTCATGATGTTCCATGGGCCACCGATCATGTACACGCCATCGACGATGCCTTCAGAGATGCCAGCAACCTCAAAATCGCGGATGACAGCCTCAAAAATGTTGATGCCAAGAATTGCGGGAGGGAACCACAGCGCGTATTTGTTTGCGGCAATGCGTGGGTTGTAACGCAAAACCATGAACCCAACACAGCCTGCTAACGCTGAATACACTTTGACCCAGTGGAACCACGTACCCGTGGACGACCCTGCGCCTGCCGTGTGGGGCCACACGAAAATCGTCAAAATGATGGGCAGAACAATAAAGACTGCGTAGGCGGCAACTTTAGACCAGCGGACGAGTTCGTTGAGGCCAATAAGTACGCCTAAAACAACGAACCACATAGCAACCTGATACCAGGTTAAAGATTCGAAAAGGAACATGCGGAACTCCTTATGAGGGATGTCCACAACAGGTATTGCGGACTCGTGTGGGATAGGAGAACCCCTCTGAACTGCTGCGTTATCGGGTGCCTAAGCGGGGTGCACGCGACAACACTGGTGTTTTAGCTGTCGCCAGGTTCCTCCTTAACAGCAGGTTGTGGAGTGTGGAATGTTTGCGAGGCAGGTAGATGCAAGACCTGACGGGTGATGTCCACAAGCACGTTGTCGCTGATTGCTGGATTGTTACGTGCAAGCCCTACCAGCCCATAAATCAAGACGTAAAAGGTTTCACGAACGTGACTGATTTCGATGCGGTGACGTTGCGCGTAAGCCTCGATAGTTGTCAGTTGCAGGCAGTCAACTATCGCGGTGACTGCTTGATGCAAAAACCGGTTGTACAAGCCCGTGTTTTCAATACGCTGCAACTCGGTGTGCATCGGATTCATAGTGCGAAGCTGACTGCGGAAAAGCGCAATGCAGTCGACGAGTGCTTTATCAATATTTCCAACTTCACGTGCTGCATCCCAGCGGCGCACAGCTTGAACAAACTCTGCAACATACTGGTCAAGGACAGCAGTGATGAGTGCGTCTTTGTCGGGGAAATAGTGGTAGATCAAGCCTCTAGCAACGCCGATTTCGCGTGCAATATCAGTGAAGGAGGTTTTTGCTATGCCGCGTGTGGCAAACAATAAGCGGGTGGCATTCACAATTTCTTGTGCCCGTTCATCAGGGTCGATGCGTAAAGCCCTGTCCTGATTGTTTTTTGGTTGCCTGTTCAGACTTGGCATTGTGCCTCCCACCTTCATGCTTTCCTTCACACTATGAACACTATTGACACATCGTCAATAAGAAAATGAATAGTTGAGCCTAAAGTCCTGTGCTGAAACAGGCCGTAAAGAAGAAAAATCAGACTAGGGTCTGTATTCATAAAGCACCCGAAAATATAAATTTCTCTCATGACTAGCCAAAACCCTCAAGGGCAGACGCCTTTACCACCTCCCTTGCCTCCACAAGACCCGGGGATTCCGCATAAATGGGCGCGCCCATCAATCCGTGAACGCGGACTCATCATCGCAATTCTGGTTATCTCGATCCTCGGTCTGATCAACTTCAACATCAATGTTGGCGGTTACAACGGCTACAGTGGCGTCTATAACGCTGTGCAACAAGCAATGAATGACCATGCATTCAACAACGGTATGTATGACGATTCATCCGGCTTTGTTTATAACTCGTACGACGGAACCTATGTGCAGCGCACACCTGCTCAAGCTATAAAAACTGATGCTGGAGTTGTTGTGTTTGCGATCCTCGTGAACAGTGGAACCCGCACAGTTTCAGGCTATGACGTAAGTTTCACAACCACGAACACCAGCGTGCAAGGGAAATATGTGAGTGGCCTAGTTACGCTTGCGCCCGGTGAAGCCCAACCCGTGGCGGTGCTGTTCCCAAAGATGAAAAAAATTGATGAGAAGTTTGTTGAATCTTTTACGTTTGAAACGCTTTCAACAGTTGAATCATCTGAAGGAGACATGCTCGACATCAGTGAAATCTACGACCACGCAGATGAAGAACTTAAGAAAATGAATAAAGCATATGAGCCGGTGCTTCGTGAACAACTCAAAAAGTTTCAAACCGAAAACAAATAACAACCGTGGACATTAGATCAGGCTTTAGACAAGCGCAAAAACGAACTACATAAAAACAGGGTATCGTCGTAGTAAACTTGCTGATCAATTAGAGTATTCCCCGCGCATGCGGGGGTGAGCCCGAAGAAGCAACGCGAGCAACAGAACAGGCAGCGTATTCCCCGCGCATGCGGGGGTGAGCCCGGGTAAGAGCTTGATTAAAATCGCGATCTTCGGTATTCCCCGCGCATGCGGGGGTGAGCCTATTAGGCCTTAATCTGGCCAAGTTGAACGGCTGTATTCCCCGCGCATGCGGGGGTGAGCCAAATGCCGGTCAAACCGTGCGCCGATCACGTCTGTATTCCCCGCGCATGCGGGGGTGAGCCCTTTTATAACGGTGTAGATCGCGAACAGATCGAGTATTCCCCGCGCATGCGGGGGTGAGCCCCTGAGCCGATACCTGCCGCGCGTACTCCCATGGCATTCCCCGCGCATGCGGGGGTGAGCCCTAACGCCGAATACCTAGAATGGAAAGACACAAGTATTCCCCGCGCATGCGGGGGTGAGCCCACAGAAATAGTTATCAAACACGGTGAACTCTTGTATTCCCCGCGCATGCGGGGGTGAGCCCCGGATGAAAAGTTTCTAGTAGATGGCACTGAGGTATTCCCCGCGCATGCGGGGGTGAGCCCGTACCAGTTTTCACAATGAGTGTAAACATATAGTATTCCCCGCGCATGCGGGGGTGAGCCCTCAACTGTAGTACACCTAAAATCATCTTGGCAGTATTCCCCGCGCATGCGGGGGTGAGCCCGTTGGAAACGTCATCCGAAACCACATCCTTGTGTATTCCCCGCGCATGCGGGGGTGAGCCCCGGTGACGTCTTCTAATGACAATGCCAGTACAGTATTCCCCGCGCATGCGGGGGTGAGCCTGACGACTTTAAGGACTACTCATGACCGGAGAAGTATTCCCCGCGCATGCGGGGGTGAGCCGTCAAAGGCCCCCAGTAACGCTTAAATCACTGAGTATTCCCCGCGCATGCGGGGGTGAGCCTGAGCCGCCATTTACAGGCTTGATCGCGCCACGGTATTCCCCGCGCATGCGGGGGTGAGCCCACCTTAGCGGAAGCGTTAAAAGCTGCCCCTGTGTATTCCCCGCGCATGCGGGGGTGAGCCCACGTACTCACCTGAGTGGACTGTACCGGCTTCGTATTCCCCGCGCATGCGGGGGTGAACCGTCGGCGGTCACTGCACCAAACAATACGGAAGTGTATTCCCCGCGCATGCGGGGGTGAACCGTGTCGGCTTTGCGTTCGTCTTTGGGGATGTCAGTATTCCCCGCGCATGCGGGGGTGAACCGTACCCATACAAAAAAAGCAAGGTTCGTATACCGTATTCCCCGCGCATGCGGGGGTGAGCCCGGGTAACCCATCTGGCGTTTCTTCACAAGAGAGTATTCCCCGCGCATGCGGGGGTGAGCCCTGTAGTCTCCGTCCTCCGCATTGGTGATGTGTGTATTCCCCGCGCACGCGGGGGTGAGCCCAGAAAAACCCATGTAATGAAGAACAGCCAGTAGTATTCCCCGCGCATGCGGGGGTGAACCTATTGAAGGCTGCTCAGTAATGAGCCGTGGAAGAAGAAACACAGACGTGAAGATAACCTTTGTGCGGTGGCTGGTTCTGCTTTTTGTGCTTGGAGCATCCGTACATACGCTGTTTCGTGTGCTTGTCCCGATGCTTGATGTACCGAGTTTTAGAGTGCTGCCTTGGGCAGGTGCGGTTGTCATGCTTGCTGTTGGTTGTGTGGCCCTCGCTGTGAAACTTCGAGAATACGCTATCGGGAAACTGTTTTTTCTAGGTTCTGTTGTAAATGCTGCGGCTGTAAGCGTTGGAGCTTTTTCGCATGATCCGCTTGATGGTTATTTAATCGCTCGGTATATGAGTGCGGTCGTTTTTTGGGGAGCAATAGCTTGGGTTACGAGGAATCCAACGCAAAAGCCTTCCGAGACATGACACGAGTTTATTTCGCTAACACGTCTTTGACTCGTCGTGTTTGGCAGAAGATCGCCTGACGCAGATTTTCTATGACTTCTAAGCTTTTGAATGTTTTTCGGTAATTCGGAAATAACCTGATTTAAAGCCGATTGGATGTGCTGTGCAAAGAAATTAGCTACTTCGCTGGCATATGACTTATGCAGCCCGAAAGTTTTTGAGAGTTCAGCAAGCGTTTCGTGAGTGTAAGCGCCAACCGTATTCACTCCGTTCACTTTCATAGCAAGTTCCGTACCGTTGAACCCGTTGTAGTCCTGAGCGCGTATGACCTGTGTTGTTTGAAGCAGGAAATTACAGTTGATGTCGTAGAACGGTGCTAATTTTGTTAATCCGGGGAGCAAAAGCAGCGAATAGTTTTTTGCATGAGCATCGCCGTGTCCAATAATCCAAAAAAACACGAGAGCGTTTGTGAGAGCCGTAAGGTCTGCTTCAATTTGGTCATCGCTACAGTGGCGGGCGATGGTCTGGGCTAATGCAGCTACGCCAGGGCCACCATCTTGCTCATATTTGTGTAATACGGGTGTCGCTGTGGCTTGGGCGAAGTCTTCTTGATGGACTCGTTTCACTTTTCCGTCAAGCAAGTAGCGGTCAAAACGTTCAACAACAAGGACGTGCTCTTGATCAAATTCAAGTAACTGGGTTGTTGCTGCTTCTAAACCGAGCCTTTGTGCGGTTTGCATAAGGACGTGTTCTGAAATGTCTGAGCCATCAAGATTCGCGATGCCGGGTTTAAAAATGTGGGTGGAAGGGTGGGCGCCGGAGGGTTCATACCAACCTTCATCATGAAGAGCTAAGGCGAATTTCCCTTGCGCGCCAGCTAAAGAAAACTGCCCTACGCGATCCGTAGAGTTATTCCATGCTGTTGGATCCGCGCGAATTGTGCGAATGCGATCAGCGATCCATGAATCGTTTACTGGAGTTAAGGAACTATTGTCAGAGCGCCCTTTTCCCTCTGGATAAAGCTCAATGCCACCTGCAACATCGCCACCGTAGACTGTAAGCAGATCAAAAGTATTGGCGCGCAGCAACCCTGCATCGCGCGCCCATTGCTCACGCACGGCAGCGCTGTCTGGAAGCAAATTTTCCAAATATGATTCGACATCGTCGTTGGCATATTCACGGGACCTTACAGGGAACTGCACTGAAAGCGGCACCGCCTGTGGGTCATCAACATATGCGGGGGAATACTGCAATATTGGTTTGTTATTTTTTAACAAAATTTGACCGATTATGCGGTCATACAAGTGCACATCTAACGCGTTTGTCATGCGCCATCACCGGAAACTTTGTGAAATGCAGAGTCCTGTGTGCGGTTTACACCGAGAAGAGCGGTTAACGCAGATGTTTTAGTTAAGCCTCGAGCCTGGTCAGCTAGTCGTGCGCTCCAATGCTCCGAGAGGGAACCGACGTTTTGCCGTTCATCGTGTGTATGCGCTTCTAACGTGATGTTCAAGATGCGAAAAATTGCTAGGAACGTGTCCAATGATGCCGCCGCATTTCCTGCTTCAATGCGTGCGATGCTTTGTCGACCAACTCCTACCTGACTGGCTAATTCAGTTTGGGATAGGCCGGCGGTAGTGCGTGCATTTCGGATAGTTCGTGCAACGTCCGTGCCAGATGTAAGGAACATGTTCATCGCCATCTTGTCGCTTACAGAATAAGAATGTATCAAAAATATAACATTTGATTGTATCAAAAAAACAACATTGGCCGATAGTGTCCCAAAAAAATAACAAAAATGGTTGTCTGGTTGAAATCGATCAGCTAAAAACAGTTGACCGCTGTACGGGTGGTCTGTTGTGATGGTGCCATGTGATGAATGGTTGATCGATAACTGTGCGCCCACTCGCGCTACCTTGAGCAAGGCTCGGTAGCGACGGTCAGGGTGCTGTTCTTTGTTGTTCATCAACCTGCCCTCTGCCTGCGCTGCTGATGAAGCGCCACGTAAACGTACGTTCTACAAGGCTGAGGCTTTGGAGTCCTTATGTTTAATCATTCATCTTCTTCCGCTGTTACTCTCACAAACCTCACGTTTGAATGGCCAGACGGTCAGACAGCAATAGATAACATTTCTGGAACCTTCGATACCGGAAAAACGGGTTTAGTTGGCCGCAACGGCACCGGAAAATCTACGCTGCTGAAACTCATTTCGGGGGAATTAAACCCCACTCGAGGAAAAATTGATCGTCACGGTGACGTCGCTTATCTACCGCAAACGTTGACCTTGAACAAGGACACCTCCATCGCGGACCTGCTTGGAATCGCACACACTTTACAAGCATTGCGTGCTATTGAAGCAGGTGACGTCTCCGTTGAAAACTTCGACATAGTAGGCGACGACTGGGACATTGAAACTCGCGCAGATCAACAGTTACATGATCTTGGGTTCTCGTCGTCAGACCTGAACCGCACTGTGCACACGCTTTCTGGTGGAGAAGCGATACTTGTAGCACTCACTGGATTACGTTTGCGTGCCACACCAATAACACTTCTCGACGAGCCAACCAACAACCTTGATCGTCGTACACGGGCAGCACTCACCGCTCTCGTCGAAACGTGGCCTGGCACGTTAATTGTGGTCAGCCACGACCGAGAACTGTTAGACCGAATGAACCAAACAGTGGAACTGTATGCCGGCGCCATGACCACTTTTGGCGGAACATACAGTGAGTGGGAAGACTACCAGGCTGCTGAGCAGGCAGCCGCTGAGCAGGCGGTCACTCAAGCGAAAAGTGCGTTAAAAGCTAGAAAAGAAGCAGCGAATCGAAGCAGAAACGAAACTAGCGCGCCGCGCAGCCCAAGGAAGAAAAGCCGCAAAATCTATGCCACCAATAGTTGCGGGAGGGCTCAAACGTAAAGCAGAAGTCACCGCAGGAAACACTCGCAACCTTATGGACGATCGTGTCAGTTCTGCACGCGCAGCCTTAGAAGCGGCTGAGTCTCGGGTGAAAGACGACGAAGCGATCCACCTGATTCTGCCCGACCCGGACGTGCCACGATCACGCAGGCTCGCTAGTTTTTCTGACAGCGAGCGAACACTATATGTGCAAGGGCCAGAACGGGTGGCGTTAGTGGGCGCTAACGGTTCAGGGAAAACCACTCTTCTTGAACATGTGGTTTACGGGAAGCAGCCACTACAGGGGAGCGCGCACGCTGAACTATTCACTCAACGTTGCGGGTATCTACCGCAACGCCTTGACGACCTTAACGAATCACATAGCGCAGTACAGAACATCCAAGCTGTAGCGCCTTCCATGACTGCTGGCGAGATCCGAAACCAGCTTGCTCGTCTGCTGCTGCGAGGAGAGTCGGTGAACAGGCCCGTATCTACTCTTTCAGGTGGAGAACGATTCCGGGTGTCTTTGGCGAAGCTTTTATTCGCTGAACCAGTTGCAGACATCCTGATTCTTGACGAGCCCACAAACAATCTAGACATGGCGACCGTTAGCCAACTTGTTCAAGCCCTGAAAAGTTATCGCGGAGCGCTACTGGTAGTAAGTCACGACTACAACTTTTTGAACCAGTTAGAACTAGATTCAGTTATCGAACTTGACCTGCCACAAAATGGGGGAGTGTTGAGCCAACGCGCAGAACTGTAGGAAAGCAATACAGGAGAAGTTTTTGTTGGGTGCGAGACACAGTGGTTCGCACCCAACAAAATGTTGTGCAGGGTTAGGCTGGATGTGGCTACCGTGTGGGCGCAGAATCGACTACGTCATACGTAATAATTTCTTCGCTTTCAAAAGTTCCGTCACCTTTGAACGTGCGAATACCCACGTATTCTCCAGTTGAGGGGCTAATGAGAACCTCTGTTGTCCAATCGTCTCGGGTTTTTTCGCTCCGGCTGAATCCAACGACAGAACGTCCATCGTCAAGAAGAATATCTTTGGTGTTTACGACACCAGGAATCAACGCAAGCGCTTGGTAGATAGCTGCACGTTGAGTGGCGTTAGCGACGCCGATATCAAGTAGTTCAAGGATTCGAACGAAGTTGTCTTCGTCTCTACTGTTCGACCCGCCCGAGTAGAGAGAGTCAACATATGCGTAGGCTGCTTCGCCGCTGCTTGTAGGCATTTTATTGAGCATCGTTAACGAAAAGTTTTCAGGGATGACCCCTTCTACGTATGCGTTGTCGTCTTCTGCGTAGTAAGCGCCATTGGGCGCAGAGATGAAATCACTAGGGCTTTCTTCAAAGTTTCCTACGATTCGAGGGCTCGTTTTACGTACCCACACGTCTTCAAAATTGCTCGGTATATATTCATCGACGGTTTGGTGATATGGCTGACCAAACAGGTCAGCTACTTCAGGTGGAGGTACATCGTATGTGTTTTCAAAAATGCCGCGCTGTTCAGCACGAATATGAAGATATTGGCCTTCACCAACTTCATAGTCAGAGTATTTGACGGTGTTGTTTGCGGCTTGGTGCAACAGTGTTACTGCTGATGCGGAATGAGGGGTGTTAAAAACATTCATTGCAAAAATGGTTATAGCAACAACACACGCGGTAGTTACCGTAGACCAGCCGATGAGCATAAAGGTAAGCCTCTTACGTTTCTTCAACGCTTTTGTATGAGGTGAAGAAGCATTCTGTTGGCGTTGTTCGGCCACCATGACAGATTTTAATTGTGCGAAGGCGGGCGCTAAGTCTTCTAGTGCAGGTTCAGGTATGTCATTACGAAATTCTTTAAGCGACTTGAAATCGTTCACGATTGCCCTCCTTAGAGTCAGCAGCGTCACGCAGGATGCGTCGTGCGCGGTTAAGTCGAGAACGAACCGTCCCCGTAGGAATGTTTAACGCGTGCCCTATTTGTTCGTAGCTGAGGTCTTCCCAAGCAAAAAGAAGGAGAACATCACGATCTCCTTTCTTCAGTGAGCGGAGTTTTCCAGCAAGTTCGTGAACTCTCAGTTGTGCGTCCAATTGGGCGTCACATTGTTGAGTTTCCTCGTCGGACCCTTCACGAACAAGTGTGCGTTCAAGGAACTTGAGGGTTCTTGCTTCTGCGGTTCGGTGCCGGTGAAGAATGTTTGTTGCTATCCCAAATAGCCACGGCAACGCTGTGTCGATGGTTTGATCGAAAGATTCACGTTTTTCGAAAGCGACAAGAAAGGTTTCGTTAAGGACGTCATCTGCAACGACGCTATCGGTGCGTCTCGCAATATATCTGTGTATTCGGGGTGCATGTCGGAGGAAGAGGTCACCAAATTCTGGTGGGTCACTCATGGACCTCGCGATAATCTCGCTGTCTGTGCTCACACGTTGTATTCTTTGTGGCGCGCAGAAAAGTTCACGTAAAGGATAAACTTACGCTTTTATCATTTTTATGAGCATGTCGAATGACAGCTGGTTCATGGCCCCGGCCTCGTTATATACCGGTTCGTTGTTCTTAAAGACGACAACAGTTGGAATGGATTTAATGTTGAACTGTTGTGGCGCGTTGGGTGCCTCGTCCATGTTGATTTTGGTGAATACCACATCGTCGTGCAGTTCGCTTACTGCCTCATAGATGGGACCAAACTGTGTGCATGGAGCACACCAAGGCGCCCAAAAATATGCGACAACCACAGAGTTTTTGAGTGTTAAATCAGCTAGTTCAGTTTCACGAATATGCGTTGCAGTCATGGGTTATACCTGTTCAACAGTAAGAGGAGCGGGGCGGGTTTTAACCCGCATGTATCCGAGGGAAAGAATGAAATAGCCTACGCCAAGGGCCGCATACATGACATGTGAAACACCCGTGACCGGTAAAAGCAGCGCGCACAATCCGCCAGCAGTCATAAACGCAATGTTGAAAAGCATGTCGTAGAGGATAAAAGCACGCCCCCGATACTCATCTGGGGTGTCTTGCTGAATGATCGTGTCCAAAGCGATCTTTGCGCCCTGAGTGGCGACACCCAGTAAGAACGCTGTCACGAGCATCGTCGCAGGGACAAGCCGCACAGTAATAATTGCTTGCGCGACCACGGCAACAAGCATGCAGACGACGATCCACTTAGCCTCGCCGATCCGGCTTGCGACGAGAGGCGTAACAAAAATAGCTAACGCGAAACCGGCAGCAGTTAAACCAATTATTTGTGCAAATGAACCCAGGCCGGTTCCGTCGCCCGACGAAAAATAGTTGCGTGCAACCAAAATGGATGACACAAAAACCATGCCGTAAAGCAGGCGCATTCCCGCCATCGTCGCTAATGCACGTGCAGGTGTTTTCAACTGGATGAGCACGCGCATAGCAGTAAACAGATCACGGACGATACGGCCTGCAGAGACATCATCGTGGCGTTCTTGTTCGCTACGAGTCGGGCCAAGACGGTGAGCGTCAAACCCTAAAGCAACAACAATAGAGGCCGCAAACACTACCGAGGCAAGCCCCAACGTAGCAGCATCACGGGTATCGCCAGCAGGCATAAACAAACCTAAAAGCACACCCACAACAGCACCGACGCCTGTTGCAGCAGCGCCAATAGTGGGCAGAATCGAGTTCGCAATCAACAGATTTTCGCTAGCTACAACACGCGGTAAAGAAGCCCCCAACGCGGCAAGCAAAAACCGGTTAAGAGACAAAGCAATAAGCGCCAAAACATAAACAGCGGGGGTGATACCCCACGTGAGGATCACCCCAATGATTGCGAGTGTTAAAACAAGTCGAATCGAATCCGTGACAACAATAATGTTGCGGCGCTGCCACCGGTCAAGAAACACCCCCACGAAAGGGCCCACAAAAGTAAACGGCGCGAGCATCACAAACAAAGCGAAAGCAATAGCCGAAGGAGTGCCTTGCGACGCTGGCGAAAAGAAGAAAAGAGTGGCTAAAGCGGCCTGAAACATTCCATCGCCAGACTGGCACAGCAACCGGATCGCAAAGAACCGTTTGAAATCGCTGGAACGTAAAAGTGTCTGAAGTTTGGCTTGTAATCCCATGTCCACCCGTCAAGTTGCGGTGGCGCAGCCACAAAGGTGGGGGTGGTCGCGCGTTCAAAACTAGTCTAGCGAGTATAGAAGAAAAGCCTGAAAGTAAGCAGGTAATACTATGCTCGGTGGGACTCACGCACGAGTCTGGTATGACTAGCCTTTAGTTCGATGGTTACGTGTGTGTTGAACAAAAGTATGACTGACGAGATGCGCTCTGCTGATGTGCCACCGCCTATATGCGTAGCACGATGGATACATGATCACAGTTGAGCAGGTTTCAAAGAGTTACGGAAGTGCACAAGCACTCAGTTCCGTCTCGTTCCAAGCAAACCCTGGACGAATCACAGGGTTCCTCGGGCCAAATGGTGCGGGAAAGTCCACAGCAATGCGCATCATTTGCGGACTCTCAAAACCAAGCAGCGGACGAGCACTCATTAACGGACAGTTGCTGAGCGAGGTACACAACCCAAGCCGGGTCGTAGGTGCTCTCCTCGACGCTGGATCACAACACGACGGCCGCACCGGATACGAATCGCTCACCCTCGGTGCTATCGCCATGGGCGTTCCACGTACACGAGTCGACGAAGTCCTCGAAATGGTTGGGCTCACCCCCAAAGAAGCAAAACGTCGAGTAGGAGCCTACTCGCTCGGTATGCGCCAGCGTCTAGGCATCGCAAACGCACTACTCGGATCACCACAAATCCTTATCTTCGACGAACCAGTCAACGGCCTCGACCCATCAGGTATCCGCTGGATTCGTGACCTCCTACGCGACTTCGCCAACAACGGTGGAACAGTCCTGTTGTCTTCCCACCTCCTCATGGAAATCGAAGCAATCGCAGACGACCTCGTCGTCATCGGTCAAGGCCGCGTAGTAGCGCAAGGCACCAAAGAAGAACTACTCGCAGGAGGCGAAACCCACGCCACAGCAGTAGACACTTTCGAACTTGATAAAGCATTAAAAGCACGAGGCTTCACCGCAGGCCCAGACGGCACAGGTGGACTAAAAACCTCAGCATCACCGCAAGAAGTCGGCGAAGTGGCGTTAGCTAACCAGATCGTCTTGACTGCACTGTCAGAAGGCTCACGTGGTGGGCTAGAAGATCTGTTCTTTGACCTAACGAAAGACACCTCACGTGAGGGAGCAAACGCATGAGCGCCGCAACACTAGAACACGTAACAGCAACCCCAGTACAGACAGGAAAACCCGGTATTCCTTTTGGCCGGTTATTCCAAGTCGAGTTCCGTAAACTCTTCGACACACGCGCAGCACGTATCCTGTTGGGCCTTCTCGCAGTTGGTGTTCTTGCGATTGTCACAGTCATGGTGTTTGTTGGCCGCGGAGACGACAAAAGCTACGCCGGTTTTGTAGAAGGCGCATTCATGCCAGTCACCATGCTGCTGCCAGTGATCGCTATTCTTGCTACCACGTCTGAATGGTCTCAGCGCACGGCACTGACCACATTCATGTGGGAACCTCGTCGCGTACGGGTACTCTCAGCCAAATTTGTTGCTGCTTTTATCGTCGCAATTTTTGCTGCACTAACCGTGCTTGCTTTTGCTGCGATGGGAGCCGGCGCAGCCACTCTTACCGGTTCAGAACTGGACTGGACTTCAAACGGAAAAGTATTAGCCGGATACGCAATCCTGATATTTGTTCTGGTTGGTCAAGGTATCGCATTCGGTTCGCTGATCCACAACACTGCTGGGGCGCTGGTCCTGTACTTCATGCTTCCAACAGTCATGACGCTACTCACGTCGCTTATTGAACCGTTAAGGGAAATCAAAGAGTGGATTGACATCAACGTGGCTTCAACGCCAATCATTGAAGGCACATTTAGCGGTGAAGCACTTGCACACTACGCAACCGCAGTAACACTCTGGGTGATCATTCCAGGCGCAATTGGTGTGTGGCGCACACTAAACCGCGAAGCAAAATAGTCCGATAAAAAGTGTGGGTGCCTCCTCTAGTCCAGGGAGACACCCACACTTTTTGTGTTCACAACAATGCGTCACTAGTTGTTGGTGATAGCAATCGCATCGATCTCAACGAGCATCTCTTCACGAGGCAGCCCAGTCATAACAGTTGTGCGCGATGGCAGCACACCACTCGTACAATGAGCCGAAACAAACTCGCCATACGCTTCATTCATCGCAGAAAAATCATCACGAGTAGTCAAATACACGCGCAACATAACAACATCATCAAATGAAGCACCAGCAGCTTCAACAATCGCTTTCACGTTCTCCAACGTACGGATCGTTTGCGCTTTCACATCACCCGGAAACAAGTATTCACTCGTCGCAGGATCAACAGGCCCTTGACCACTCACCTGAACAAAAGGGCCTTTGCGTACACCCTGATGGAAAGTATGGGCTGGGGCTGGCGCATTCGGCGTCGAAACAGCCTCTTTAATCCACTCAGACACGTAATACTCCTAAAACTGTGTTTCTATAATGTCGATGATCCGATGGTCATCATCAGTAATCAGTGGATTCGTCCACTTGTCGAACAGCGTGCACGGGTGCGAAACACCAAGACGGACAACATCGCCCACATGCAAAGAATCAAAACCTTCAGCAGCCTCCAAAAAAGCATGCTGATCATTGACACTCGTCACCGTCCACCCCTGATGGCTCACCACCAAAGGAAGATCAATATCGAAAGGAACATCGCGGCGGCCAACATTCAAAAATGCGCGACCAGGTTCCGGAACAGACAACACCACAGCATGAACGTGAGCGGCAGCCTGCGGAGTATGCGCACCAGCAAAACCCTCAAACCACGACTCGGGCATACGAAGCCACGGATTAGCACGCGCTAACAGCCCATGATCGTGAATGATGTAAGCACCAGCACGCACCACAGGAAGCACAGAAACCTCTACAACAGAGCTGGAAGTTTTGACGTTTCCAATACGTAGCGGTCCAGGCAATTCAGCGCACACAACATCCAAATATGCGGAACCACCCGCAGAAACAATCACAGAATTGTCGTCACCAAGATCAACTACACCCTGCTCAATGAGAGCCGCAGCAGTCGAGCGCAGCGAAACAACAAAATCTGAAACAGCCTGTAACTCCTCAGGCGAATGACCACCCGCAACAGACCCCTCATACCCTGAAACGCCACGAACAGTCAGCCCAGCATCATACGCAGCACGCGCTACAGACACCGCCTCGTCAAGAGAACGAACGCCCGTGCGACCGCCAGAAACGCCAACCTCCACAACCACAACAAGATGCTGACGCACCCGATCAAGACGCTCACGAATCGTCGGATCAGTGACATCTAAACCACTAGCGCCAGCAACAGAACGCTCAAACTCAGCAAAACCCGCACGAACCTTCGCGACACTAGCGACGCTGTCAACACACACAACAATAGACAGCTGATCCGCGCAACGCTGCGCATCCCACACCTTAGAAGCAAGGAAAGCGATCTCGCTCGCCACAACAACTTCATTGGCGTGGAAAACGTTCGTTAACCCGTCCACACCCCACGATAAAACCGTAGAAATATGACCGACAGTAGCCGTCGTAACACCCCAACTACCGGCAGCGATCTGACGCTCAAGAAGCTGCGGAGACATGGACGTTTTAATATGCGGCGCATGCACCACACCAGTCACATCAGCAACATGCGCCATCACCGCAATGTTGTGACTAATCGCAGAATCACTCAACTCCAAAACCGGAAAACGTGTCCACTGCGAATCAACATCAGGCTGCTCAGTACTCATCAACGCCCGAGCCTCAGAAAGCCGCACCGGATGAGCAAAAGCCAACCCTTTAGTTGCCGGACCAACAAAAGACCACGCCCGAGCCTCATGACCAAGAGAACCTACATGATGAGACATAATCCCTCTTTCCTGCACGCCTACCGGGTAGGTATAAGCGGACGACCAGCCAACTCACCAGTGAGTTCACCATCGCGCAACACAACCCGGCCACGAACAATCACATCGTCGACACCCACTGCATCCACACGCGGAGACTCATACGTCGCCCGGTCTTCAACAGCAGCTATGTCCACTAAGGCTATGTCAGCAATCCGCCCAACCGCGACCTCACCAACATCAGAAAAACCAAACATACGAGCAGATCGGGCCGCTAAATGCTCAACAGCATCCGCATACGACCACGACTTCCTCTCTGCAACATACGTCTTTACATAGTTCGCAAAGGTGCCCCACCCGCGTGGATGCGGATGCCCACCCTGATAAATAGAGTCAGAACCAGCCACATGACGGTCATCATGCGCAAAAGATTCAACAGACTCAGGGCTATTCGTCGGAGGCTGCGCAAAAACCGCACTAGCTTTCAGACGACTCGCAATAAGCAACTCAACAAGACAATGCGCAGCAGACACACCCATGCGCTCAGCGACATCCACCAACTGCACACCCTCAGCCCACGAATAAACCCCAGGAACAGCAGCAAGCGTCACCCGAGGCCACAAATCTTCAAGTGAGGAAAGATGCTCGTCGTGAAGACGCTGACGAATGCTAGGATCAGCCAAAGCGTCCAATGTCGCATCAACATCTGCCACAGGAAGCCAACTCGGCAAAGCAAGCATCGACAAAATGGTGCAACCCCGCAAATACGGGTACGTATCAAACGACAGCCCTAAACCAGCCCGCGTAAACGCATCAAGCGCAACAGAAATCTCGTCAAAAGGCCCATGCAGGTGAGAAACATGCGTGTGCACACCCGTAGCCTCAGCCAAAGCACGCAACTCATCCAAAGCAGTAACCGCAGCCGACTCATAGCCGCGCATATGGCTCACATGAGGCAACCCCGAACGAGCAACCACACCTAAAATGGCTTCAAGTTCACGGGTGCTAGAAAACTTAGCGGGCGTATATTCAAGCCCAGTAGACAACCCGCATGCACCGTCAAGTAAACCCTCCTCGACGAGAGCAACCATCTCGGCTATTTCAGCATCAGTAGCATCACCAGGACCGCCACCTTTAACGGCATAACGAACCGTGCCATGGGGGATAACATAACCAACATTCACAGGTGTAGTGCGGTCGTACACATCCAAAAAATCGCGGACACTACCACCAGAAAACCCTTGTGGAGCGGCACCATTAATCGCCGCAAAATAATTACCAGCCCACGCGGCCGCATCAAACTCGGCCCCAGCCGGCGATGGCGCAAACGAAACGCCATCCTGACCAAGCACAACACTCGTAATACCTTGCCTCAACAAAGCCCGTTGTACTTCAGGATCAAACAATGCACCCTCAGCATGCACATGCGAGTCAATAAAACCAGGAAATGCGACGCGGCCTTGGGCATCAATGGTAGCCGCGTCGTCATTTCTCTGTGAGGTCGCACCCTCATGTGGAATGATCGCAACAATACGATCACCCTCAATGTGGATATCCACCTTCTCCCGGACATCCACAGGAAGGTACGCCCCAGAGACGATCACCTGAGGCGTACCTTTCTGGCGGCAGATAGAGGTCGCACCCTCTGTCTCAGCGTCCTGCACCTTATTCACCTAGAGTTCCATCCCCTCACGCCAGCCCCCTACGTGGCCCTCGCTGCCTGCAGCTTTGAGAGTCTCCGCGAGATCCAGCGGCCATCCAGGAACCCCCGGACGCTGCTGCCACGGTAACGGCCCGCTCAGTGGCCGATACTCAACCCCGGCTGCGCTGAGCCGAGGAAGATGATGTTCAACCAAACGTTCAATAAACTCAACGCTGGCTGGTGCACCAGAAGCACGATTAACTTGCTTACTCCACGCTACTTCAGCAAAAGCACAAAGACGGGGGAAAGTCGCATAATCCACCCGGCGTGGTGTATTTAATTGTTCCGTCCACACTTGAGCTTGCACACCAAGCAAGCTGCCACGCTGCATTGAATCGCTGCTGGCATCAAGCTCAAAATGAGGCAAGTTATCTGGTTCAAACGCAAGCACGTCTTCTAACGTACGCACAAAACCAACTGGAATGGGCTCTTGATCGCCCTCAGCTGCACGATGATCAAAATAAAGATTCTGCTCAGGAGCAAGCACAATGTCGTAACCCAAAGCCATAGCCTCAGCACCCGACTGATAGCCGCGCCACGTCGTCACAATCGCAGACTTAGGCAGATAAGGGCTCACACCTTCATCCCACACCACAGGCCGACGACCATGAGACACAACAAAATCAGCTAACTGGCCTAGGAACCAGCCATGCAATTCATCAACAGAATCAAGGCCGACATCACCAGCGAAAGCCACAACCTCGTCGTCTTCACGCCACAACAGGGGAGGGACCTCGTCGCCACCAAGACCAATATAAGGCGTATCAAAAATGTCCATGATCTCAGCAAAAACATTCTTGAAAAACTCAACCGTGGCAGGTAGCGGCTTCAACACGTTGGTCGAAATACCCCACGAAGTACGAACAGTAGGGACACCACCATCCGGCAGAGCACACCCCAACTCGGGGTAGGCGGCAATAGCCGCTTCACTATGGCCAGGGACATCAATTTCAGGAAGAACAGTTACTCCGCGAGCCCGCGCAAACGCAACGATTTCACGAATATCGTCCTGTGTATAAAACCCGCCATGTGGTTCACCATCGAACTGTTTATGACGCCACGCCCCACGATTCGATTCCGTACGCCATGAACCAACACGAGTTAACTCAGGATACTTTTTGATCTCAACGCGCCAACCCTGATCATCAGACAAATGCAAGTGCACAATATTGAGTTTGTGGGCCGCAGCAAGATCAATAAATCGTAAAACCGCTGCTTTAGGCATGAAATGACGCGCCACATCAAGCATGATTCCACGCCACCCAAAGCGCGGCGAATCTGTAACGCGCACGGCAGGAATAACAACAAAATCTTGAGGAGACGCAGCAGCACGAAAACCATGAACCCCTAAAAGTTGGCGCAGCGTAGCAACGGCGGCAAAAAAGCCGGCTTCGTCGCGTGCTCGAACAAGCAACTCACTCGGAGTAATCGAAAGCTCATAACCAGAGGTAAGGCCATCAGTGCACACAAAACGAACAGTGCACGGCAACACTTCTGCGGCAGGATTCTCAGCATCGAGAACCGCTACGCTCACACCAACACCATCATGAAGATAGCGGGCAAAGAGCCGCGCCGCGGGCACAGCACACGTGTCTGCGAGTATAAAACTGCCAGACAACAAACAAAAAGTGGTTGCCTCACCGTCAACGCCGTCCTGAACAACAGGAGCGCCACTTGACGGCAATGGAAGCAGGCCCAACCCTGTAACCTGCGGCTGCGCCGCCTCAGAAAACTGAAGCGGCGCAGCTGAACGAGGGAACGAAGTCATCATCCCAGCCCGCGAGTACCAAACTGGTCACGGTTCTCAGCATCACCAGCAGCAAGTTCTGCGCGAACAGAGTCACGCAATTTGCCGTGGTTTGCAGGGTTTGGTGCAGCACCAAGCAAAAGCTTGGTGTAATCGTGCTGCGGGTTCAAGATGACATCATCTGAAGGGCCACGTTCCACGATGTTTCCCTTGTACATGACAAGGATTTCGTCGGAGAAGTGACGTGCAGTTGCAAGGTCGTGCGTGATGTACAAAACCCCAAGGTTGTCTTCACGCTGCAACCGTGCGAGAAGGTTCAACACCGAAAGACGAATCGACACGTCAAGCATCGAAACAGGCTCGTCAGCAATGAGGTATTTAGCGCCAGGTGCCAGCGCGCGAGCAATAGCTACACGCTGACGCTGACCACCAGACAACTCGTGTGGACGACGACGCGCAATACTCTCCGCTGGAGAAAGGTTTACACGTTCCAACAGTTCGATGATCTGTGCATCAACTTCTGATTGTGTGCGTGCCTTCTTGTGCAAGCGAAGCGGACGCTCCAAGTGGTGGGCGATGGTGTGGAACGGGTTCAGCGAAGCGAACGGGTCCTGGAACACCATTTGCACGTTCTTGCGGTACTTCCGTAATCCACTGCCACCAGTCGGTGTAGCAATACCATCGATGTTGATGGATCCAGAGCTTGGTGTTTCAAGCTTGGAAATCATCCGAGCGATAGTCGATTTACCTGATCCTGACTCACCAACGAGAGCAATAGTTTTGCCTGGCTCAAGCGTGAACGAGACATCGTTGACGGCACGAAGGTTAGAACTCTTGAGACCTTTACGGATCTTGTAGTCCTTGGTGAGGTGGCTGACTTCGAGGGTCATTGGAGGCCTCCCTGCTCTGTTGCGGTCTCATCGACTCCGGTACGGACAAAGCCACCCCGAGCCCCAGTAAGGCTTGGGAACGAACTCAGAAGTTTCTTGGTGTATTCGTGCTGTGGCTTTTCGTAAATGTTTTCTGCTGTGTCCAACTCGACGATCTCGCCCTTGAGCATGACCGCGATACGGTCAGAAATTTCAAGGAGCAGAGGCAAGTCGTGGGTAATGAAGATGACCGCGAAGTTGAACTGTTCACGCAAACGCATGATTTCGCGCAGGATGCCTCGCTGCACAACAACGTCAAGGGCCGTGGTGGGTTCGTCCATGATCATGAGTTGTGGGCTGAGCGCGAGTGCCATTGCGATCATGACACGCTGACGCATACCACCAGAGAGCTCGTGAGCAAAGGAATCGAGGCGCCGTGGGTCCACTCCAACGAGTTGAAGGAGTTCTTCTGAACGTGCTTGTTTCTCTTCCTTTGTCATCTCTGGACGGTGCGTTGTGAGCACATCAAAGAGTTGAGCTTTGATTGAGATCACTGGGTTCAAGGAGTTCATTGCACCTTGGAACACCATAGAGATTTTGTCCCACCGGAAAGCACGCAGTCCGTTGCCCGTGAGTGCAGCTACGTCAACATCTGTGCCGTCTTTGTCGTGGAAGGTGATCTCTCCGTCAGTGCGAAGCGCTGGCGGTTTGAGTAGTTGGTTGATTCCGTAGGCGAGGGTTGTTTTTCCACAGCCTGATTCGCCAGCGAGTCCAAGAATTTCACCACGGTTTAAGGTGAGTGAAACGTTCTTAACGGCCTCTACGGGAGGGTCAACTTCGTACGTAATGGAAATGTTTTTGGCCGTAAGCACTGGCTCGTGCTCGGTCATGTACTGTTCGTGTTCTGCTGAGGTCAGCGGACCAGTATTTTCAACAGTTGCAGTCATGGTGCCGCCTCCTACTTCTGTGCCTTAGCTGCAGCTGTTTTCTGTGCAGCTTTCTTAGCTTTGCGAAGCTGCTTTACAGCGTCAGGTGCGCTGCGGAGCTTCGGGTTGATGATTTCGTCGATGGATAGGTTGATGAGTGCAAGTCCGCAACCGAACATTGCGATCATCAGGCCTGGTGGGACGAACCACCACCATGCTTCACGTTGGAAGGCGTTGTTTTGGCTTGCCTGGTTCAGGATGGTTCCCCATGTGATTGCTCCGTCTGGGCCGAGACCAAGGAAGGAAAGGCCAGCTTCGGAGAGGATCGCGAGGATAACTGCACCAAGGAACTGTGCTGCAAGAAGCGGAAGCAAGTTTGGCAAGATTTCCACGGTGACGATGCGGAATGTTTTCTCACCAGCGACACGTGCTGCTGCCGTGTAGTCACGGTTTCGTAGCGATCGTGCTTGCAGACGAAGCACAATCGAAGAGCCAGCCCATGAGGTGAAACCGAGGATGACGGCGATCAACCACATGGAACGTTGGTCCATGTATGAGGCGATAACGATCACCAGAGGCAACCCTGGGATGACGAGCATGATGTTTGTGAACAGGTAAAGGATTTCGTCAGCCCAGCCACCGAGGTATCCAGAAAGAATACCGAAGATGAGGGACATGGTGATGGCGATACCACCGGCGACGAGGCCAACCATGAGCGAACCACCTGCACCAGCTGCAAGTTGTGCAAAAAGGTCAGCACCTAGGTTGTTTGTGCCAAGCCAGTGTTCTGTGCTTGGCCCCAAGAACACGTCGTTGTCGTAGTTTCGTGGGTCTTGCGTGAAATATGGTGCGATGATCGCGAAGAGAATGGTTCCGATCGTGATGATGAGTCCGCCCGCAAGTTTGGGGGTCATCCGAGGGAGCATTTCTTTGATGCCTCGGAAGCGATCGGTTTTTTCTATGCGTGGTGTGTGCTCTGGAGCGGCAGGTGTGTTGTGGTTTTCTGGACCAGGTTGTGTGTGTTCCTCAACCGAAACGTCACCCGTACCAGCACGGTCTGTGGTGTTTTCTAGGTTAGACATTTTGACGCGCCCTCGGGTCGATGAATCCGTAAATCAAGTCCATGATGAAGTTCGCTGCAAGAACAGTGATCGTGATGACCAAGAAGACTCCTTGCATGAGCGCAAAGTCTTTTTCGTTCACAGCGTTGATCATGAGCTTTCCGATGCCGGGGTATGTGAAGACTTGCTCCATGATGATTGACCCTGCAACGACGAAGCCGAGTGTGACACCAAAACCAGCGATTGATGGGAGTGCCGCGTTTCGGGAAGCGTAGGTAAGGGCGACGCGTGAAGGCTTGAGGCCTTTTGCTTCGGCTGTCATGACGTAGTCTTCTGCGAGCGTGGAAACCATCATGTTACGCATACCGAGCAGCCAGCCACCGAAGGACGAGATGACGATGGTGAGGGCTGGAAGGAATCCGTGGTAGACCGCGGATTGGAAGAATTCCCAGGACATTTCTGGTCCGGCGGGGAACTCTCGTAGTGAGTATCCACCGATAATTGGGAAGATTCCGAGGTTTACTGCGAACACGGAGATCAGGATGAGTGCGATCCAGAAGTAAGGCACTGAGGTGAAGAGGGTAGATACAGGAACGAGTCCGTCTGCCCATGTTCCTCGACGCCAACCGATCCAAGCACCTGCGCTTACACCGACGACGAAGGAAATAATGGTTGCAAGACCAACAAGGGTGATGGTCCAAGGGAGTGCCGCTGCGATGAGCTCAACGACTGGGGTCGGGTATTTAGTGAGTGAGATACCGAGGTCTCCGCGGAAGAGGTTTCCCCAGTATTGAATGTATTGGTCCCACAGTGAAGCATCTGATTCACCGAAGATGGTGTCGATGTTTTTCATCATGGTGGGGCTGATTTCGCCACCTCGTCGCAGAAGCTTGGCGATGAAGATGTCGCGTGCGTCACCGGGCATAAGCCTCGGGAGCATAAAGTTAATGGAAATAGCGGCCCAGAGAGTGATCACGTAGAACGTGAATCGCCGCAGATAGTACTTCACGAGTTGTTGTCCCGTCTTTGATCGTCTTTGAACTACCTCGTCTTTGTGTATTCCTCAAGCTGGCTCGTTTTGTGGGGCTGTTGCGATGTGTTTTGGGGATTCGCAGGTGTGCCCGGGTGCGAGTCACAAGTGTGAGCGCAGGAGTGGAAAACAGTGTTTTAAAGAAGGAGGGTTCGGGAATAACGTTGTTGCCGCTGGCAAAGGGCCTCGATGTTGTTGGGCGTGTAGCACGCACACAATATGAGGTGGTGGCTTGGCCAAGAGGGGGTGTTAATGAGGTGCAAAAGCCGGGCGGCACAAGGGAGGAGTACCGCCCGGCTGTAGTCAACGTTGTTGAGAGAATGGGCTCTCAACTAGTTGTGCTAGGGATTATTTGTAGGTGAGGTTTGCAAGCACTACACCAGCGGAGACTGAGCCCCATGATGGTGGGAATGCGTACAGGTTGTCCTCAGTTGGCCAGCCAGCGAATTCATTCTGGTCGTAGAAGGTCTGGGTGGCGTTGATAACGAGTGGGATGTATGGAAGGTCGCGGGTGATCTCACCTTGGATCGTTGCGTATGCGGCCTTCTTCTTTGCCTCATCGTTTGTGGATGCTGCTTCAACTACAGCGTCGTTAACAACTTTGTTGTCGTAGCGTGAGAAGTTCCAGTGACCAGCGTCAAGTTGCTTGCCAACTTCTTTGGTGTAGCCGCCAGAGAACCAGTCGCGGTAGAGCTGGAATGGGTCAGCAACGGATGTACCGATCATTCCACCCATGATGAGTTCGTAGTTACCGCTTTGGCGTCCATCGGAGAATTCGTCCCATGTGACCTTAGCTGGCTTGATGTCGATACCTGCATCTTTAGCCTGGGCTTGGATGAGTTCTGCAGCTGAGTTGTAGTCGGACCAGCCGTCTACGGATGCAAGAGTCATGGAGACTGGCTTGCCGTCCTTCTCGTAGATGCCGTCTGAGTTCTTTGCGTAGCCAGCTGCTTCGAGGATCTTGCCTGCTTCTGCTGCGTTAGCAGTTTGTGGGCTTTCCTTTGGCATGCCGTCTGCGATCCACATGTCGTCACGGCCGAGGAGCGCGAAGGTTGGTGAGATTTCTTTGGTCAAACCAACGAATGCTTTGTCCTTGACCACGGTGCGGTCGATTGCTGCGTTGAGTGCTTGACGTACAGCTACGTCAGTTTGTGAGCCCTTGCAGCCAAGGTCAACGTTGGAGCAGGTGTAAAGGACTGTTGGGTCCATTGGGGTGTTGATGTAGCCGAGGCGGCCGTCAGCGGTGAGTGCTTCTGGCTGTGGCACGAACATACCTGCCCAGTCGAGCTGTCCAGTAAGGAGGAGGGACTCTGCTGAGTTGTTTGCGTCAATACCGATGTATTGAACCTCTTGAACTTGTGGCTTTCCTTCTTGCCAGTAGTTTGGGTTCGCTTTCATCGTGTATGAAGCGTCGGTTGCTACGTCAAGGATGTATGGTCCGGTACCAACTGGCTTTTCAGCGTTGGTGAACTTGACGAGGTCTTCTTTTCCGAAGGATGCCTCAGGGACCATGTAGGTTGAGCCAAGGAGTGCGAACTCGTTGGTGAACTGAGGGCCGTCGAAGGTCAATTTGACGGTTGAGTCGTCAACCTTTTCGGCGGTCTTGAGGTAGGAAGGCTTAGCAGCTTCGTTGGTGTAGGAGAAGACAACGTCGTCTGCGGTGAAGTCAGTGCCGTCGTTCCACTTAACACCTTGGCGGATCTTGATGGTGAGTTCGGTTCCGTCTGCGTTGAACTCTGCGCTTTCACCAAGCATTGGCTGAGGGTCAGCAGCTGATGCTTTGTTGAAGTGGAAGAGGGTTTCGTAGACGCCACCAAGTGCTGCGTGGAGCACTGTTGGTGCGTATGGGTTGAAGTTTGGTGCGATTGGGGTTTGTGAACCAGCCCAAACTACAAGTGGACGTCCTTCTTTTACAGCGGTGGTGCCGTCGTCTTTTGGCGCTGCTTCGTTGTCGGTTCCGCAGGCTGCAAGGAGGGACAGGGATGCTGCAAGTGCTACTACTGGCACAATGCGCTTCCCGCGCTTCATTCGAAACATCATCGTTCCTTTCGAGGGGCGAGCAAAACATGAATGGGTGTCCTGTACCCGAGGTGGCGGGTTCGGCGGGACGGGTGTTTTGCAAGTTGTGTGGAAACTCAGGTTGGAAATCTGAATCACCAGAGTGCATGAACTGCTGTTCGGATGGATGGCTTCCACCCGAGTTTCCTCTGCGTTGAGGCTTGTATCAATAGTAAGTACGGTTTCCTTACAAACAAGCGCAGACACCAATTTGTTACCGGAAAGTAATTAAACTTGTGTGATGTTGGCCAAATTGTGATCAATTCATACTGCTCAAAACGCTTTTTTCGCTCGAAAAGGGTGTAGTGGCTACCGCATGCAATCTCGAACACGACAAGGGGCAGAACATTCCAATAGGATGTTCTGCCCCTTGTAGACGGAGTTTATGAGTGGTTATCTCTCAACTTCACCGCGAATGAACTTCTCCAACTGCTCACGTCCGTGCTGGTCTTCCATTTGCACAGGAGGTGACTTCATGAAGTAAGTCGATGCGGAAAGGATTGGGCCACCAACGCCGCGGTCTTTAGCAATCTTTGCTGCGCGAACAGCATCGATAATGATTCCCGCCGAGTTAGGGGAGTCCCAAACCTCAAGCTTGTATTCCAAGTTCAATGGAACTTCACCAAACGCACGGCCTTCGAGGCGCACGTATGCCCACTTACGGTCATCGAGCCAAGCAACATAGTCTGAAGGGCCGATGTGTACGTTGCGGTCTTCTTTCTTGCCGGCAAGAGGGCCGTTCAAGTTTGAAGTAACAGCTTGGGTTTTAGAGATCTTCTTGGATTCAAGGCGCTCACGTTCGAGCATGTTCTTGAAGTCCATGTTTCCACCAACGTTGAGCTGGTAGGTGCGGTCAAGGATGACACCGCGGTCTTCGAAGAGGCGTGCAAGTACGCGGTGGGTGATGGTTGCACCAACCTGGGACTTGATGTCGTCACCAACGATTGGGACACCGGCTGCTTCGAACTTCGCTGCCCATTCTGGGTCGGATGCGATGAAGACTGGAAGCGCGTTTACGAACGCAACGCCAGCGTCGATTGCGGCTTGTGCGTAGAACTTCGCTGCTGCTTCTGAACCAACAGGTAGGTAGCAGACGAGTACGTCTACTTGACGTTCTTTCAGTACTGATACAACATCGACTGGCTCAGCGTCAGACTCGTCGATGGTGAGGGAGTAGTACTTGCCGAGGCCGTCAAGGGTTGGGCCGCGTTGCACGGTGATGCCGGTGGGGGGCACATCTGCAATCTTGATGGTGTTGTTCTCGGATGCGCGGGTGGCATCGGCGAGGTCAACGCCTACTTTCTTGGCGTCTACGTCGAAAGCGGCAACGAATTCGAGGTCACTAATGTGGTAGTCACCGAACTGGACGTGCATAAGGCCAGGTACGGTGTCGTTTACGTCAGCGTTCTTGTAGTACTCCACACCCTGAATGAGGGAAGTTGCGCAGTTTCCTACACCAACGATGGCGACGCGGATGGAAGACATCCTCGCTCCTTGTTGTCAGTGCCCCGTGGGGCAGTTATCAATCATTGTCTTGTGCGGACTCTGGTGTACGCGGTTCCGAGGGACTTTCATGTGTGAAGTCTTTGCGGAGTCCGGCACGGTGTCGATCACGCTCTGTGTTGATCAGACCGTCAAGCCAGCGAACTTCTCGTTCTACTTGCTCGAGTCCATGTCGTTGTAACTCGAGGGTGTATTCGTCGAGTCGTTCACGTGTGCGTGAGTTTGATTCGCGCACTGTTTCTAAACGCTCATTAAGTCGTGACCGGCGGCCTTCAAGGATGCGGATCCTTGTTTCGGCGTCGGTTTGACTGAAGAACGCGAATCGAACGTCAAAGCTTTCGTCTTCCCACGCTGCTGGGCCGGACGACGAGAGCACGGACTGGAGGTGTTCTTTGCCCTCTGGAGTGAGGCGGTAAACGATGCGTGCCCGTTTTCCGGTGAGGGCGTGAGGTGGTGCTTCGGTGGAGTCGCGGCCGATGATGAGTCCTCGGCTTTCCATCGATTTTAGGCATGGATAGAGAGATCCGTATGACAGGGCTCTAAAGGATCCAAGAACTAAGTTCAGCCGTTTACGCAGTTCGTAGCCGTGTAGGTGGGCGTCGTTGAGCAGGCCAAGTATCGCTGTTTCGAGAACTGATGACTTGCTGCGCATGACTCCTCCTCACGTCTTTTCGTTGCGATTAACTTTCGATGTATCGAATCGATACATCGCAACAGTATGTCGAAAATACTGTTGCTAGCAAGCGGGGTGTGACTCAAGATGACCTTTTAGTTGTGAAGATGACGAAAGAAACTGGGGATTTCTTGAGACGAAACGCTTGTTTTTTCTCACGTATTCGGCGCAAGGGGAGAAGAACCCACTAGAGTCGTTCTGGAAGCGTGGCGATATGTATAAGGGCTGCGTGAGACCTACGTGTACGACAGGCAGAACAAGAAAGAGCCCGAGAAGAGGTTGATTGTGGCGAGTTCGAGCAATGGGCGACTGACTTCGGTCGGTAAGCCGAAAAAGCGTCGACTCATCGATTATCCGCGTTATGGAAAACGCGGCATTCGGCGTTGGATACCATCATGGCGTTTCGTGCTTGGGTCTTTTCTGTCCTTTATGGCATTGGGAATTGGTCTTGCTATAGCCGCATATTCGAGTGTTGAAATTCCTGAACCAGAAGATGCAGCCCAAGCACAAACATCGACGCTTTATTACAGCGATGGCAAACGTGTCCTTGGTGAGTTTTTCAAGTCAGACCGCAAAATTATTAAAGACGGGTCGACGCTCCCTGACTATGTGGGCAAGGCATTTGTTGCTGCGGAAGACCGTACCTTCTACGAAAACTCTGGTATTGACGTAAAAGGTATGGCCCGTGCGATGTATATCAACATCACGCAAAACAAAAAGAATAAGCAGGGTGGGTCTACTATCACCCAGCAGTACGCAGAGAATTACTACACCGGCTCGGTGAAAAACTACGTCGGTAAATTCAAAGAAGCGTTCCTTGCTCTCAAGATCGGCCAAGAGCTCAGCAAAGACGAGATTCTGCTTGGCTACATGAACACCATTTACTTTGGCCGTGGAGCTTACGGTATTGAAGTTGCTGCACAAAACTACTTTGACGTTTCAGCTAGTGAACTGACTGTTGAACAAGCTGCTCTTATCGCAGGTATTGTCCCTAGCCCGGGAAACTGGGACCCAGCAGTCTCGCCCACAAAGGCGAAACAACGGTGGGACCACGTACTCGACAGCATGGTGACACTTGGTTACGTCGAAAAGGCTGACCGCGACAAGATGGTGATGCCAGAGACGGTTGAGTACAAGTACGAGAACCGTTTGACTGGGCCTAAGGGTTACATCATTGAAGCGGTGAAGCAAGAAGTCCTCGAAAAAACGAATATGACAGAGGAAGACCTCACTACGCGTGGCGTCAAAATTGTTACAACGTTTGATTACAAGGCACAAAAAGATTTGCAAGCCGCAATGAAGGCAATGCCAAAGGGTGCGTCAAAACGCCTTGATGCATCCGGCATCACGATTGACCCGAAAACGGGTGGGATCGTTGCTATGTACGGTGGTAAGGACTACGTCAAAAAGCAGTTCAATACTGCGACGCAAGGTGTTGCTCAGGCAGGTTCTACCTTTAAGCCGTTCACGCTGCTTGCAGGTATAAAGCAAGGAATACCTGTTGAAGGAAAAATGTACGACGGTGACTCGCCTCGTACATTTGACGATGGCTACACGCTGAGTAACTTTGGTTTGCAGTCGTATGGCATGATCGATTTGGCTACGGCAACTGCTAACTCGGTGAACACTGCCTATGTGGAACTCAACTATGAGGTGACCCCGCAAGCAACAGTTGATACTGCTGTGTCTTTGGGTCTTCCTGCTAGCACCCAAGACCTAAAGCCTGTGCCCGCAAACGTGCTGGGAACAGCATCGGTGCGTCCAGTGGATATGGCGTCCGCGTATGCCACCTTTGCTGCGAATGGCGAACGCTACCCAGTGCACACGATTGCTAAGGTCACGGACTCGTCAGGCGAGACGATTTACCAGCCAAGCTTGATTCCTGAGTCCGTGTTTACTGAGGAAGATGGCGCCGAACTCACGTATGCGCTCACTCAAGTAGTAGAGCGAGGTTCAGGTGCGAAAGCTAAAACTATCGGTCACCCGGTTGCAGGTAAAACTGGTACTTCAAACAAAAATAAATCTGCATGGTTTGTTGGCTATACGCCGAGCTACTCCACCGCAATAGCGTTGTATCAGTCAACGGAGAAGGGTGGACAGGACTCAATCACACCGTTTGGCGGATACTCGAGCATTACCGGTTCAACGGTTCCACTTGATATTTGGGTGGATTACATGGGCAGGCTGCTGAAAAAGAAGGACGTTGAGCAGTTCCCTGTACGAACCAAGGTCTTGCCGCCACCAACTATCATTCCGACGGAAGAACCAACTGAGGAGCCAACGGAAGAACCGACGGAAGAACCAACTGAGGAGCCAACGGAAGAACCGACGGAAGAACCAACACTTCCTCCGTTGCCGACGATTGACCCGACACTTCCTCCGTTGCCGACTCTGCCGCCAACTCCGACACTTCCACCAGTTCCTACTGACCCGCCGACCGACCCGACCTTCCCACCAAGTCCTACCCCTGATCCACCAGGCGGCGGCAACGATGGTGGCGGCGATAACGGCGGAGGCAATGACGGCGGAGGAGACGAAGGCGGAACCGACGGCGGCTAACCATCACCAAGAAAGCGCTTTTCTAGAGAAACTTTAGAAGCCTTGCACAGTGGGTGTGGACAACGTAAATACGTTGTCCACACCCACAGCCGTTTTTATAAATGTGAAGTGCGGCTGAAACGTGTGGAAAAGGTGGTCGGATAAAGGCATGTCAGAGTAAACTCATAGACTGCTGTGTGCTCAAGAAACTTATCTGAGTTTTACCTTGAGCTTCAGCACTGCATGAACCCTCTTGTCACGGAACGACCGTGACCGCATAGACCATAGGAGGTGGGTAAACATGCGTAGTTACGAACTGATGATGATTCTCTCCCCAGAGATCGACGAGCGTGCACTCGCTGGCACCATCGAAAAGCTTGTTGCTGTTGTTCCTGCTGAAGGCGGAACCATCGACAACACTGACATCTGGGGCCGTCGTCGTATGGCTTACGAGATCGCTAAGAAGTCTGAAGGCATCTACGCGGTCATCAACTTCACTGCTACTCCTGCAACGTCAAAGGAACTTGAGCGTCAGCTCGGACTGAACGAGTCCGTTCTTCGTATCAAGGTTCTGCGCGCCGCAGCCTGATCTTTCGCTGAACCCGAAACGCACGTTACACACGTAAAACAAGGAGAAAACAATGGCTGGTGACACCGTTATCACGGTAGTGGGAAACCTTACTGGGGATCCTGAGCTTCGCTTTACCGCATCTGGTGTAGCAGTTGCGTCGTTCACCATTGCTTCGACTCCTCGTTCGTTTGACCGTCAGTCCAATGAGTGGAAGGACGGCGAAGCGCTGTTCCTTCGCTGCTCATTGTGGCGTGAAGCGGCAGAGAACGTGGCAGAGTCCCTCACCAAGGGAATGCGTGTGGTTGCGCAAGGGCGCCTTGTGCAGCGTTCTTATGAGACGCGTGAAGGCGAAAAGCGAACTGTAGTCGAATTGCAGGTTGAGGAAATTGGTCCTTCCCTGCGTTACGCCTCAGCTAAGGTCTCCCGTAATGCTCGCTCAGGCGGCGGAAACGGAAACTTTGGTGGCGGCAACTCTGGCGGCGGAAACGCTGGTGGCTTTGGCGGAGGTAACTCCGGTGGCTACAACAACCAGGGTGGTAACGGATTCGCTGCAAGTTCAGGTGTTCGGAACGACGACCCGTGGGCAACCGCTGGTCCGGCTCAGGGCGGCGGATTCGCCGACGAGCCACCGTTCTAACCAAACTGTAGAAAAATGTGGCCCAGCCTTGTGGCATGGGCAATTTGTGAAGGAGCTACACAATGGCAAAGCCAGTTGTGCGTAAGCCAAAGAAGAAGTCAAACCCATTGAAGTCCGCCAAGATCGAAGCGATCGACTACAAGGACACCGCGCTACTGCGCAAATTCATTTCCGACCGTGGAAAGATCCGCGCTCGTCGTGTAACCGGTGTGTCCGTACAGGAGCAGCGTCAGATCGCACGTGCAGTAAAGAACGCACGCGAAATGGCTCTTCTTCCTTACTCGTCATCCGCACGCTGATAGGGAGAACATTTCAATGGCAAAGCTCATTCTTACCCATGAAGTAGACGGTCTCGGCGAAGCTGGTGACGTAGTAGAGGTGAAGGACGGTTACGCACGTAACTACCTGATCCCACGTCGTCTTGCTGCCCCTTGGACAAAGGGTGCCGAGGCTCAGGTCGAAGCTATCCGTAAGGCTCGTAAGGCTCGTGAAATCGCGAACCTTGACGAAGCTAAGGCGCTTCGCGACTCAATCCAGGCAAAGCCTGTAACCGTTGCAGCAGCTACCGGCAAGGGTGGCCGTTTGTTCGGTTCCGTTTCAACCGCAGACATCGCTGCTGCTGTTGAGGCTTCTGGCAACAAGATCGACCGCCGTAAGGTGCAGATCACCCAGGCAATCAAGTCCACTGGAACATACAACGTTTCAGTTCGCTTGCACCCTGAGGTTGTTGCAAAGATCAAGGTACAGGTTGTTTCTGCTTGAGCACATCTGTAATGCATGAAGCCTTTCACTAGGTTGTTGTGCATAAAGGAGGGCGTCTACTCATATGAGTAGACGCCCTCCGGTCGTCTATGTGGTGCATGCGTATCAGGCCAGACGCATCCAGTCGTTGTTTCGTATGCGAAGACCATTGGCGATGGCCCGCGCACCGGTGTAGACGAGGCCGAAAGCGATCCACAACCACGCCAACCCTGCTGCTCCTTGTGGTGCCCACAGATACACTGCGAATGCGGCAGGAACATAGGCAATAAGGTTGATAATGCCTACTTTTGCTAGATAGACGCCATCTCCTGCGCCGATGAGCACTCCGTCGAGAATAAAGACCAAGCCAGCTATAGGCATGAAGATGGCAGCAGCTATGAGTCCTGCGATGATAGCGCGTTGTACGTTTTCATCTGAGCTGAACAGGGGAGCGATGAGTGGGCTAAGGCCTGCAAAGATGATTCCTAAAACAACTCCTGCGCCGATACCCCACTGTAGGGTGCGTTTTAGGACTGTGCGGGTTGTTGCATGGTCGCCTGCTCCAATGGCATGACCAACAAGCGCTTGAGCGGCAATTGCGAGAGCGTCGAGGCCAAATGCGGCAAAGTTCCAGAGCGAATTGACGACTTGATGTCCAGCGAGAGCGACTGCACCAAGGTGGGTTCCCACAAATACGGTGAGTAAGAGGGCTGCGCGTAAAGAGATGGTCCTTACAAACAGAGGCGCACCAGATTTCGCGTTGGCCAGTATTCCGTGTGTTGCAGGCTTGAGTGAGATTCCTTCGGCTCGCGTTTTTTTGCCAACGACGATTCCCAGTACAACAGCCATGCCGATTTGTGCGAGTGCTGTGCCTAGTCCAGAACCTGCAATTCCCATGTGTAGGCCGTAAATAAAGAACACGGTGAGAGCGGTGTTTGCTAGTGCTCCGGCAACTGCAACAGTGAGTGGTGTTTTGGTGTCTTGGAAGCCGCGTAACACCCCTGTGGCTGCCATGACGAGGAGCATTCCGGGCAGCCCGGGAATACTCCAGCGTAGGTAGAGGGTTGCTTGGGTGAGGACCTCATCGGTTGCGCCGAGAGCGCCAAGTATGTGTGGTGCAGTTATGCCGAGCACGAGGGCAAGCGCGACACCGAGGCCTAGGGCTAGCCACATGCCGTCGATGCCTGAACGTAACGCTTCTTTTCGACGACCTGCGCCTAATAGTTGCGCTACGGATGATGTGGTTGCGTATGCGAGGAACACGCATAGTCCAACAACTGTTAAGAGGAGTGTTGAGGCAACAGTGAGTCCGGCAAGTTCAGGCGTGCCGAGGTGCCCAACTATTGCTGAGTCGATGAGGACGAAGAGTGGTTCGGCGATGAGTGCGCCGAGAGTGGGTATGGCGAGGGCGAGGATCTGTTTGTCGTATCCACGATGTGTAGGGTGCTTGTCCACCTACTGGTCCTTTGTGGGGTGAGTAGTCAGGAATCCTTACTAACTTATCTATCCACAGGTGAATTGGCTAAATTTCGGGGCTGTTACGGCAAGGAGAGATTGTTAACAACAGCTATCCACAGTTATCCCCATAATTGTCCACAGGTGTGGATGGCCTGTTTCGGGACTCTCGCCAAGTTATCCCCATGGGTGTGGAAAACCTTGTGGAAGAAGACAGGAGGGAAAGGGCAGAGCTGTTCTTGCCAGGTTCGCTCAAAACATGTAATACGACTAATCTTCATAGGGCACAGTAACTGCATGCATTCGTGGCGCGCAGGTGCATATTTGTTTGCAGTAGAAGGGAAAGCGTATGTCGGTCGAGTCGCTCGAGCCATCGTTTGCGCCAGATTCAAACGAAAGTGAGCGCCGGTTTGATAGGACGCCTCCTCAAGATTTAGCTGCTGAGCAGTCCGTGCTTGGCGGCATGCTCATGTCTAAAGACGCGATTGCTGACGTTATTGCGCAAATCAAATCTTCTGATTTTTATAAGCCGGCACACGAAAGCATTTTTAACGCAGTCATCGACCTGTATGGTCATGGTGAGCCTGCTGATGCTATTACTGTTGTGGCCGAGCTCAACAAGCGCGGTGAACTATCACGTGTGGGTGGGGCTCCGTATATTCACGACCTCATTGCGATGGTTCCAACGGCAGCGAACGCCGGATATTACGCGCGTATTGTGCGTGAGCGGTCCATTATGCGACGCCTGGTTGAGGCTGGAACTCGTATTGTGCAGTTGGGGTATGCCACGGATGGTGCGGACGTTGACGAAGTCGTCAACAATGCACAGGCAGAGGTATACAACGTTACGGAAAACCAGCAGTCTGAAGATTATGTTGTCATTGGTGACTTCATTTCAGATGCTATTGATGAGATCGAAGCTGCACAAAACCGTGTAGATGGCATGGTTGGTGTGCCAACCGGGTTTACTGACTTTGACCGGCTCACAAACGGTCTGCACCCCGGCCAAATGATTGTTGTTGCAGCTCGTCCAGCGATGGGTAAATCAACGCTTGGTATCGACTTTGTTCGTTCGGCGACGATTAAACACAATTTGACTTCAGTTGTGTTCTCCCTCGAAATGAGCCGTAACGAGATTGCTATGCGTGTGATTGCGGCAGAGGCTCGCATACACATGCAAAAGCTTCGTAATGGAGACATGGACGAAGGTGATTGGCAGCGTCTTGCAGCGGCTCAAACAAAGATGCAAGAGGCGCCTTTATTTATTGACGATTCACCAAACATGTCGTTGATGGAGATTCGCGCTAAGTGTCGTCGTCTCAAGCAACGCCATGATCTTAAACTTGTCGTCATTGACTATTTGCAGCTGATGTCGTCGGGTAAGCGTGTGGAATCGCGTCAACAAGAGGTTTCTGAGTTTTCGCGTGCGTTGAAGCTGCTTGCGAAGGAGCTAGAAGTTCCAGTTATTGCGATCTCGCAGCTGAACCGTGGTCCGGAGCAGCGTACCGATAAGCGGCCAGCGATTTCTGACCTTCGTGAATCTGGTTCGATTGAGCAGGACGCCGACATGGTTGTTCTTGTGCACCGTCCGGACGCATACGAAAAAGAGCATCCGCGTGCCGGTGAAGCCGACTTAATTGTGGCAAAACACCGTAATGGTCCAACCGCTGACATTACGGTCGCTTTCCAAGGTCATTACTCCCGATTTGTCGATATGCAACAGTGACATTACCTACGGGGAACACTTACCGGATAGTACTGACGTAAAAAAACAGCGTAAAAACGTGGAGACACGTGGTCTACAAACTACCGGATTGGGTTAAAAACAACTACAGTCAACCCCATGAGTTCTTCTGACTTTGATGCACATGTAGCGGGGGCCGCTGATGCCGTTCAGCGAGCTGTAGATGCACTAAAGGAATCGCAGGGCGAAAGCGAGGGCAACAACGTTGAAGCCCTCAAACAGGCGCGAACATTCTTCTTTTCTCAAGGCGCATACGCACAAGCCGCAATTTGTGCAATGAACCTAGGAGACGTGTACTGGAACCAAGCTAACGCTGCCGCTGCGCGCACCCATTACGAAACCGCAAAAGCGGAATTTGAGCTTGCTGGGTTGAACCGTCAAGTCGCTGACGCAAACATGAACCTTGCCATGGTGAGCTGGGGCGAGTCAGATATGACTCAAGCGCGACTGCTTTATCTCGATGCGTTGTCCTACTATGACGACAACAAACTTAGTCACGAGGTTGCTAGCGCGAAGGTTTCGTTGGCTGGCGTGCACGAAGCCTTAGAAGAACACGATCTTGCTCTTGCCGCATACAAAGACGCACTAGCGTATTACGAGCGTGAAGATAACGAACGCCGTGTTGGTCAGTGCCTGCTTGGAATCGGTCGACTTTTGTTGAATGAAAACAAGTTCGACGAGGCTGAACCTTATTTCCTTGCAGCGTCCCACGAGTTCCGTGACCGTCGTCAGCAACACCAATTTGCTGAATGCATGGTTGCGCTTGCCGACATTTATCACGGGCTCGGCCGTAATGACGATGCGCGCAAGGCCTTTGAAGAGGCACGTAAAGGGTTTGCTATTTCGCAGTAGCGGCGTCTGGTTTAGACGATCTACCGCTCATGGTGGACAATGTTCAACATGAGCGGTGGAATCCGGCGATCAATCGCCAAGGTCGGTTGGAAGATCAGTAAGTGGGAGCACGTGTCAACGGTTGTTCCCGAGCCGGGCAAGCCAAGTATTTTGATTGGTGCCCCGCACACGTCCAACTGGGATTTCATCTTGATGTTGGGTATTGCGTGGGAACTAGGTATTAAAGTTCGGTTCTTGGGTAAAGATTCCCTGTTTAAGTTCCCGTTGGGGATTCTTATGCGCGCTTTGGGCGGCATTCCGGTTGATCGTAAACGCCCGTATGGCCTCGTAGAAGATTTAGTAAAGCAGGCCAAGAGCGATGATTCTTTTGTGCTTGTTGTGACCCCTGAGGGGACCCGTGGCACCGGAAAATACTGGAAGTCAGGGTTTTACCGGATCGCTATGCAGACGGGTGTTCCTATTACGCTCGGCTATGTAGACCGGGACACGATGACGAGTGGGCTGGGGGCGACGTTCACTCCGACAGGCGACGTGCATGCGGATATGGATTTTGTCCGTGATTTTTACAAGGATAAGTCTGGATTAAAACCGCATTTGCGCACGGAACCTAGGCTGCGTGAAGAGGATCGGGAAGCGCGTTCGTGACGCAGGGTTGCTGCGACTAGTCTGTTTTATCGCGTGATTCTTTGCCTGTTTTAGGGCCGAGGCAGTCTGCATCGAGGTTGATGCGTATTGCGTTTGCGATGGTTGTCAGTTGCTGTACGTGTTCGTTGCTCAGTGCGTTAAATACTGTTTCGCGTACTTGCGCCACGTGGGTGGGTGCGCTGTCAACGATTTTTTCCCAGCCTGCTTCGGTGAGGTGTGCGTTCGTGTGTCTTTTATCGTGGCTTCCGCGGGTTCGGGTTACGTAGCCTGCTTTTTCTAGGCGTGTAATGACGTGTGAGAGCCGAGATAGGGATCCGGATGTGAGGCCGGCAAGTGTTCCCATGCCGAGTGTTCTGTCTGGTTGCTCGGAGAGCATGGCGAGCACCATGTATTCGTAGAAGCTCAGGTGGCATTCTTTTTGGAGTTTGGAATCCAGGGTGCTGGGCAGTCTGAGCATGAGGTCGACGAGCGCTACCCACGCTTCGTTCTCATGTTCGTTGAGCCATTCGTGTGATGATGTGCTCTCTGGTGTCATACGAACAGTATACCTATTGCTTGAAACTTCAAGCAGTTCGTCCTGCGTCATGCATGCGGATCGCAATCTGCACTCGGTTGTCTACCTCAAACTTAGTAAAAATCCGAGAAATATGCGTTTTAACCGTAGGGACACTCATGTATAAGGCCTGCGCAATCTCAGAGTTAGACAACCCCTGAGCAATGGCTTGAGCAACTTCTAATTCGCGTTCCGTCAACAGTTCTAACGATTTCAATGCCGTACGCTGCGCAGAATCATCAGGTGTCTGCGTAATCTTAGCGACGAGCTGCGCCGTAACAGTAGGGGAGAGCGTCGGCTGGCCCGAAGCAGCTAGCTTCACCGACCGAATCAACTCTTCTGGAGATGTGTCCTTGAGCAAGAACCCTCGAGCTCCAGCACGCAACGCCTTCACAATGAACTCATCAGAGTCAAAAGTTGTTAACACAATGACGTTGGCTTGCGGATTACGACGAAGAATATGCGCTGTTGCAGAAAGCCCATCCATCTCCGGCATACGAATATCCATGAGCACAACATCAGGATGTAGCTGCTCGTATTGGGCAACACCATCACTGCCCGTTCCTGCCTCACCGATGACAGTGATTTCAGGGTGCCCACCCAAAATGAGCCGCAAACCTGCGCGCACAAGTGCATCGTCGTCGACAAGCAAGATACGAATCTGCTGTTCACTTGGCTGGCTCACGAATCAGTCTCCTTAGAAACCCAGGGTAAAGAAGCATGCACAACAAAACGATTATTGACGATACCGCTCGATAAGGTCCCGCCAGAGGAACGCACGCGTTCAGCCATACCAACCAGCCCCAAACCAGAACCAGGGACGGTTTCCTCCTTAAACGCAAGGGGTCGCACCGGGTTGCTGACCTCAATAATGAACGTTTCTGGAGAGGTACGCTCAATAAGAATATCGGTTAGCGCGTGCGGAGCGTGTTTTCGAACGTTTGTGAGACATTCTTGCAGCACTCGATACGCGTTACGGCTCGTTGCTTGCACAAGGTGAGGTAGCTGCTCCACGGTGTTTCGTTCAACATGAACGTTGACGCGGGTTCCGGCAAGACGGGCATCACGAATGAGGCTATCGAGATCTGCAAGCGTTGGTTGTGGCGCGTCGGGGGCCTCGTTGACCACGCTTGACGGGTCACGTAAAACCCCTAAAATTTCACGCAATTCTGATAGTGCTTGATGCGAATTATCGCGAATAATTGCGGCCGCTTCACGCACTTCTTCAGCACTCAAATCGGTGCGGTACGCCAACGCGCCAGAGTGTAACGATACGAGCGAAATACGGTGAGCCAGCACGTCATGCATCTCTCGCGCAATGCGTGCGCGTTCCTTAACGCGAGCCTCTTGCTCACGCGCATGCTTTGCCTCTTCAAGGGACTCAACTTGTGCGTGGAGAGAAGCAGCCGATTCTCGACGAGACCCAATATAGAAACCAATGGCAAGACACAAAGTGAAAAGCGTAATCGTTGCAATGGACGTGGGCGTTGCATTGGATTGCAAATGCGGAAGATCCACAACGCGACCTACGATGATGGCGCACCCAACCCACGTCATAAACATGGGAATGATCTCGCGCCACCGACGTCTCGTCGCAACACTAATCAACGTGATTGTGGTGGCACCAGCACCCAGCACAGAAACGCTCGCCATTAGTCCGGCAGTAACACCAGCAACGAGAGGGAAACGTCGTCGACAGGCCATAGCAGCGAAAGAAAGGAAGGCGGTAACAACCTCAATGACAAGAAATCGCGCAGCCAACTGATCTGACAGTTCGTTAATTTTGAACATGTCAAAGATTGCTAATAGCGAGATGAAACCGAACAGCACAGCAGACCCATAACGCCACACCCGTCCCCACAGGGTAAGGGGCGGCGGCGGGAAAATGGGGGCCGCGAGAACTTTGCGTAATCGCTGCGGGAGCCGAGAGTTCATGCCTCTTAGCGTAACTTCACTATCTACTCGTGTACTCACACTTGCGCACACAACACGATAGAGATAGGTGTAGAGAAAATAGCCAAAAGAACTATCAAGCGTGTCAGAGTGCCGGTTCAGTCAACGAACTAACAATGCCCTGCGCAATGTGCGTAGCCTCTTCAAGCAAGCCGTTAAGTCGTTCAACTTCGTGCTTAGGGGCCTGCTGTAATAAAGCATCTAATGCGCGAAACTGGATTGCTTCAGCCTGGCTCAACGCAGCATAACCGGCATCTGTAAGGGACGCATCAATAATGCGGTCACCTATACGTTCGGTTATGTGCACGTACCCTTTTTCGTCTAGGTTCTCAAGCATGACCGATACCGCATCAGGGTCCATGTCGATTCGTCGAGCAATGTGGCGCGGATGCGAAATGTCTTGCGCTAACACCTGCATGAGATTGTGGTGACTAGTTTTCAAATCAGTGAAATGCTGAATGCCGCGGTTAAGACCATCAGCAATCGTTCGTAGAGAATCCAAACGCTCCATGAACTCTGCAGTGGTCACCGAATCGTTGACGGGAACTTCAGCCAACTCTCGCCGGGCAGCCTCCACTAAAGACTGTTCGCTTGGCGTTGTAAGAGCCACACTCGTGTGCGGGTCTGTTGAAGTTGCTGCGTCTGCGCTGATTCGCATTGCCTGCACCTATATCTCATGATGTACACATACGCCACAAACAGTGCGGAGTATGCAATTGCATATATTTGACCTGAGCAATAATACCCGCGGACAACATTCAACATACTGAACGCAGGGGTACACGCGAAAGTTCCACAACCTCTCAACGTGACGTACGTTTGATACATGACTGTTTCAGAAGCGTCACAACGCACAGTTTCATCCACACAACCCAGTGCATCTCCACTAGACGCCTACTCACTGGAACAACTCCGTAAACGCACATCACTGAAATGGACACGCTACGAGCCGCACATACTACCAATGTGGGTAGCAGAAATGGATTGCGCGCCAGTCCCACAGGTAGCGAACGTCGTCCAACAGATGGTGAACCTCGGCGACGTCGGCTACCCAGGAAAAACACAACTCCAACGAGCCAGCGCCCATACCGAAGCCGACTACACCCAGCTACCCTCCTACGAGCAGGCCTACGTGACGTTCGCAAAAGAACGCTGGAACCTCACCGTAGACGAATCAAACATCCGCATCATGCCTGACGTTATGCAAGGCATCGCACACGCAATCCAAGCATTAGGTATCCGCGCACTCGCCATCACAACACCCGTCTACCCATACTTTCGAACCTACGCTCGAAACGCTGGCTGTGCACTCGTCGAAGCCAACATGACCAACACCGGCGCACTCGACTTTGAAGAACTCGAACGAGCCTTCCAACAGGCCGACGGCTTCCTCCTATGCAACCCACACAACCCCAGTGGGGTCGTGCCCACCACAGACGAACTCACCCGCGTATTCCAACTCGCGCACCACTACAACGTGCATGTGATCGTCGACGAAATCCACGCCCCACTCACCTCACCCCAGGCAGCACGAGCAGCCGGAACCGATCCATTCGTTCCCGCACTCAGCGTGCCAGGATCAGAACGTGCACTTGTCCTATTCTCTGCTGCAAAAGCTTTCAACCTCGCCGGGTTAAAAGCAGCCCTCATGATCGGCGGCCCAGACGCACACCCAATAATGGACGTAATCCCTGCAGAAGTATCACAAAGCGCAGGAACCGTCGCACTTGCAGCCCACACCGCAGCGTTAACCTACGGCGGACAATGGCTAGACACAGTACGCCACACCATCGACCTACGACGAAACCACCTACACACAACCCTGCAACATCTACTCCCAGAAGCCACAGTCACGCCAGCCCAAGCAACCTACTTCGCCTGGATACACATGGCCGACGTACAAGGACCACAAGGTATCCCGCTAGGATCAAACCCAGCAGAGTTCCTCCTCCATAACGCCCACATCGCCGTAAACCCCGGACACACCTTTGGTGCAGGCGGCGAAGGCTACGTACGCATGAACCTAGCAACATCCGCAGAAGTGCTCGACACGGCACTACAACGCATCCACGACGCACTCACCAAGAAATAACAACCACACATACTTACGGCTGCGGTGTGCGAGACACCGTTACCGTAAATTTCTTATTAGTGGCATACACGCGAGTAGACCCAACCTCTGCATGAAGAACCTGCTTATAGGGCAACGGCGAATTAAATACCGTCCACAGCTCTCCACCAGGCTTCAACACCCTACGTGCCTGCTCAAACATCCGATGCGCAGCACTCGTATCAAGAGCCGTACCAGTATGGAACGGCGGATTGCAGATCACGACATCTGCGCTCGCTGTAGGTAACGACGTCAGAGCATCATCTTGGTAAGACACAACCTGATCGCTCACACCGTTTTCTTGCGCTGTCGCACGAGTGGATAACACGGCAGCCCGTGACACGTCACTCGCTGTAATGTGCGCACCTTCTCTGTGCGAAGCGATCGCCACAGAAAGAACACCAGTGCCGCAGCCTGCATCAACGAACAGTGTTGCATCAGGAACCGCAGCAAGTAGATCGGGTAAATGCTCAATAAGAAAACGGCTACCTACATCAAGCTTTACGCCAGAAAACACCCCGCCATGCGCGGCCAACGTGACCTTCGGGGTACTCAGTGCGGCAGTGCGCGGGTAAGGCTGCGGCTGCTGGGTTGGTTGCACTGGAAGTGACGCATGAAGCACCCGAGACTTAAACCGACCCAACGACGCATGAACAGCCCCAAAATATGTGTGCAACACCTGTGTCTGACTGTGGGTCATATATTTTGTGCGCGCCCCAGCAATGACGCGTGCATGTGTGGGCAGGTTTTGGCTTGCCGCACATGCGAATTCGTCAAGCGCGTCGAGGCTCTTCGGCAGTCGCATCACAACAAGATCAACATCTAAAAAAATTGCGGCAGGATACCGTTCCGTGTGTGTGCTGGCAGGTTGCTGGGGCTCGTCGTTAAGGGTGAGCCCACTAGGGTGCACAACGTCAGGGTGGCTAGCGTGAATAGTGCGCTCATCAACGAGAGAGTCTGCGACAACTCGAATAGCGGCATGTGGGAAGACCTGCTGAAGATCATCAAGAAGATGGCCGCTTGTGGGGTCTACAACCAAGACAGACTGAATGCGTGATTCGTCGAAAGTGGCTGCTTCAGCGAGAAGGATCTTGTCAACGCCATCTGTTTCGTGACGTTGCGGTGCCGTATCACCAGCATGAAATTTCGATTGTAGAGCCATGTTCCTAGTTTCCCTGATGCTTCACACGAAGGTGAAACGGCCTATACGACACGCTACACACTGCGCTGGCTGGACGTGCAGTTTTCTTCCGTTTCCCACAATGAAATCACGGGAAAAAGGACATAGCGGTCAGGAAATGAGGGGATTTCGTTGTCCGCGTACAAGAATTTCGAAAAAACCCCGAAAAACCGCGAGAAATGGCCATACTGTGCGACAAATTGGCTTAGTCTTATGCTGGTAAGCCCGCCGTATGGCAGGCCAAGGTACGTCTGAGAACCAGATACCAGTCTCAGACCGAAGAAGGGAAGTTCATGGCTCTGAACCGCTCCGAACTCGTTTCGGCAATTGCCTCCAAGTCCGGTCTCACCAAGACTGACGCTGACGCTGCACTGTCCGCTTTCCAGGAAGTTCTCATCGAACAACTTGGTGCTGGCGAGGCTGTGAGGGTTACCGGCTTGTTCTCCGCAGAGCGTGTTGAGCGTAAGGCACGCACCGGACGCAACCCACGTACAGGTGAAGAGATCGAGATCCCAGCTGGATACGGCGTGAAGATCTCGGCTGGAAGCCTCCTGAAGAAGGCTGTCGCTAAGTGATCTCTCCTCGTTGAGATTCTGACTACACAGTTGAAGTCCAGGTAGCCGTCCGCATCGTTGTGCGGGCGGCTATCTGTTTACCTAATCAGTATTCCGGAGGACCTTGTGAGTTTTGACGATCAGCAACACACTGAACTTCTACCCACTCGTGCTAGCCGTCGCACGGACGCTAGGCAATATGAGCCAGCTGAACCAAGCGGGCACGGGTTTACTCCAGTGACACCTGGCGGTCACTACCCAGGCGCCCCGGAACCTGAACCCGACCCAGAACCTGATTATTCTCACTCACACGGACACTCCCACTCACATGGGCCAGCTCCACGCGCCTCACGCGGTGTACGCATAGTCCTTGCCGTCCTCCTCATTCCCATGCTTATCGCCTCAGCTGTCGGAATGTACCTGCTGTGGCCAACCGACGCACCACCGCGCGGAACCATCCCCACCGTCGCAGAAGGCGCTGAAATACTCACCGGAACCGTCGTCGGGCCACTAGAAGAAGACGGCAGCCTACCCGTACAACTAGACGACAAATTCGGCGGCGAAACCGTCGACGTGATGATGTCTGCCGAATACGCGCAAGCAGGCATCGAAGACGGCGACCGTATGCGGTTCCAAGAAATACCCATCGAAGACGGCCAAACAACATTCGTTTTTCAAGACTTTGAACGAACCTTCCCCATCGGAATAATGGCGTTAGGGTATGCGCTTCTCGTCGTGTTGGTCGCCCGCTGGCGAGGCTTCGCCTCACTCATCGGATTAGCGGTCTCATTTGGGGTGATCGTGCTGTTCACCCTCCCCGCACTACTCACCGGCACAGAACCGATCGCTACCGCCCTGATCACGTCAATCGTCGTCATGTTCGTCGTGTTGTATGTCGCTCACGGCTTCACGACAAGAACATCAACAGCCCTATTAGGCACTGTGATCGGATTGGTGCTCACAACCCTGCTAGCTGACTGGGCCGTCAACAGCACAAACATTTTGATGCTCGACGAATACCTCATCCAGCTAGGGATGATCGAGCCACGCATATCCATGCGGGCAGTCATCCTGTGCGGCATGGTGCTTGCCGGCTTGGGTGTGCTCAACGACGTGACCATTACTCAAGCTTCCGCAGTGTGGGAACTTAAAACAGTCAACCCGAACCTTGGCGTGTGGGAACTCTTCCACCGCGGCATGCGCATCGGACGCGACCACATCGCCTCGACGGTGTACACCATCACCTTCGCATATCTTGGTGCTGCGCTACCGATGCTGATGATGGTGTCACTCATCGACCAAGACATCGTCGCAACACTGACCTCAGGCGAAATCGCGGTGGAAGTAGTGCGTACCCTCATCGGATCGATTGGTTTAGTCTTGGCTATCCCCATCACCACAATGATCGGTGCAATGGTACTCACCATTGGACGCCAAGAAAACGTTACAGTTCGTTCTTCTTCTGCAGATATCGCATAGCTAGCCAGCCAAGAGGAATACGCGCCCAATACGTTGCCACACGGAACAACACAACAGCAGACGTCGCAATAGTTGCTGGCACTCCTGCCGTTGTCGTCAACCCCGTAATGAGAGCAAACTCGATTGCGCCGATACCACCCGGTGTCGGCGCAAGCGACCCAACAGTATTACCGACAAGGAACACGATAGCCACATCAATAAGAGAAACCGGATAACCGAACGCCGCCAACGCAGCATTAAACGCAAAAATGTAGCCAAGAGTAACAATGACGTTACCGGCAATACCTAACGCAAGACGCCACGGCGTAGACAGCAACTCAGATAAACGTGGCCAAATCTGTCGGAACGTTGGACGAATCTTCTTCAGCACCCACTTACGGAGTTGAGGAACCAAGAAAATACACGCGCCCACCAGCACCACAGTCACAATCGACACAATCATCGTTGTAGACGGAAGCGCACGTAACGCCCCACCCTCACCAGTGGCAACAGACAAAATCACAACCAACAAAATTGTGACCACAAAACCCGATACCTGAACCAACGCGACAGTCGCAACAGCCAAAGACGTAGCCACACCACGCTGCGTCAGCATGCGTAAGTTCAACGCGGCAGGACCAATACCGGCAGGCGCGGCAAGAGCAACAAAGGACGCTGCCGCCTGCACCAAGGTCGCACGGAACACAGGCAAACGTACAGACGCAAAACCAATAAACGTCATCGCTGCACCAAACCACGTGATAAGTCCCAGCGCGAACGTAGCAACAGCCCACCACGGATTCGCCTGCGAGACAGCCTCAGTGATTTGATCAAACTTGATCGTCGTAAATACAACAGTTACGGCAACAAAAGTGATCGCCCACGTCACGATTGTGCGGGCACCAAACCGAACAATCTGCTGCGGCTCAACATCCGCTTCAGGCAGTTCGCGCACAAGAGCACCACGCAAATCAGCGATAAGGGTTTTCTGCTCGCGCATTTGCGCACGAGTAATGCTCGGAAACACAACCGACTGCAAAAGCGGACCAACCGCAAGCAAATCATCTTGAGATAACACTTCACGTGCAGCCGCAATAGCTCGATCCGGCCCTACAACCAAAGCGAACATCGTCAGCATTTGCGCGTTGTCCATATGTCTGCCGAAAGCAGTCGACGCAATGTCACCGTTTTGCCAGCCAGTTATCCACACTTGAGGGCTTGAAACCGCCGGATACGCGGGGTCAAGGCTGGCCGGGTTAGACACAAGGAGTACATCCGACGAGATGGCACGGTGAGCCAGCCCAGCCTTATGCGCAATATCGATTTGTCGCCACGCTTCACGCATGATCGGGCCAGTGAGTTGTTCCTCATCCAACGAATTCACCGGAACAGTACGCTCTGGATGCTCAAAAACAAGCAGCATAGAGTCCTCGACCTGAGAAACTCCCAAAAGTTTATGACTGCGTACACCAGCAGCCTGTGCCGCATAGTTCAGCAGTGCCGCGCGTTCCGCAACAGCACGCAAAGAAATAGCAGAACGACCTTCGATACCCCGCACCCGAATAGAACGCCACATGCGTTGAATGAAACCAATGATCTGCCGGTCACCGTCAAGAACAACAACATCAAGGCGCGGACCATCAAGCCTCGTCATCGCATACACGCGAGTGTCAGTGTCGATGGTAAAAGGATGCGTTGCAGCATCTGACCGGGACTCGTCTGTCATAGGGAAGCCGTTAGCCGCAGCCTCAGAACCATACGCATGCTTGTTGCGAGTATCAGTGTCGGCAAGAGAATGCACACGGATAAGGGAAAGAGGCTCAAACCCTGCCTTACGCACACCACGCACAAGAGCCTGACCTTGGGCGCGCTCGCTGCTGACGCCAGAAATATAGCGGACCGTTAACCCAGCAATCCGCCCCAGTAGCAATGCAACAAAAACACCAGTGAGCGAAACTTGTCCAAGCACGAGCACTATCGCCAAGGACACCCACAACAGATTCCATGAGGACGCCACTGTTCGTCTGCGCGTCCGAGGACCTGCGGCAGTAAGCAAGCCGCACAAACCGGCAACATAACCTGGAATGGTGAGGTTCCACCCCGTTGAGGTTGGGTTCGACAACCCATGAATGAGCGTATCTGACGCCCACAAGTTCAACCCTTGCGTGAAGAGTAGCGTCAAGGTTAGCCCGAGCGCGAGAGCAGCCGCAGCTTCAACAACCTGACGGCCCATCCGTCGTATAGCAAGTTCTGTCAGAACCGCGACAGGGATAACTAGCGTAATGAGCGACTCAAGAACAACGACTGGGATGATGAAAACTTTTGCGAGTAGCGATGACACTGCACGTACGTCTTCTTGGACACCGATAGTGGTGGCTTGCGCATAGGCGGCCAACGCCATGATGGCAACGACCCCAAGCAATGCAATTCCGATTCCCATGAGGTCGCGTGGCTGGCGAACTCGCGTGACGTCATCGTCGAGTACGAGGACCCCTGATAAGGGGTTACCCGAGGTTTCGTCGATGCGTGATCGGAAAAACTCGCCCACAGGGGGTGTTGCGGTGTGGGAGTCTTCCGGTAGCGACATATCACGAGTCTATGAGAAACCAGCCGGATTCACAGAGAAAAACTCGTTACTAATCTCATGCGTAAACGTTCGACGTGTGGTTTTATGAAGAAAACGGACACAACGACACGTCTTTTGGCGGTGCCTGAACGAAGTGGAGTGAACATGTCATCGGATTCACCAAGCGTCATCTCAGATTTTGGTCCTGCGCTCAAGGTTGTGTGGTGGGTTCCGCTGCTGCGTGGTGTGGTTCTTATCGTTTTGGGTTTGTTGGTCATGATTGAACCACTCAACACATTGACAGCCTTGACTTGGATATTTGGGTTGTTTTTGCTTGTGGACGCAGTAATTGTGGTGGGCCAAGGGTGGCTGCATCGTAGCCAAGACGGCTGGAAGTTATGGCTGTTTCAAGGGGCAGTTGATGCAGCTTTTGCTGTTTTGCTGCGGCTGTGGCCGAGCCTGACCGTGGCAGTCTTTTTCTATCTGCTAACGATCTGGACGATTGTTCTTGGTGTCGTCTCAATAATTGGTGCCGCAGTGCTGGCCAAGAATAAAGATTTAGGGTGGCCGTGGCTGCTCGTGTTTGGTTTGCTGAGTTTCATGTTCGGAGTCATGTTGCTTTTGCGTGGCGCAAAAGACTTCTCTGAAGCTTTAGAAATTGTTGGCCTAATCATCGGTATTTACGCGTTCATTGGCGGTAGCGTGCAGATCGTGGCAGCGTTTTCAGTGCGATCAGTTGCCAAAGAAATCAGTCAGGCTCTTACACCCAATGCGACTAGCCACGACTGAGGCAGTAACGCATACCCCACAAACGCCACAATATCGAGGATAGTGTGGGCAATGACGAGAGGCATGACACGGGTGCGACCCCATTTGGTTTGATAAAACCAAGCGAACAAAACGCCCATGGCGACATTGCCAAAGAAAGGCCCGATGCCTTGATACAGGTGGTATGAACCGCGTAATAGTGAACTAGCAGCAATGTACTGCCATACGCCCCACCCTAACCGTTGTAGCCGATCGTGCAAGTAGGCAACAGCGATGATTTCTTCAAGGAGCCCGTTTTTTAATGCGGCAACAATGAGGATGGGGACTGTCCACCAGTAGGAGTCGAGGGACGCAGGCTGCACCTCCACGGTAATACCCATTGCTCGGCCAGCAACGTAGAAAGCAAGCCCAGGAATTCCGATGAGGGCTGCTAAACCAACACCAATCCACGTGTCACGCCACGGCTGACTGCCGTCGAAACCTATGCGACGTAGCGCGCCTTTTCCTGCTTGCGAAAGCAGGAAAAGGGCTAAGGCTACGGGCATTAACGCAAAAAACAGTGACAGGATTTGGTATGTCAGATCGAGGTATGGGCGCGGTGATTGCGTTGTGTTGATCGCTGCTGTTTGTTCACTTAATGGTGTGTCAGCGGTTAATCGGGCAACGATATTCACGAGCGCGTACACGCCTGATTTTCCGAGGCTCAGGCCAAGGACTATCCAAATTTCTGCGCCAAGCATGAGCCTGTCGCGTGTGGTGAGTTCTGACATTCGGTGTTCTTTGCGTGTTTGGTAACGAGGTGAGGTTACTCAGCGGATGTGTCTGTTGCGTCGTCAGCTTCGTCAGTAGGTGCTGCTTGGGCATTCTTTTTAGCGCGTTGACGCATGGCTATAACTATTCCGGCAAGTAGTCCAAGTCCGCCACCGATGAGGACTCCAGCGAGTGGGAAACTGTTTGAAGTCTCAGGTGCGGTCACTGTGGTTGCAGAAGCATCGCTGGTTGTGTTGTCCGCGGTAGGGGTGGCTTCGGCTGTTTCCGTTGGGCTGGAGGTGGCGGTTGGTGTTGTTGTTTCTTGGGCTGCGTTTGGGTCATCAACGGTAAACGTGAGTGCACCTTCGATGGGGTGGGAGTCCGAAGACACGACACGCCATGCAACAGAGTAGGTGTCGTTGGTGAGTTCAGGCAGTTCAAAGGTGACTGTTCTGCCGGCTGAGGCGGGCGCGTCGGATGCGACTTCGGTACCATCCGAACTCTTGACGATGAACTGGCCACCGAGCTCTTGGACAGGGTTGTTGAACTCTAGTGACAGCGTTTTTGGTGCCGTAGTGAGTGTGTCACCGTCTTTAGGGTTGGAATCGATGAGCACATCGTGAGCAAATGCGGAGGCTTGTCCTAGGGCGAAGAAAGCGGCTGTTAACGCGGCAAACAGCGCATAGAAAAGCGGCGTGCGGGTGGCGCGGAAACGTTGAAGAAAAGATGCGGGCATGGCTCAACCATAGCGATATTTTCTTGGAACGTACTGTGATGTGGGTAGTGCTGTCGTGCAATTGAATAAAGAAAACCCCGCCATCACCTAGAGGTAATGGCGGGGCGGTGTACGCCTATGCGAGCGGCATGTATTACTGGCCGTGTGGTGTACCTGATTCAGGGGTGTCGTCTGCGGAAGTGGCAGGCTTTTTACGGGGGAAGCTGGACCGGATACGCACGAGCACGAAGATCGCGATTGCGCCAAGGATGATGTACAAGACTGCATCGCTAGCGTATCCAGCGATGTGTTCTACCTTGTTCCAGTTTTCGCCGAGCATGAATCCTGCAACAACGAAGATTGTGTTCCAAATGAGGCTGCCAGCAAGAGTGAGCCCAAGGAATTTGCCGAGAGGCATGCGCTCAAGACCTGCAGGGATGGAGATGAGTGATCGGAAGATGGGGATCATGCGCCCAAAAAACACTGCTTTGTAGCCGTGTTTTGTGAACCAGTTTTCGGTCATGATGACGTCGCTGACTTTGATGAGCGGCATCTTGTCTGCGATGGCGATGAGGCGATCACGTCCGAGGAGTGCGCCGACCCCGTAGAGCGCGAGGGCACCTACAACGGAGCCCAAGGTGGTCCAGAAGAGCACGCTGGGGAGCGTGAATGTGCCGAGGCTTGCGGTGAATCCGGCGAGCGGAAGGATGATTTCGCTGGGGAGCGGGGGAAACAGGTTTTCTAATGCGATGGCGACGCCGGCTCCGGGTGCGCCGAGCGCCTCCATGAGGTTGAGGGCCCATTGGGCGACGGCGTTGAGTTCTTCAGTGGATGGCGAGGTCAACTCAGTCCTTGTGTGACTAGTGGTGGTTCGGGGGCGTGTTGGGCTGCACGTATGAGCCTAATCCACGCCATACATTATGCGTTGAAAGGTGTGACAAGGTGATGAAGTCGTGGAGAGGTTGGGAAAATCAGTGCGTTATCCGCCGCGCCCTTGAACACCTTAACGAAAGCTAGCCGGCACGCCTCAAGCGAAGGGAATTACCCACCACAATCACAGAGCTAGCCGCCATAGCAGCACCAGCAATCATTGGGTTGAGCAGACCTAACGCTGCAAGAGGGATAGCGGCAACGTTGTAAGCAAACGCCCAGAACAGGTTCTGTTTAATAACCTGCAATGTACGACGAGACAACCGAATCGCTGTAGCCGCAGCACGTAAATCACCGCGCACAAGCGTGATGTCGCTTGCCTCAATAGCTACGTCAGTGCCTGTTCCCATGGCCAAGCCAAGATCGGCTGTAGCCAGCGCTGCAGCATCGTTCACGCCGTCACCGACCATGGCAACGACGCGACCCTCAGCCCTCAACTTTTCGACAACGCTTACTTTTTGGTCAGGAAGAACTTGAGCAATAACATGCTGTTCGTCGATGCCAGCAGCGCGTGCTGCAACACGTGCCGCACCCGCGTTGTCACCAGTAAGGAGCATCGGGGTGAGTCCAAGTCCTTTGAACTCCGCAATAGCGGCAGCAGAAGTCTCTTTCAACGGGTCACGTAACACAATGACACCGTGCACACTGCCGTTCCATGCCACCGCAACAGCAGTGGCGCCCGTTGCTTCAGCTTCGTCGAAAGCGTGCTGCACATCGGCAGAGGCCGCTTGTAAGCCTTGTTCTGCCATCCATGCCGGGCGGCCAACAAATACGCGGGCGCCCACGCCAACACCAGAATGAGGGCGACGAACAATGCCAGACACCCCGCCGCCAGCAGTGTTCTGAAAATCAGACACTTCCAAAGAACGGTCAACATCGGAGCTGTCACTAGGTGTGGCAGGCAAAGAAGCTTCACCATAATGCACGATCGCTTGAGCGATAGGGTGCTCAGATTTCTTCTCTAATGCCGTCGCATATTCCAGCGTTTCAGCAGCACCAAACACCGACTCGACAGTCATTTTCCCTTGGGTGACCGTGCCAGTCTTGTCCAAAACAATGGTGTCTATACGACGAGTAGATTCAAGGATTTCTGGCCCTTTAATGAGGACACCTAATTGTGCGCCACGACCAGAACCAACAAGCAACGCCGTAGGAGTAGCAAGGCCAAGCGCACATGGGCACGCAATGATCAGCACGGCAACGGCTGCGGTGAAGGCAGCTTGCGTGGAATCACCAAAGACCATCCACGCCGTAAAAGTCAGCGCAGAGATAACAAAAACGATAGGCACAAAAACAGCGGAAATACGGTCAGCGAGGCGCTGCACAGGGGCTTTACCTGTTTGCGCTTGAGTGACGAGCCTACCGATAGAAGCGAGGGTCGTATCTTTACCGACACGCGTTGCCCGCACCAGAAGGTGCCCAGACGTGTTGACTGTTGCACCCGTAACGTTGTGGCCGGGACCAACTTCCACAGGGACAGGCTCGCCCGTTAGTAACGATGTATCAATTGCAGACGTGCCCTCAACAACGACACCATCCGTAGCGACTTTCTCTCCCGGGCGAACAGTAAAGAGGTCATCACGCACAAGCTGATCTATGGGCACACGAGTTTCATGCCGCTTGCCCTGCGCGTCAATATGTACGCGGTGCGCCTCCTTAGCGCCCATTTCCAGCAAAGAACGCAATGCGTCGCCTGCGCTGCGCCGAGAATGGTGTTCGGCGTAGCGTCCCGCTAACAAGAACGTTGTAACAACAGCGGCAACCTCAAAATACAGTTCAGGCATGTTCATGCCATGGTCAGATGCGGCAGGGAACAACGACACCTGCATTTTCATGCCAAGCGCGCCAGCACCACCAAACAGCAGTGCCCACAGTGACCATGCGCTCGCGGCGATAACACCAACAGATACGAGGGTGTCCATTGTTGAGGACCAGTGGCGTGCCGCACGGAACGCTGCTTTGTGGAAAGGCCACGCCCCCCACGTCACTACGGGAAGAGTTAATACAGCAACCAGCCACTGCCATCCGGTGAACTGTAGCGCGGGGATCATGGATAGCACGAGCACGGGGAACGTCAATAGTGCGGAGCCTATGAGTCGCGGCTTGAGCACGGCCCCACGGTCTGCGGTAGGCGCGGATGTGTCGGCTTCGCCGGTGTGCCCTTCGTGTCCGCCCGCATGTTCAAGTACGTCGTCGGTGTGGGATGTTTGCGAGGGTGCGCCGTGATGTTCTGTGTGCTGCATGTCTTGACGTGCAGTTAAGGTGCCTTCGTATCCGGCCTGCTCAATAGCCGCAATAATGTCTTCAGACGGCACTGGCTCGGTAAGTTTCACATGCGCTGATTCCAGTGGAAGGTTCACTGTTGCGGTGGCACCGGGGATTTTATTGATGCGTTTTTCCACGCGTGCAACACACGAAGCGCAGGTCATGCCGGATACGGCAAGATCAAGTTCGGCAATTACTGGAAGTGTGTGAGTTTCGTTTGCGTCACTCATGAGAATCATCTTCTTGGATCGACTGTGGTGGGAATGCCGCAGGACGGCGCACATTCGCGTGGGGCCCAGTCAGGCAGCGCACGTAGGGATGCGTGGGCCCCAAGAAGGGGCCCAGTCAGTCCCAGTGCGGTCAAGCATGTGCGGTGTGCACGAAAACGGTTGGATTACTTGCAGTTGCAGTTTCCACAGCCGCACCCACCGCGAGCCGCGCTTGGTGTGCCTGCTGCGACGAGTCCGAGGTCTTCGCTTTTGTTTTCTTCGCGACCTTGCTCTTCTGATTGGGTGGCTAGTGCTTGTGCGTCAACGCTGATGGATGCAACTTCGTATCCGGCTTCGTCGATTGCCGCGCGTAGGGCTTCGTCTTCGAGTGGTGCATCCGAGAATACCGTCACTTCGGACTCTTCGCCTTTGCGTAGTTCCACGGAGACGTTTTCTACGTCGGTGATGGTTTCGAGTTCTTTGGTTACTGCTGAGACGCAGTGTCCGCAGGTCATTCCTGGAACCATGAGTGTGGTGACTGTTGCCATGATGCGGTCCTTAACTGTGTTGTGGGGTAGTGCGACGGGGTTAGCTGCGTACGAGTCGGGCTATGGCTTCTGCGGCTTCTGAGACTTTTTCTTGGCCTTCTTCGTCGGAAGATTTTGCGGCGTTTACTACGCAGTGGCCAAGGTGGTCTTCGACGAGTCCAATGCCTACGGATTGTAGGGCTTTGGTGACCGCAGAGATTTGGGTGAGAACATCAATGCAGTAGGTGTCCTCATCGACCATTCTGGCGATTCCACGGACTTGTCCTTCAATGCGTCGAAGGCGCTTGAGGTAGTCCTCTTTTGTTCCGCTATAGCCAGCCATGGTTGTCCTTTCGTGCATGCTTACGTCTCCACTATACCCCCTAGGGGTATCTTTACATACCCCCAGGGGGTATGTTTTTTATTGCGTAAACAAGGCAATCCCGTTACATGACACACTTAGGCTGTGGAAACCATCAAACGATACTTAGGCCTAGACAATGAAGGCCGCGGGGTAGGGCCCGTGACATCACTGTTCGCATCACTGGTGCTGTCCATCATCGTTTCCATTGCGGTACGCCTCATTTTCCCCACCACAAACACTTTTCTGCGTTTCATTGTGTTCTTTGGAGTCATGGCTTTCGTTTTCTTGTGGATCGACGCAAACCACAGGAAAAATCGGCGGAACCGGCGTTGAACACCACCACGTACATTAACGGGCGAGTGCCGCTTCAATAGCTGAAACGATGTCCGCGGAATCCGGCTCAGTCGTGGGAGCAAACCGTTGAATGTCTCCGGTGGGCGTGATCAAGAACTTCTCAAAATTCCATCGCACGCGGCCCGAGTACCCGTTTGTATCGGCAACGTCATGCAAGATCGCATACAGAGGATGCTTCTTCTTGCCGTTCACTCGCACACGCTGCGTCATCGGAAATGTGACACCCCACGTTAACGAGCAGTACTCAGAGATCTTCTCTTCAGAGTTCAACTCCTGCAAAAACTGTTGAGAAGGAAAACCCAACACAGTAAAACCTCGTGAACCATACGTTTTCTGTAAGTTTTCTAGACCCTCATACTGCGGGGTGAGCCCACACCGGCTCGCAACATTCACGACGAGCTTGACCGAATCAGACCATTCGCCAAGCGTCGTTTCGCGCCCGTCAATCATCGCCACAGCGAGCTCATCAATATCGTTGAACATTAAACCTCCAGGAGCGATTTTCTACCCAGACTACGCCGATATAACGAAAAAACGCGCAACGAATGAGAATTCCTCGCATGAAAGCCACATCGGTGAAATACTCCTAATCATGAGCAGGGGAAATAATGGCAAAGACGCTTTAGCGCAGCCAGAAGAAAAAGTACTCGGTAGGCTCACCAGCCCACGAGAACCAGGAACCATGTACGAAAGTGGACGACGCCGACGCGAAGAGATCCTCGCAGCAGCATTCGAACACTTTGCAGAGTTCGGCTACCACGGCGCATCAATGAGAGAGATAGCCGCAAGCACGGGCGTTACCCACGCAGGACTGCGATATCACTTCCCATCAAAAGATGACCTGCTGTTAGCAGTTCTCGAAAAACGTTCAAGCCTCGGAGACAGATTCTTTGAAGACCCATTCGGAGAATCATTCGAAAACCTTGAACACCAGCAAGAACGCGTGTGGGAAGTCATCGAAGCCTTCGTAGACTTCATGCGTTTCAGCTTTGACCGCCTCGGCATGATCCAACTCTTCACCACACAAGCAATCTACGCGTCAGACCCAGACTATCCAGCACACGAATTCTACGTTCGTCGCTACGACAAAATGCGTGACGACTACCGCCGTGCACTCGTCGTCATCCAAGAGTTCGGAATCCTCAAACCAGAACTCTGCATCGACCACGTATCCATCGAAATCATTGCCTTCCTTGAAGGCCTACAAGTCCAGTGGCTGCTACAACCAGAGAAACTCGACTACGTATCGGCACTAGAGCACTACTTTAAAAACTTAATAGTTGTTAGCGAACACGAACACTTATCTGAGCTATTCTCCCGCCTACAAGACGAAGAAAACTCACAACTCGAAGAAGAAACCGCCTAAAACACCAACAACTGAAAGGGGCGAACAGTCAGTAGACTGTTCGCCCCTTTCAGTTTTATCCACAGTAATAGGCACGCACCCCTATGGATGCGTTGCGTTAGCAGCCGCCCGAGCAGCCCGCGGAAGCGCCTCAATAATGCGGTTAATCGCAGCATCATCATGCGCAGCCGACACAAACCACGCCTCAAAAACAGACGGCGGCAACGTCACACCCTGCTCAAGCATGGAATGAAAAAACGGAGCATACCTAAACGTCTCGTTAGCTTGCGTATCGGCATAATTACGGCTGCCACGCTCCGCAGCATCCGGCCCAAACATGACCGAAAACAGAGTCGAAGCGCGCTGCACCTTATGCGCCACACCCTGACGAGTCAACGCCTCAGAAACAGCCTCACCAACAGCAATCGATGCAGCCAACACGGCATCATAAACGGCATCATCGGCAGCCTTCAACGTTGCCAAACCAGCAGCAACAGCAACCGGATTACCCGAAAGCGTACCCGCCTGATACACCGGCCCAACAGGGGCCAAATGATCCATCACCTTTGCCGAACCAGCGATCGCCGCAACCGGCATACCGCCACCAATAACCTTGCCAAAAGTGAAAATGTCAGGCGTGAACTGGGCGCCCAACTCGCGGGTTTCAAAACCCCACCAGCCAGCAGGACCACAACGGAAACCAGTAAGGACCTCGTCGAAAATAAGCAACGCACCATGCTTATGCGTGAGCTTACGCAGCCCCTCATTAAACCCAGGATGCGGTGGAACCACACCCATATTCGCTGGAGAAGCCTCCGTAATCACAGCGGCAATCTCACCAGGATGCGCCGCAAACGCAGCCTCAACAGCCTCAAGATCGTTATACGGAAGAACCAACGTGTCAGCCGCAGTACCCGGAGTAACACCAGCAGACCCAGGCAAAGCCTGCGTTGCAACACCAGAACCAGCCTCAGCCAACAACGAATCAACATGCCCGTGATAGCAGCCAGCAAACTTAATAATGATGGAACGACCAGTAAACCCACGCGCCAACCGAACCGCAGTCATCGTCGCCTCAGTACCCGTAGACACCAGACGCACACGCTGCGCCGCAGGAACCCGGCGCTGAATCTCCTCAGCTAACTCCACCTCAGCCAAGGTAGGCGCACCAAAAGACAACCCACGAGCCGCAGCCTGCTGCACCGCCTCAACAACCGCAGGATGAGCATGACCCAACAAAGCAGGACCCCACGAACACACCAAGTCCACATACTCGCGACCAGCAACATCAGTCACATACGCGCCACGAGCAGACTCAATAAACCGAGGAGCACCACCAACACTCTGATATGCGCGCACCGGCGAATTCACGCCACCCGGCAAAACACGTTGCGCATGATCAAAAGCAGAATCATTCGTCAAAGTCATAGATCAACCTTGTCATAGAGGACCAGAAAACATGAACGTGCGTTAACAAAACCCATCAACGCGAAACAGTAAGCAACCGTGCAACCTCAGCAGCCCAATACGTCAAAATCACGTCAGCACCAGCACGCTTAATACTGACCAGCGACTCCACAATAGCCGCCTCACGATCAATCCAACCCTGAGCAGCAGCAGCCTCAATCATCGCGTACTCACCAGAAACCTGATACGCAGCAACAGGAACCGGAGAACGATCCGCAACCTCACGAAGCACATCAAGATAACTCATAGCAGGCTTCACCATCACCATGTCCGCACCCTCAAGGACATCCAACTCGGCTTCACGCACACCCTCACGACGGTTAGCCGGATCCATCTGATACGTGCGCCTATCACCCTCAAGCTGAGACTCAACAGCCTCACGAAACGGCCCAAAAAACGCTGACGCATACTTAGCCGAATACGCAAGAACAGACACCTCAGGAAAACCAGCCTCATCCAACGCATCACGAATCTCAGCGACCTGACCATCCATCATGCCCGACGGAGCCACAACCTGAACACCAGCACGCGCCTGCGCCACCGCCATCGCACGATACAACTGGTTCGTCGCATCATTATCCACGTGCCCGTCAGCAGCCAACACGCCACAATGCCCGTGAGACGTAAACTCGTCCAAACACACATCCGCCATAACAACCGTGCCACCCGCAGCAGCATCAACAGCAATACGAATAGCACGATTAAGGATGCCCTCAGGGTCCAAAGCCCCCGAGCCAGACTCATCACGCGTGCGGGGAACCCCAAACAACATGACCCCACCCAAACCCAACGCTGCAGCCTCACGGACCGCACCCGCCAGCGACTCCTCCGTATGCTGCACAACCCCAGGCATAGACGAAATCGCAACAGGCTCCGTTGCCCCCTCCTTCACAAAGAGCGGCAACACAAGATTCTCTGGAGCGATCCGAGTTTCACTCACTAGCGCTCGCATAGCTGGCGTAACTCTGAGACGACGTGGGCGATCCATTAGTTCTCCTCCACAAGGGAAAATCCGCGGTTCAAGGCATCGAAAAGTCCGCGGTTGGTTGCAGTCTTGGCAATAACATCTACGCTCAAACCCATAGCGTTCGCCACTCGAGCTGTAGGTTCACCAATAGTAATGATGAGGGGCCGAGGATCCTCTCGACCCGTTGAGAGTGGGTCAAACTGGTGCACGAATTCGCGCACCCCACTGCCTGAAGTCATGATGACAGCATCGACGTCTCCAGCATTCCACGCCTGTAACGCCGTGAGTGGCGCAGGGTGGGAAATAGTTGTGTAAGCGGTGACACGTGTAGTGTGGAAACCACGCTCCAGCAAACCATCTTCTAACTGTGTGCTGGCTAGGTTTCCCAAAGGCAGCAAGACTGTGCCGCTAGCAGGGTGTTGCGGCCATGCGGCAAGCATCCCCGCTGCTGAATTTTCTGATGCTTCAAAGTCGACAATAATGCCGTGCGCTTCGAGTGCGCGAGTTGTCGCCGGACCGACGGTTGCCCACTTAGTGCGGGCAGCAACGTCTGCAAGCGGAACGTCAGGGAACATGCGGGCACACGATGAAATGATTTCGGAGACTGCGTTCACGGACGTGATCGCCACCCACGCATAGGTGTGGACCTCTGCGATGGCGCGGTCAAGGACGTCTCGCTCGTCGTCGTTAAGTGCAGCGCGAGTGATCAAAGGAGCGCAGATTGCTTGCCCACCCGCAGCGTGTATTGCGTCGATAAGGGACGCGGCACGATCGGCAGGGCGCAGAACGAGCGTCGTTGTACCGGCTAGGTGCGAGCCAGTCTCACACATTCAAAAACTCCGAAGCGCCCCGAGCTAACAGTGATTCCGCGAGAGTAATGCCGACACGTTGTGCATCGTCGACTGTAGATACAGCTTCGTGCACTTCACCTAGCACAGCAGGTTTGCGTTCTGCTGGCGGAACATGAGGGGAACGCGGGTCTAAAGCGATCGCTTGCACATGCATGCGCCCATCGTTTACCTGCGCATACGCACCTACCGGAGCGGCACATCCCGCTTCAAGATGACGAAGCAGCGCACGTTCTGCGGTAACCGCAAGGAAAGTTGGTTTGTGGTGTAGAGAACCGAGAGCCGCAAATAAGCTGGGGTTCTCGTCTTTAAGTGAAGCACGTATCTCTATAGCTAAAGCACCTTGGCCAGGTGCCGGAAGCATCGTCGAAAGGGGCATGTATTCAGAGATGGCGTGAGCGCGGCCAAGCCTACGTAATCCTGCCGCGGCTAAGACAACGGCATCAAGGTCGTTGGGGATGTCTGGCTTGTCGGCGGTAGAAAGCCCTGCACGTGCAAGCCTTGTGTCAACGTTTCCTCGAATGTCGACGACATGAAGGTCGGGGCGCTGCGCGACGAGTTGTGCGGCCCGGCGCGGTGACCCAGTTCCAACGGTTGCATTGTGGGGGAGCATGCTCAGTGTTTCTCCGTGACGAGAACACAACGCATCTTGAGGGTTTTCTCGCTCTGGAGTGATGATGATTGTGCCTTCTTGAGGCGCCGTGGGCAGGTCTTTGAGCGAGTGGATTGCGACATCAACATCACCACGGAGCAGCGCATCGCGGATGGCTGTTACAAACACGCCAGTGCCGCCCATGTTGGCAAGAGAACCGGTGAGAACATCCCCATCAGTTTTGATGACAACAAGTTCGGTTTCGATACCTGAAGCTTGGCTGAGCAATTGTGCAGTAGCCCCTGATTGGGCGAGGGCAAGGGCCGAGCCGCGAGTTCCGATGCGCAAAGTGTTTATGACCACCTCGTCATTGTTTCATTGATTGCTGAAGAGATGGTCACAGAGTGAGATTTTTGACTGCACAGGAATGTGAACTTGAAGTGACAGTTTGTCTTCTTAATTAATGCGCATTGGGGTGCAAAAAATTATCGTGATGAATGCGATAAGCAATGCCAGTTTTTCAAAGAACGGGCACGAAACAATTATCTGACAGGCAGTCAAAAAAGAATATGAACAAACGTCACTAAAGGATTTCTTTAATAACCGAATCCGCATGCGGAATAGTTGCCGCCAACCCAGTGCCAGAAATCCACGAACCCGTAATCACACAACCGGGAAGATCCTTAACACGCGCAACAACCTGCGCAGAAAGCGCCTTCAACTGAGGCGTCACCGGAGGCAAAGCAGCAGGCCACAACACAGTATGAACCTGCACAATTTCAAAAGCGTCAGGCTCAAACGGCCCATAAATCAACTCAAAATCACGACGAGCAAAAGCATCCAACTCGTCACGAGACGGAACACTTTGATCACCATGACGACCATACGAAAACCTGATGACATGCGGATTTGCGCCAAAGCTGCCGTGTGCAAGATCGTCAGCAATCCACTGCCACTTCACATTCGCGTGCGTTGATCCCTTCGCGCGGATAGCACCACCCGGAGCGATCAAAGCACCAGTTCCACGTGAAGGAGTGCGCGCCAAATCTGCGCAGTCAACCACAAGAGTAACCAGCGAAATGTCCGTACCAGCAGGAGCCTGCTGCACCTCGTCAGCGGAAACGATGTCACATGATTCAAGGAGCCCCAATGCGGCTTGCGCTGGCGTAGCAAGAACCACCCTCGACGTTGCAAGCTGCGACGCAACCCCCTCAGCAGGGTCAATGTTGATGCGCCACTCGTCGTCTACCCGAGCCAAAGAAGTAACCGCACAGTTGTACATAAAACGGCCACCACCAGCAGAAATGCGTTCCACAAGAGCACTAATAATGCGATGTAGACCGCCCTTAATGCCAAGCACACCACTGCCGGCTGGAGCGGCCGCACGAATCCGCGCTACCGCACCAGAAAGCGATCCAGCCTCTTCAAAAATCTTCCAAAAATTAGGGTGAATGGCAGTGACATCAAGTTTGTCTGGAGTGGTGGAATGCACGCCACCAGCAATCGGCCCAACAAGCTTGTCAACAACCTGATGACCCATACGGCTAGCAACAAACGCAGCCAAGTTTGACCGGTCACCAACACTCGTGTTCATCCACTCGTCAGCGCGCCCTCGTTCAACACCTTCAGCGCCCAAAACCTCAAGCAAATCAGGAGAATCCCACTCGCTAGGAATACCTAAAACACCAGCTTTAGGCAGCGGAAAAGGCTGCCCAACAGAGGGGAAACACCAAGCACCGGCAGGCGACGGCTTTACAGTCTCAAGCCCAAGTTCTGTGACCAAATCCCACACGATAGAAGACCGCGTAGAGAAAGACTCAGCACCCGCATCAAACTCGTGCACCTCACCGGCAGCATCCGTCACATGCAACGGAGCTAAAAAGCCCCCAGCAGAACCTGAAGCCTCAACAACAAGCGGAACAACACCGTTCTGGAGCAGGCGATACGCGGCAACCAAGCCAGAAATACCTGCACCAACCACAACAACATCAGCGCGGTGTTGCGCAGGCAAAACAGACTCAGACACATCAAAAGCGGTGTTCACAACAACTCCAGAACGAGAAGCAACACAAATTACAGCGAGTGGATCAGCTCCACTACGCGGGTCAAAACAGTAGGGTCAGTCGTTGGCGGCACACCATGGCCGAGGTTTACAACATGACCAGGGGCGGTACGGCCACGTTCAACAACATCACGAACGTGCCCCTCCAAAATATCCCACGGAGCAGTCAAATATGCAGGATCGATGTTCCCTTGCAGCGGAACCCCGCCACCCAAAATCTGGTTAGCCTCATTCAAAGGCGTCCGGTAATCAACACCGACAGCGGTAGCGCCAACCCCATACATTGCCTGCAAAAGGTGTCCCGTTCCCGTACCAAAGTGAATTTTCGGTACAGGGAGGTCTGCGATCTGCGCAAACACATTTGCTGACGCAGGGGCAACATGGCGTTGATATGCCTCTAATGAGAGCGAACCCGCCCACGAATCAAACAATTGCGACGCAGATGCGCCGGCAAGAATTTGTGCCCGCAAAAACTCACCAGTGACCTGAGAACACCATGTCATAAGACGCTGCCACAGCTCAGGCTGCCCAACCATCATGCCGCGGGCTGCCAAATGGTCGCGTGACGGCTTACCCTCAACCATGTATGCGGCCAGAGTGAACGGTGCGCCAGCAAAACCGATAAGTGGAGTAGATCCATCTCCGCGTTCGGCTAGTTCGGCAACAATCAACGAGATCGCTTCACGAATGGGGGCAAGCGCTTCGTCGCTAAGCGACAGTTGCTCTAGCCGCTCAATGTCAGCTTCAGAGGTGACAGCCGTACCTAAAACAGGGCCAACCCCGGGAACAATGTCGACGTCGACTCCCGCTAAACGTAGGGGGATAACGATGTCAGAGAAGAAGATCGCTGCATCCACGTTGTGACGACGCACAGGCTGCAAAGTGATCTCGGCAGCTAAAGGTGGACGCAGGCACGAGTCGAGCATGCCAATGCCTTCACGGACCTCCCTATATTCCGGAAGAGAACGTCCAGCTTGACGCATAAACCACACAGGAATAGTGTCAGGTTGCTCACCTTGAAGTGCACGAATAAACGCGCTGCTTTGGGTTTTACCAGAAATTAACGGATGCGCAGAAGAAAGAGTCACACAATGATTCTGCCTTTCCAACCTGAAAATGGTTAAATCGAGTTGCTGTGGCATTAATTTCTATGACAGCAAGCCACCACGAATTGGATCTCGAGTCATTAGAGCAATTGACTCGTGGCACCCACGCAATGGGGAAATCCATCGTGACGGATTGCGCGCGAATCAACGGTTCCGTGGTGCTCTCTACGTGTAACCGGTTCGAGGTGTACCTTGATGTGGACCTCGACTCTAGCGCGCATTCCCTTGAACGCCCCGACGACAAATACGTTGAGCATGCTGTTTCAGGGGTTGCGCAACTTATTTCGTATGCGGCAAACGTGGAGCCTGCACGGGCGCGGCACGCCTTCACGGTACGCACTGGTGAAGACGTCGTCACTCACTTGTTTAAGGTCGCTTCGGGGTTAGATTCGCTTGTTGTCGGTGAACGTGAAATTGCTGGTCAAGTACGCAAATCTTTGCAGTCAGCCCACGCCGATCAAGTGACGACAGGAAGCCTAGAGCGACTATTCCAACGGGCCTTACGCACGTCTAAAAACATTGCTTCGCAAACCCAACTGTCAGCTGACGGGCGTTCTGTTGTGTCTGTTGCTTTGAAACTTGCGGAACCTACTTTGCCTGACTGGGGAAGTGTTTCCGCTCTCGTTGTGGGCACGGGTGCGTATGCGGGGGCAACAGTTGCTGCATTGCGTGCTCATGGTGTCCGCGACATTTCCGTGTATTCAGGCTCGGGTAGGGCTGAAGCGTTCGCTGATTCTCATCAGGTTGTTCCAGTCTTTGAACTGACTGAAGGTGTTGCTGACGCTGATTTGATTTTGTGCTGCTCTGGCACTGGAGGTCGGGCAGGAAAATCCTTGATTGTCGACGACACTCTTGGAGTGGTTCCGGCACGTGAAGAAGAACCACACTCTACGGTCAGTTACGTGCTTGATGCGGCATCGATTGTTGCTGCTCGTCAGGCTCGGACTGAACAGGCAGCAGGTTTGGAAGGCGCACAGCGCCGCCAAGTTGTTGTGGATTTGGCGTTGCATCGTGATGCTGACCCGCGCATCGCTGATATGGATTCTGTCCTTCTGATTGATTTAAGTACGGTACGCGCAAACGTTCCAGATATTGGCGAAGACACTGTAGGGCATGCAGAACTTGTGTTGCATGAGTCGGTTGAAGAGTATGTTGAGTTGGAAAAATTGCGTGCTGCCGATGTTGTGATTACGCGGCTTGTGGAATCGTTCAATCAGGCGAAAACTCAACAAATTTTAGAGCTTGTACGTGACGGTTTTACAGAAGAAGACGCGAAGGTTCGGGTGAACAAGGCCGTTAACCCTGAGATGCACAAACTCATTATGAAAGTGCGTTCGTCTTTCTTGCGCTGATCGTATATTCGCGAAGCTTTCAAATTTTAGCGAAAAGCCTGCCGGATATTACTAGAGCGCAGTGTTTAAATCGGTAGTTAGTCTTACATGCTGATATCGCACTAAAGATCCAAATTCGACATCTTGTTGTCAGGTTTTCCGCGTAGTCGCCTAAAAGTGCTGGCTGTGGACGCGTTTGTTCGAAGATGCTTAACGTTCGGCAGTCCAATCCATAATTATTATGACTAATATGTGAGATAGCTGTTGCAAAAATCTTTGTCCGATTTTACTGTTTTCAAGTCCAATAAGTAATTTTATGAGGAGTTTGAAGTGAAAAAAAGGATTTATGCCGTTTTGGCGGCGGCTATAGTTTTGGTCGCAGGCACGGTTGTGCCTGCGCAGGCGCGAACGGTTAATTTTGGCAACTGCGGAATGCTTATAACCTCACACTCGGCGTACACAAGTACCGCCACGGACTGTGCATGGGCAAGAGCGCGTACAACATACGTGACTGCAGCGGGAACCAGAGAATATGTACATGGGGATCCAGGTAAGACTTCAGTCACGAAAAAAGTTCCGAGTTGGATGAAGCAGAAAAGCAGTGGGAAACCATCCACAACACGTCTATGGTATGACGCGTAGATGTGTATGGAGTTGGGTTAGCAGCCTTTTCTGCTAACCCAAATTTGTTGTCTGCAATGAAAAGAGATGCGTGTTTCTTGAAATTTAAATGGTTATTTATAATAGGTGTTTTTTCTCTTGTTGGGTGCAGTGAAGTTCCTGAACAAAAAATTCCTTACATTGCTGAGTTTGAACAAGCTAAGCAGGATGCAAAAACTGATTTTGAGCGTGATGTTCTTGCAGACAACAAGGTGACTGACGCGGAATATGATGAGGCTTTTAATTTTTTTTCTTCATGTTTAGCTGGGCATGGTTATGAATTCTTATTGGATCCAGAAAATTCCGGAGGATATCGAATCAACGTCGGTATAGAGCCTAAAGATCCTACAGCAGCACAAGAAAAGGCTGCTATAGATGAAGAAAATATAAATAGATGTGATGAAGATACTTTGGGAAGTATCCCATGGCTATATTTTGCTGTTCGTAATAATCCAGATAACGAAAATGAATTTCAATGGATTGCTGATTGTTTGGTACGTGCCGAAATTCGTCAGCAAGGCTATACCGCAGAACAGTACTTCAAGGACCTCGAATCTCAAGAGTTTGCGGAACTCCCCGAAGTCCAAGCTTGCTCGGAGAACCCTAAAGAATAGTTTTTCGTACGTCTAATTCTGTATCTAGGCTCGTTCCTTCTCGAGAGAAAGCTCACGTCAACAGTGACTCGACCACGAAAATCCCATATTAAAATTCCGGCAATAATTCTTACGGGTTCGCTTCTGCTGCTGTCAGGAGTGGGCGTTGGTGTACTTATTGCGCCAGAGCAAACACCTGCTGCTTTTACAACGAACGACACTGCTGAAACTTTTCCTGTGTCGTATAGAGAATTCACTGACGAGCAAAGCGTTAAAGTGAAGCCGACGGTAACAAAAGAAGTGAAACTCCGCACCAAAGCTAACGGGCAAATAACTGATACTGACTGCGACGCAGGCACTCCCATAAAGTCCGGCACAAGCATCTTTACGATCAACGACACCCCGCTGCTATCCATCCACACCAAGACCCCGCTGTGGCGGGATTTAACTCGCGGTGTGAAAGGGAAAGATGTTCTTGCACTGCAAAAAGAACTGAAACGGCTGGGCTACACGATTTCCCCAGATGGAGAATACGGGTATGTTACTCGCGCCGCGATAAAAGACCTGCAAAAGAAAATTGGTGTTGAAAAACCAAGCGGAGACTTAAACATTTCAGCAGTTATGTGGCTGCCAAACCAGCAAGACATGGTGAAATCGTGTGACGCTGGATTAGGTGCTGAAGTGCCAGCTGACGGTCTTGTCACAGTCTCTGGCGGGCTATCGAGTTTGCGGGTTGTAGAAGCTGCGAGTGCAACCGCAGAAGATGCTGCTTTAGATGTGTCGGGTGGCACTGGCGATGTAGAAAACGTGAGCCTCGACGCTGAGGCTGCTCAACGGCAACTCACTTTTCAAGATTTTACTGCTGCTATCAAAGATAATGGTGTGGTTAAAGACCGTGAGTTCCTCAAAGCCATTCAAAAAAGCGATGAATATATAGGTTGGCAGCGCAGCAACGGCGAAGACGACATCACTCTTAAAACGGAACTTGTTGAACCTTTGCAAACAGGTGCCGTCCCACCTGGAACTTTATATAACGTTAGTGGGAAAACCGCGTGCATTCTTGCGGACGGGCAGCCTCAATCCGTGACGATCGTGTCGTCCTCACTGGGTAATAGTTTGGTGGCGTTTGCCGAAAATAAAACCCCGAAAAACGTTGAAATAGCGCCCGCGGATAACGCGCCAGCATGTTCTTGATGGCAAAGGACTCATACACAGATGCCTAAGGAACACGCATTACATTTACGTGAGGTAGGGCATGCTTTTCCCGGTCATGCTCACTTATTTACACATCTCACCGACACTATGAAGCCAGGTGAAGTTGTCGCTTTGGTGGGGCCTTCTGGCTCAGGCAAATCGACGTTGTTGAGCCTTATAGCGGGATGGGTGGCCCCATCGCAGGGTGCTATTGAGCGTGCAGAGATTAACCATGTTGGCTGGGTTTTCCAAAACCCGCATGGGGTTGCTCGCAGGTTTGCTATTGATCATGTTGTGCTTCCTCTTCTTGCCCAAGGGCACACGCGTACTAAAGCGGAAGAGAAAGCGCACGCAATCATGGATCGGTTTAACCTCGACCATGTGGCTTACCGAGAGTTCAAAGCGCTATCTGGGGGAGAAGCTCAACGTCTTATGCTTGCGCGCGCTGTTGCGTTAGCTCCAGATCTGCTTCTTGTCGACGAGCCAACAGCACAATTGGACCTTGCCACAGCCACAACGGTGAATAACGTGCTGGCAGGTATCGCTCAAGACAATTCGATTGTGGTTGTTGCGACGCACGACCAACACACCCGCGATGCTTGTACACGAGTTATTGACCTGGCTAATTATCAACAGGTGGAGGCGCTGACATGAAAATGAGGTCAGTGTTCTCTGAAGCGTGGCGAAATCTCGTAAGTGGAACCAGTAAAACAGTCACCGCTGTTGTGGTGTCGCTTCTTGTTTTTGGTGGGCTCGCAGTCATTGATACGCGGGCAATGATTGCTGTTTTTCAACAGGTGCAAACTTTCCGCGAAAGCGGTGCTACTGTGCAGGTTCTTTCAGCTGCAGGTGCTATTGATGGGGCCCGTTGTGAGGCGTTAAACCAAGTGCAGGGAATACGCGCATCTGGGGCATTGCGTGGAGCGAAAAGCACACACATTAATGTGCTGCCAGCAAACGAATTTATGACGTATGAAGTGACTCCCGGCTTTGCTGCGGTACTCAGTGAGCAGGCTGGTAAAGGTTCTGGAGTGTGGCTTCCAGACACTCTCGCACACACGTTATCGGTGGGTGAGGGCTCTACTCTTGTTACTGCACAAGGAACCACGCAAGTTGCCGGGTCTTACGCGTATCCGGATGACGGACGCGATCGCCAACTCGGCAACTCTGTTTTAGCTCAAGTCCCGGCTGATGGTGTTTTTGATGCGTGCTGGGCAGAAGTGTGGCCGCCTTCGGTAGAAACTGCAAACTACTTGCGTACCGCACTTTTACCTATCGTTGATAAGGACAATAAACCTAATCAAGGACAACTGAATTACAGTCTTGGAAAAAACTTTGATGCTGTGGGTGCTCTCAGCGAGCGGGTCACCGCCTTAAGCGCCTATGTGACGTGTGCCATAGGAATTGTTTTAGGGTTCGTGCTGATTCGCACGCGCCGCCTTGAGCTTTCGGCTGCTTTGCATGCTCAAGTTCCACGTGTCATGATGTCGTGGCAAGTCCTGATTGAAACAAGCATTATAGCGATAATGACGCTGGTTCCTGCCTTTTCGTTGCTTGTTTTTGTTTCCATATATGACAATCCGTTGACGATGTGGGAGCCGTGGTTGGTGGGGGCTCGGATCGTCGTTTCAGGTGTTGTGGGTCTTCTTGGTGGCACGCAACTTGGAGTGCTTTTCACGCGTGAAAAACACTTATTCAAGTATTTCAAAGAACGCTAGGTTCACCTGCGTTTTACTGCTCAGCACTACGCGAAGGCGTGGTGCTGAGCTTTTTTATGTTCACAACAGCTCGTACAACTTACCCGTTGACAGATTTCTAATTGAGTGAGAGAGTTTGAGAAATCAAATTGGAAACGTTTCCAATTTGCTCACTCAGACCTCAACGACGAGGGGAGGAGTTCTCATGGCAGACCGGCCAACACTTGTGCACGTCGCACAACACGCAGGGGTATCCCTCGCATCAGCGTCCCGCGCGCTGAGCGGACAAGGCGCAGGAAAAAAGACCACCGAAAAAGTGCGCCAAGCCGCACAAGAACTCGGATACGTGCCAGACGCAACCGCGCGATCACTAAAATTTGGCCGAAAACTGCAAATCGCATTCGCAGTAGACGACATCGGAAACCCCGTCTACGTTGAAATGCTCCGAGCGATAGAAGCAGAACTCTCCCAACACGGTGTACGCCTCTTCGTATCTGGAACAGGAAACACCCCACAAGAAACCATCGAAATCCTGCAAGACCTCAAACGAGGCTTCGCAGACGGGCTCATCATCAGCCCCCTACGCATCACCACCGAGCTCACAACCGCAATTGAAGAGTCGCCAGTGCCAGTCGTCGTCATCGGTGCATTCGGTCCCAGCGCACATGTAGACACCATCAAAACTGACTCGGCACGAGGCGTCGAACTCGCAGTGGAACACCTTAAACGCCACGGATCAACAACAATCGGATTCGTCAATGGCCCCCTCGATACAACCCCTGGGCGTGCCCGTCAACGAGGATTCAACAACGTCGTTCCCGACAGCCCTCACCAAACAGTCGCACACACCTTCACCGTCAGCGACGGCATAGCCGCGGCACTCGAACTCCTCGACAACGCCCAACAACAAGGCACACAACTCGACGCAATCGTGGCAGCAAACGACCTGCTCGCAATGGGCGTCATCCGAGCCGTCGTGCAGCGCGGACTCTCCGTGCCCGAAGACATCCAAGTCATCGGCATCGACGACACCGAATTCGCGAACACATTCAACCCGCCCGTAACCTCCGTCAACCTTGGCTCCCAAGAACGAGGCCGACTCGCCGCAAAACTCCTCCTCGAACGCATCGAAGAACCAGGAAAAACTGCGAGCCACCACTCAGTAAGCCCACAGCTCACCGTACGAGCATCAACAATCCAGTCCACTCCCGCAACGGACAACGCGTAGAGGAAAAGTAATGAGTACCAACGAGCTGACAACGTCGTCGGCAGCCGAGGTCAACGACAAGGCACACGAGCCGCACACGCGAAAACCACAGCGCCGCGGCATCGGAAAAGCACAACGCCGCGAAGCGATCATGCTGGTGATTCCGTCGCTTATTCCAGTCATCATCTTCTCGATGGCGCCGCTGCTCATCGGCATATTCATGGCGTTTACAGACTCCACACTGAAACGTAACCATGACGCACAATTTGTTGGCTTCGACAACTTTACCCGGCTACTCTCAGACACCTACTTTTGGGATTCATTCCGCATCGGAATGATCTGGGCATTCTCCGTCACAGCACTACAACTGCTGGCAGGAATGGGCCTCGCCCTACTGCTCAACTCCAACCTGAAATTCCAAGGGCTCACAAGACTCCTCGCACTACTGCCCTGGGCAATGCCACCAGTTGTCGTCGCAATCATGTGGAAAATGATCTACTCACCCACATCAGGACCCCTCAACGCGGTACTCGGATCTTTAGGGCTACCCGACAACATCAACTGGCTCGGTGATTTCTCTACCGCACTCCCAGCAGTAATCGTCGTCGGAGTATGGGTGGGCATGCCGCAAACCACAATCACGCTGCTCGCCGGAATGCAACAAATACCCGCAGAACTCAACGAAGCAGCCGAAATGGATGGCGCAAACGCGTGGCTCAAATTCCGCAGCATCACCATGCCAAGCCTCAAACCCATCATCGCGTCAATCACCTCGTTGAACTTCATCTGGAACTTCAACTCATTCGGTCTCGTGTACGTGATGACCGAAGGTGGGCCCGGCGGAAAAACGATGCTCCCCATGCTCTTCACCTACATAGAAGCATTCAAAAACAGAAACCTCGGATACGCGGCAGCCATGGGTGACGTCCTCGTGCTCGTTGTCGTGGCACTACTCGCTGTTTACTTGTGGACCCAGTTCAAGGGAGACAAAATCAAATGAGCACCACAACCTTGAACCCGACACCCGTACTCCGCGAAAACAAACCGCGACTCAACCCGCAGCAACGATTCATTCGAGTACTGCAATATATTGCGCTCGGCTGCTACCTCATCTTCCTCGGCTTTCCGCTACTCTGGCTGATCTCCGCCTCAATGAAATCCTCAGGAGAACTCAACTCCCTGAGTGTGAACCTCATCCCGCAAGAATTCCACTTTCAAAACTTTAGCGACGCATTACAAAAACAAGGACTCATCAGGTCTGCAGGGAACTCCATCTTCGTTGCAGTGTTCACAACAATCCTCGTGATTTTTGTGTCCCTGCCCGGCGCATACGCATTAGCGCGATTCCGCGGAAAAATACGTGCCGCAGGAACCGGTTGGATTCTTGTAAGCCAAGTGTTCCCAGTCATCCTGATCATCATCCCGTTGTTCCTCATCCTCAAAGCAGTAGGACTCGTCGACAACCTGTGGGGTCTGATCCTCGTCTACACCACATACACCATGCCGTTTGCGCTGTGGATGCTCCAAGGCTATGTCCAAAGCATTCCCGTCGAGCTTGAAGAAGCTGGCGCAATGGACGGCGCCGGACGAATAAAAGTCCTCGCAACAATCGTCTTTCCGCTGCTGAAACCAGGAATCATCGCAACAGCAATGTTTGCATTCGTCTCAGCATGGAACGAGTTCTTCTTCGCTCTCGTGCTGATCCAATCACCAGACAACTACACGCTACCTATCACCCTAAAAATGTTTGTCGGCGGTGAAGGAAAAGTTGCACTAGGCCCACTCGCCGCAGGTGCAGTACTCGCCACCATCCCAAGCATCATCTTCTTTGCACTCCTACAACGACGACTCGCAAGCGGTCTTATGGCCGGTGCTGTCAAGGGTTAACGCACTCGTCGTCTCTCAAGAAAAACACCCCCGAAAGGAAAAGAACATGAAGTTCCGTGTCAAAGGTGCCGTCGGACTCATAGCCGCATCAACGCTCCTCCTCGCAGCCTGCTCAGGCGGCGACGATAACAGCGGCTCAGATTCAAACGAACCATTCACAATGACCTTCCAGTCATTGTCTGACCAGCCCGGCGCAATCGCAGCAACAGAAGAAATCGTTGCCGCATGGAACACCGCCAACCCAGATCGTCAGGTAGAAATTGTTCCTGCCGGTTGGGACGGCGTATACGACAAACTCGTCACCCAATTCAACGGCGATGCCGCACCAGACATCATCCACTACGAAACCGCAAGCATCATCCCTTTTGCAGCCGACGGATACATTGCCGACCTGAGCGAACACATCACCGACGAGGTAAAAAACGACGTTGACCAAGGCGTATGGGACTCGGTAACCGTTGACGGAAAAATCATTGCGGTCCCCACCGAAATGCAGTCCTACATGGCTTTCGCAAACAAGAAAATCCTTGAAGACGCAGGTGTAGAAATCCCAACAGGGGACACTATGACCTGGGATCAACTCCGCGACATCGCTAAAAAGACAACCAACTCAGACCACTACGGTTTAGCGTGGGGCCTCAAAAACCCAACCGCAGCATTCATGAGCTTAGGCCTAGGGTTTGACGGCACCTACTTCAGCGGCACCGGAGACGACGTCACTTTCAAAGTTGATGCAGGAGAACTAGAAGTTCCAAAGCGCGTAGGAGAAATGGCGTTTGACGACAAGTCAATCGACCCAATCTCACTCACCCAATCAGGTTCCGAAGTGCTTGCAACCTTCTACGGCGGAAAAGCAGCAATGACCGTACAAGGGTCGTACCAAGCAGCAAACATGGTCAAAGACGCTCCAGCAGACATCGACTGGATCGTCCTGCCACCGCTTGAAGGAACAGTATCTGCCAACCAAGCAGCAAACCCACAAACGCTGTCCGTCAACATCGATTCAGCGCACGTAGACGCAGCAGCAGAGTTCATCATGTTCTTCACCTCAGGTGAGAACGTCGCCAAACTTAACAAAGCTGACGCGCTCATCCCCGCATCAAAGTCCGCCCGCGACATTATCGCCACAGAAACCCAAGGAAAAGACGGCTGGGACATGACCCTGAAGTCAGGCCAAAACCTCACCTCAGCGCCATTCTTGTTCGTCAACAAATACACCCAATGGAAAGAAACAGTGGCCACCCCGAACTTCCAAAAGTTTCTCGCCCAAGAAATTGACCTCAACCAATTAGGTGCAGAACTAAACACCGGCTGGGAACAAGTTTCCCGCTAACCCTAGACAGTGGTGGCCGCGTCAGCGGCCACCACACCCCGTGACGCAAAAGAAATATGTTGGAGAGATACGTGAACTGGCTAGAAGACCGAATCCATGCAGTCCTACAAGGTGCCGCTGTTGGTGATGCGCTCGGCGGGGCAATCGAAGGATGGTCCCCTGAGCAAATCCAAGAACGTCACAATGGCCCCGTCACAGGAATCGTTGGGCCCTTCTACGAAAACTGGAAAACCGCACGCCCCATCGCCCCCTACTACAAAGGCGACGGACACATCACCGATGACACGTTGATGACCCACGCACTCGTAGAAGTGTATGCACAAGCACAACGTCACCTAGATGCTTACGACATTGCAACGTACCTCGTCCCAAAAATGATGAACGAAATTCGTTGGGTACCAGAATTTGATGCTGAAGCGACCCTCTTGCAGCGCGTATTCCTTGCCGAAAAGTGGATTGTCGCCAAACTGCATTACGGACACCAAGACCCACGTGAAGCAGGCGTCGGCAACATTGTGAATTGCGGTGCCGCAATGTATATGGCACCAGTTGGTATCGTCAACGCAGGGAACCCGCGTGCAGCGTACCTAGAAGGCCTGGACCTAGCAGGAACCCACCAATGGTCATATGGGCGTGAGGCCGCAGGTATTTTCGCAGCCGCAGTAGCAGCCGCACTACAACCAGAAGCGACAGCCCAAACCATCTTTAACACTTGCCTAGAGCTCGCACACGACGGAACTCGTGCGGCACTAGAAGCCATGCTTGACGTTGTAGAACAGGCTCGAAAAGATGGAGTCGTCACCGATCAAACCGAATTAAACCGTCGCCTACGAGACGGAATCCGCCCCTTCGACACGGTGGGAGAAACCTACCGTGAGCCAGCAATGGACGCGCGCAGGGCATCACGCACTAAATCCATTGAAGAACTGCCGGTTGCACTCGGATTGGTGCTCGCGCACCAAGGCGATTTTGTTGCTTCCGTACTCGGGGCAACAAACTACGGGCGCGACGCAGATTCCATCGCCACCATGGCAGGCTCAATCTGTGCAGCACTGGGCGGCACACCTGTCATCCCGCAAGAATGGATACAGACCGTTGAACAAGCATCCAAAATAAGCATTGGCCCAGTAGCCGATTCTCTATACACAGTTACACGCACAATTCTTTCCGATGACCTTGAGCGCACCCGCGCAGAGGCACACGTAACAGCACAACTATTGGGTGAATGACGATGAGACTGACGTGGGCGCAACCAGAAGACCTCGTACCGCACGAGATAGTGCAATCGCGTGCCGAGGGGAAAAACGAACAAGCCTTACGGAACATTGAGGCTCGTTGGACACAAGCTGGCGGGCAACTCGAACCTCCAGTGTCTGGTGCCGGTCCGGTACCTGCTACGCAATCGGTGCGGCTTTTAGCACGTGAGTTACTGACAGAACTTGATGCTCTGCCACCGGCATCTCACGAGCATGAGCCAAACGAGTTCGAACAAATCCTCGCTTTAGCGCCATCAGCGCGGCCAACCGCCGTTCCTGATGTGGCGAGTAGTGAGTTTCGGACGCGAGTAGCAGGCGCTTGGCTTGGTCGCGCCGCAGGATGCCTACTGGGTAAACCCGTGGAAAAAATTCCACGGACAGGCATCGAAGCAATCGCACGTGCTACAGGAAATTGGCCACTTGATGGATATTTCACTGCGGTGGGCTTGCCGCAAGAAATAGCACACAAGTGGCCATGGAACCGGCGCAGTGCGCCCACGTCACTTGTTGAAAACATCGTGTGCATGCCCGAAGACGACGACATGAATTTCCCCATTCTGGGGCTTGCAGTAGTCGCCGAATACGGACATGATTTTACGACGGAAGACATCGCCACCGCATGGCTCAATAATCTTCCAGGTGGACGAGTCTTTACTGCTGAACGTGCAGCCTACCGCAACATCCTAGACGCGAGATCTGCACCCGAAACTGCCACACACCTGAATCCGTTCCGTGAGTGGATTGGCGCTCTGATTCGCGGGGACGTTTTTGGTTGGGTGAACCCAGGCCAGGTTCGTCATGCAGCACGGCAGGCGTGGACGGACGCTCGTCTTTCTCACACGCGTAATGGAATTTATGGAGAGATGTGGGCTGCCGCAGCTGCCTCTGCCGCCGTATCAGTACCCGTGAGTTCACCTCAACCACACGACATATTCGACAGCATTGAACACGTGTTGGAGTTGAGTTTGTCTGTTATTCCACAGGACAGTCAGATGGCTCAGGCGGTGCGTTTTGGTGCGCGTGTAGGACGAGAAGAAGCAGACCTTGCCGCAGGTTTAGACCGAATCCACGCACAATACGGGCACTTGCATTGGGTACACACCCTCAATAATGCGGCTGCTGGAGCTTTCGCTCTCACTCACAGCCGCGGCGACTATCAAAAAGCGATTACTGCTGCCGTGGCTGCCGGATGGGACACGGACTCTATCGGCGCCACAGTTGGCGGCATCGTTGGCGGGCTGCTCGGTAGTGAAAACCTTCCACACAAGTGGGTGGCACCACTCAACGGGCAAGTAGTTACCTCTATACCTGGTGGTTCCCCTCGACGCTTTGACGACCTCATTTCTCAAACCATTGCGCACGCGGCACGCCATCATGAAACAGGTGAGCACGCATGAGTGGCACTGTGGCCGTATTTGGATCCATCAACATGGACATCACGGCTTTTGTGGAACGATCACCAGCCCCAGGGGAAACCGTTTTAGGGCACGACCTCATCCGTAACGGTGGCGGAAAAGGCGCGAATCAAGCCGTTGCGGCGGCACGCGCCGGAAACGCACACACCTTTATGATTGGCGCGTTAGGGCGCGACTCAGACGGGCAAAACCTGCGTGCTTCGTTGGCGGAAGCTGGAGTGTCCACACAGCACATTGAACATGTTGATGGACCGTCAGGAACGGCACTCATCACTGTGGCTGACACTGCAGAAAACTCAATTGTTGTTGTACCTGGAGCAAACGCCCTCGTCGACGCGCCCACACCTGAAGCACAGCGCGTTCTGAACAGCGCGCAGGTTATCCTCGCACAACTTGAAGTGCCACCACAGGCTGTTGCAGCCGCAGCACAACACCGCGGACCGCACACCACCTTCGTGCTCAACGCGGCACCAGCGATCCCGCTGCCCGAAGAACTGTGGAAGCACATCGACATTCTCGTCGTGAACGAACACGAAGCGCTGATTATGGCGCAATCTCCGCCAGGCACACCCATGAGCCAGACGATTGAACGGCTCTTAACAAAAGTGCCACAGGTACTCGTGACGCTCGGTAGTGCTGGAAGTCAACTACACGGACGCACACACGAACCACTACACGTACCTGCTTTACCAGTTACAGCCGTAGACACAACCGCAGCAGGAGACACCTTCTGTGGCGTGTTCGCTGCAGAACTCGCACACGGCGAAACCACACTCACTGCCATGCAACGCGCCAGCAGCGCTGCCGCACTCGCAGTACAACACAAGGGAGCGCAAGCATCGGTCCCACACCGCGCAGCAACCCTCACCCTATGGGACCAACACTTTGGTGGAAGATAGCAATGCACAACGGTTTTAACCCCCTCGTTCCCCGCCCCATCGACATGCCAACAGCCGTTCCACTAGAACAAGAAGCTGACCTTTCCATCCTCGACGACGTCAAAATATTCATACCGCCAACAGACAAAACACAATGGCCAACTTGGCGGGCACGCATTGATCAATGGCGTACTGAAGCCCGCGAGCGCCTGAACTATAACGGCGCTATGTATGAGCGGCCTGAAGCGCAGTGGGCTCAGGGGTGTTACACGGTTGCGCAAGTGTGGCTGTGGGATGAACTGTTGTATGACGCCCAACATATGCGGTTTACGCCGGAAAAATTGTTGGCTGACGCGCAAGAACGCTTGGGTGGGTTTGATGGTGTGGTGTTGTGGCATGCGTACCCGATTATTGGTATTGATGACCGTAACCAGTGGGATTATTACCGTGATGTGCCCGGATTAAAAGACTTAATTGACTATTTTCATGCCCAAAGTGTCCGGGTTTTTGTTGATTACAATCCGTGGGATACGGAGACTCGTCGTAGTGGCGAGGACAGGGTTGAGTTGGCGCGCCTTATTAAAGAATATGAGGCTGATGGAATTTTCTTAGACACGATGAAGGAAGCTAACCCGCAGTTTGTTGCTGCTTTGGAGGAGGCTCGCCCGGGTATTGCGTTGGAGGGGGAATCAAAGCTCCGCTTACTCGTGTCACTGATCATTCGTTGTCGTGGGCGCAGTGGTTCGCTGATTCTGAGATTCCGGGTGTGTTGCGTGCACGTTGGTTTGAGCGCCGGCACATGCAGCATCATATTCGTCGTTGGAACCGTGACCATAGTGAAGAGTTGCAGTCTGCATGGTTGAACGGTGTGGGGTTGATGGCGTGGGAGGTTGTCTTTGGCGTGTGGGTGGGGTGGAACCGGCGCGATGCGGCAACGTTGCAGCGTATGCTGCCAACCCTGCGTGGTTTTTCTTCAGAGTTTGTGGCGAGTGACTGGATGCCGTTGGCGCCACTTGCTGACGGCGCACAGGACGCGAAAGTTTTTGCGTCGCGTTTCCACACCCCAGATGTCACATTGTGGACGGCTGTTAATCGGGGAACATCAGATTATGTGGGCGCGCTGTTAGATGAGCACGCATATGACCAGGACGCTGGTGATCCTTTACCTGTCACTAGCGAAAATGCATGGTTTGACCTTGCTACAGGGCAGCCTCTTGCTGGACCATACGACACCGTGCATGTTCCAGCGCATTCGATTGGTGGAGTAGTGCGGGTTACCCACTCGCACAGGGAGCGCGCTACAGCGGTGTACAACAAGGTGGCTCACGTGCAGTGGACCTCGAACGCGCAGTTCAGCCATCGGGTAGCTCGACGAATCGTTCCATCAGTTACTCCGCGGCAGGTCACGCACACTGAGCCTGCGATTCGTGTTCCTCAGGGGGAACACCACCTCACTGTCGAATACCGTATGCGCGAAACAGGCATGTATCAAGGCGCCCCATACGTGAATGAGTGGAAGCCGTTGCCGCCGCGCCTCCACGATATACGCACGTTGCAACGCGATATCACCGTTGAAGCTCCTGTGGAGGTTGCAACTTTAGAAGTGAGTAATAAACAGTTCTTCGATTTCTTGCAGGCCACACACTATGAGCCGCAGCATCCGCAACGTTTTGTGCAGCATTGGGACACCACCTCGACGCAAAGCCCCTATGGTGCACCTGTTGCTGGCACTGAAGATCAACCTGTCACACACGTGACGTTAGATGATGCGCGTGCCTATTGTGCGTGGGCTGGAGGGAGACTCCCCTCGGAGGACGAATGGCAGCTCGCAGCACAGCAGGCCACCAGCAGTGAGCTTTTTGATCGTCGTGAACCCGCCGTCTGGAACCTTACCGAATCAGAGCACACAGATGGGCGCTCGCGGTTTAGCTTTTTGAAGGGCGGAATGGATTATGTTGCTACGGAATCGCATTGGTATTTCGATGGTGGTCGTCGTTCCCCTGAGTTTGCGGCAAAGTTTTTAATTCCTGGGTTTGGGCTTTCTCGTAGCGCACATATTGGGTTTAGGTGTGCGTGGGATGTTTCTGGGGCGCAGGAGGAAACACAATGAGCACGTCACGGGTTCTGCCTTTAGATGGTCTTGTCGTGTTGGACGTGTCTACCCTGTTCGCAGGGCCGATGGCGGCCATGCATTTAGGTGATGCGGGTGCCCGGGTTATTAAAGTCGAACACACGGTGCGCCCTGATCCTTCGCGCGGTCACGGAGCCGCAAAAGACGGACATAACTTGTGGTGGAAAACCCTTGGCCGTAACAAAGAAACCATCCAAATCGATTTGCATTCGCCTGACGGGCAAGACGTGCTGAAGCGTCTTGTTGCACAAGCGGACGTGCTGATTGAGAACTTTCGGCCTGACACGTTAGAAAAGTGGGGGATCGGGTATGACGTGTTGTCTGCCGTGAACCCTAGGCTTGTGATGGCGCGGGTGACAGGTTTTGGTCAGGTAGGGCCGTATCGTCGTCGGCCAGGGTTTGGCACGTTAGCGGAAGCGATGAGTGGGTTTGCTGCTTCAACGGGAGAACCCGACGGGCCACCAACGTTGCCTCCGTTCGGGTTAGCTGACGGTATCGCTTCTCTTGCGACGGCATACGCGATTATGGCCGCACTGCATGCCCGTAACACGGACGGCCCACAGCAGGGCAAGGGGCAGGTCGTCGACATGGCTATTGTGGAGCCGATGCTTGGCATGCTCGGCCCACAAATAACGCGCTGGGATCAACTGCGTGACGCCCAGCCACGCACAGGAAACCGGTCAGCAAATAACGCCCCCCGTAACACGTACAAGACAGCTGACGGTAAGTGGGTTGCCGTATCAACGTCGGCGCAATCCATTGCAGAACGCGTTGTCACACTCGTGGGCCGTCCCGACTTTATCGACCAACCGTGGTTTGCGTCCGGGGCGCAACGCGCACAGCACGCCGACGAGTTAGACGAAGCAGTTGGTGCATGGATCGCCCAACGCAACCGCGACGAAGTCGTCACAGCGTTCGAAGAAGCACAGGCCGCTATCGCCGCGATTTACGAACCCGAAGACATCGTCAACGACCCCCAATTCCATGCACTAGGAACCATCAGATACGTTGATGACCCAGATTTGGGTCGCATGGCAATGCAAGGGCCACTCTTTAGGCTGTCAAGCAACCCCAACAACGAACACACAATCAGGTTTTCAGGCCGCTCACCAGGCCACGACACACACCACCTGCTCGACGAGTTAGGGTATTCTGCCGACGAAGTACAGCAACTTCGCGAGGGCGGCGCAGTGCGATGACGATTCCATTGTCGTTGTTGTATGCGCCAGCAGACCGCCCAGAACGTTTCTTAAAAGCGTTAAACAGTGGCGCTCACGCCGTGATCTTCGACCTCGAAGACGCAGTGGCCGCATCGAAGAAAGAACACGCACGCACCCAACTGCGCGAATTCTTTGCTTGGCAAGAAAACGAGTTCAGCGAGCACGGATACGAACCACACGGCGGACTACCGCCAGTTTCAATACAAGTGCGGATTAACGCCCACGGAACACCATGGTGCCTTGACGATGCGGCGCTTGTCGCAGACCTTCCATCATGCGTTGGCGTGCGGGTCGCAAAAGTAGAATCTGCAACACAAGTCACCGACATCGCTAAAACGGTGGGGGAGCGGAACATATTTTTGCTGCTCGAAACCGCTCTAGGGGTGGAACGCGCATACGAACTCGCTACCTGCCATCCACGCATCGCAGGGATGGGATTAGGCGAAGCCGATTTGCGTTCAGAGCTTGGTGTTTCCGGTGAGCGAGGCTTGGAGTATGCGCGCTCGCGGATTGTGTATGCATCTCATGCTGCTGGTGTGCAGCCGCCGTCTATGGCCGTGTACGCGTCGGTGTCTGATCTAGATGGGTTGCGGGATTCATGTATTGCCGGAAAAGCGCTGGGTTTGCTTGGTCGCACCGCGATCCATCCGCGGCAGTTGGAGACCATTCATGAGGTGTTTTCGCCAACTGCGGCTGAAGTTGAGCATGCGCAACAGGTGATTGAGTCGGTTGCGCAGGCCCAAGAGATCGGTTCTGGCACTGTTGTGCTTGCGGACGGGACTTTCCTTGATGCCGCGATGGTGAACTTAGCTCGCATGACGGTCCGCATCGCACATCGTGCCTAGTTGGTGGCGTCTTTAGCCGGTTTTTGTTACGGCCGGAGTGACTTTTTCCTAGCTAAAAATCCATATGCACTAATTGCATGTAAAATCAATGTTTTTGCATGGTGTGTTCTCCATAGGCATATCAGTCGACGCGTGTGGCTGATGCTGAAAGTATCGACTGTATCGGCGATACATCTTTAATCGCTGATACATGTCAAAATGCGCATAAACAGATGGAGATACCCGTGAAAGGGAAAATCACAATAGCAACACTGGTAGGCGTCCTGCTTGTGAGCATGACGTTTACTCCAGCACAAGCAAAAACGATAAAGATTAACTCGACATGCACGATGACGGGTTATAAAACCTCCACATTTACGCGGGCAACCACAAACTGTAGAGAAGCCCAAGCATCGACTCAATATCGGAACACCCGCGGAGACATTCGATACTTATTTGCTAAGTGGGGAAAGCGGTCAGAGACTGCTCGCGCAGCATCCACGATGAAGAGTGGAAGCTATATGCGACATGCAAGTAAACACACTCTGTGGCGCTCATTCTAGAAACAGGAAGAATCTCATGTCATGGTCGTATTCACGAGTTTCTTATACGGTGGGCGCAGTATTGATGTGCGGTGTCCTCGCAAGCTGTAATGCCTCAGAACCAGACACAGCCAACCCGTATGCGGCAGAGTTTGATCAGGGAATGGAAACCACCTCAAACGAACTCGTGCGAGAAGTCCTGTCAGACTACACAATCACAGAGGCTGAACGAGAAGAAGTCTTTGGGTATTACGGCAACTGTCTCGAAGGGTACGGATACACCTTTGAATTGCTCCCTAATGGGGAATACGAAATAGGCGAGCGGAAAACAGTTGACACTCGCGGCAACGAAGAAGAACTCTTTCAAGAGCTCGCACAGATAGAAGAAACCTGTAGGATCGACCATTTAGACCCGGTGGATATTTTATATGACGCGGTTCAAAGCAATCCGAAGAACATAAATTTCATGCATTTTATGGTCACCTGTCTAGTTGATTCAGGTCACCGCGAACGCGGGTATTCGGAATCTGACTTCCGCACTGATCTTGAAAACCAAGAATTTGTGGAAAGCCCTGAATACACGCAATGCGAGCAGGACATGAGCGAACAGTAAAACGTGAGGGTGCGCAGGCCACAAGCCTGCGCACCCTCCACGTTTAGGCCTATTTTTGGGCGAGATACCAATCGCGCAATATGGTTATGCCAGATTCCAGCGACGTATGAGCTTTCCATGAAAATGTGGAAAACGCTTTTTCGCTAGAGAGCACTGAACGGCGAACATCGCCATCACGTGGTCCAGTCCTATGCAATTGAGTTCCTGACGCGAAAGCGTCTTCAAGCGCATCAAACACATCCGCAATAGGGAATTCACGTTCCAAAGAAAGATTGAATACCCCACTGATGGGTGAATCCCATGTGGATGCAAGCATGTTGAACTCCACCGCGTCACCAACGTAAATGTAGTCGCGAGTGCAGCCGCGAGGCATGTCGTCGTACGTCATAAGAGTCGAGTCTTTGCCGGCCTGCATATTGTTCACGAAGATTGGGATAACACCACAGTCACCTTCAGCGACCTGACGAGGCCCAAAAACGTTTGCGTAACGCAACCCCACATAATCGAAGCCATGCAGTTGCGCATAAATTTCGCAGTACTTCTCACCAGAAAACTTGGTGATCGCATACGGAGACACCAGCAAAGGCGGATCTGTTTCTACGGAAAGATCACCGTCATGCGTAATTTCTTTGGCCAACGCGCCACCACTGGATGCTGCAATAAAACGGCGCACACCATACTGGCCAGCCAGTTTCAGTAGGTTGAGTAGCCCAACAACATTCAACTTGTTGTCGGTGAAAGGGTCATGCACTGATTGAGGAACAGACTTTTGCGCAGCATGATGGTTGACGAGTGTCGGCTTGTGAGCGGCAAAGATTCGCTCGAGTGCGTTTTCGTCAAGTATGGACCAGTCATAAAACTCAAACTTTGGGTGATCCAAGATGCCCGTTAGATTTGATTTTCTGCCGGTGGACAGATCATCAATAACAACGACCTCATAGCCACGAGAAAGGTATTCCTCGGCAAGGTGGGAGCCAATGAAACCTGCTCCTCCAGTCAGTAGAACTGTTTCAGACATGTGTGCCCTTTCGTGCAGTTACTGCCATCTCATGTGTTGTTCATCGTCCCACCGATGCCGGTTAAGGGCTAGGCGAACATGAATGGGTCATGTGAAGATTCACCAGCACGTTTAGATGTGTACGGTGCCTGTGATCGTGGGGATAACAGTGCCACCCACCCAAATATTGTCATCGTCTGCGGAGATAAAAACTCGTCCGTTATAGCCGATAACAGTGCCTTGTCGTGCAACATATTCACGTGGTGCGTGTCCTGCTGCGATAAGCCATTGCGCAAGTCCTGCGTTGGCGCTTCCCGTAACAGGGTCTTCGCCGAGCCCCGCATCAGGGATGAGCGCGCGCACCTCATAGTCAATGCCGGATGCTTTTTCGGCGCTATTGGCCGGGTAGGCGCCAGCTACAGCAAGTTTGAGGTCACCCATGGCAGCGAAATCGGGGGAGAAGTTCAGTACTTCGGCGCCTGAACGAAGTAGCACTCCGGTCCAGCCGGGACCGTTGTCGATCCAATTGCTGGCGACGATGTCGTCTGGAGTAATACGCAATGCGGTAGCAATATCGGCGAGTAGGTCTGCTGCTACTGTGCCGCTTCGTTGTAATGGAGGCGCAGCAAATGCAAGTGTGTTTCCAGAAATTTTTACTGACACGTTCCCGATTCCACATTCTTGGACGACCACGCCCTCATTGCGCGGGGTGCCACCTGCATGTAGCCAAGAAAACGCCGAACCGAGGGTGGGGTGTCCCGCAAAAATGAACTCTTGTGAGGGGGTGAAGATGCGTACTTTGTAGTCAGCTTCAGGTGAGGTGGGTGGGAGCAGGAACGTTGTTTCTGACAGGTTTGTCCACCTAGCGAAGGCTTGCATCTGTTCTGTAGTGAGATCATGCGCGCTGTGCACAACTGCGAGGGGATTGCCGCCTAGCGCTGTATGAGCGAAAACATCGACTTGAGTGAAACCATATTTTTTGGGTGTGTATGCCTGGCTCATGATGTCCTTGCGAGAGGAGAACGGAGTTTTAGTCTCTCATTTTCTTAGGGCGTTGAGCAGGCTTTTTATGTTGTTGCAGAAAAGTTATCAAGTGTAAAGATTGGCTTTCTGCCGCGGAATTAAGCGGTTTTAGGCTGCGCTTATCGCGGATTTTTCGATAACTGGTGCTTGCAACAAGGTGTGACCTCTACTACGCTGTGAGCAGATGCTCAAAGGCTGAGCAGTTTCTCACAACAGTGTAGTTGAGAGGTGAAACGTGGTTCAGAGCAGAACTAACGATTCGACAATACAGCCCGTGGCGAAGCTAGAAAAGATCTGGAAGTCCTACGGCGGCATTGCCGTCCTCAAAGGAGTCTCCATAGACCTGCAACCTGGCGAAATCCACGCACTTGTCGGAGGTAACGGGGCTGGCAAATCCACCCTCATGAAAATCGTGACCGGAGTAGTCACACCAGACAGCGGAAAAATCGTCATCGCAGGCAACGAGGTGCGCAACCTATCACCACGCGCAGCACACTCCAATGGCGTGTACCTCGTCCCTCAAGAACCGGAACTCTTCCCCAACTTGAGTGTCTACGAAAACATCCAACTCGCCATGGGAGACCTCAAAATCCCACGCACCCGAGTCGAAGAAGTCACTAAGTCCCTCTGTGACACCATCAACCTCGACTCCCGCGCAAGCGACCTGTCAATCTCAGACCAACAACTCGTAGAAATCATTCGCGGAGTACTACGCGGCGCACACCTACTCATCGTAGATGAGCCCACATCATCACTCACCGCAAAAGAAGCACAACGCCTCTTCACACACCTACGAGCCTTCGCACAATCCGGCGTAGGAATCTTCTACGTCACCCACCGCATGGCAGAAATCTTCGAACTCTGCGACCGAGTAACAGTGTTACGAGACGGCAACACCGTCCTACAAAAAAACACACAAAACTCCTCAATCGCAGAACTCGTCGGCGCGATGGTGCCACAACAAGGCAACACAACAACCATCCACCAACGCCAACAACGCGAAACCGACCGCACCCAAAAACCAGCACTCAGCGTCCGCAACTTCACAGGCGACGGATTCGCTGGAATCAACTTCGACCTCTACCCAGGCGAAGTACTCGGAATCGCCGGCGTCATTGGAGCGGGACGAACCGAACTCGCAGAATCCATTTACGGTGTGCGAAAAGGCCTAGGAACCGTCACCCTCAACGGTGCAGACTACGCAAAACGCACGCCACAAAACTCCCTCCGCAAAGGACTCAGCTACGTGCCAGAAGACCGGCACGAACACGGAGTGTTCCTCCTCGGAACAATCGTCGACAACACCACCTCAGGCATTCTCGAACGAATCTCCCGCCTCGGCATCCTCGACCACAAAGCCGACAAAGCAACAGCAGAAGAATTCGCGGCAGATCTTTCCCTCCAACAAGGCAGCCTGCAACGACACGTAGGCAACCTCTCCGGCGGAAACCAACAAAAAGTATCGCTAGCCAAAGCACTCGCAGCAAACCCACAAGTCATCATCCTCGACGAACCATCACGAGGAATTGACGTAGCAGCACGCGCAGACCTCTACCGACTCGTCGAAGGCCTCGCAGAACGCGGACTAGCGGTCCTCCTCATCTCCTCAGAATTCGAAGAAATCGAACTGCTCTCCACCCGCGTCCTCGTGATGCGAGACGGACACATCGCAGAAGAATTCTCCGGAGACGACATCAACTTCGGCAACATCCGTGACGCAGCATTCGGTGCGAACGAAAGCAAGAAAACAGCATGAACATCAAGAACCTCCTCAAATCGCGAGAGATGATCACAATCGCACTCGCCATCGGGTTCATCATCGTTGTCGGAATCGCACAACCAAACTTCGTGCAATTCTCCAACCTTGCCCGAGTGCTCAACTCAACGGTCATCCTCGCCCTGCTCACCGCAGGTGTAGCAGTCGTCATCATCACCAAGAACATCGACGTATCAGTCGGCTCAACCATGGCGCTCACCGGAATCGTCGCAGCACTCATGCTCAAATCCGGTGTCAGTATGTTCATCGTCATCCCACTGACCCTCCTATTCGGAGGAATCCTCGGAGCAATCAACGGACTAGGCGTCACCATAGGACGAGTCCCGTCCATCGTCATGACACTAGGAACACTGGGCGCATACCGCGGAATTTCCTTCATGATCACCGGTGGACACTCCGTAGAAAACATTCCCAGCGAATTCAAAAAAATGGGAACAACCTCCCTCCTCGGGTTACCACTCTTCGTGTGGCTCACACTCGGCATTCTGATCGTGCTCGGCCTCATCCTGTCCAAGACAAAAACAGGCCGCACCATCTACGCAACAGGTGACAACATTACCGGAGCGCACCTCATCGGTGTCCCCACAAAAACGATGACCGTCGTAGCGTTCGCAACCTCAGGAATGTTCGCCTCGATGGCAGCACTCGTCTTCCTCGCGCAAATCGGTTCCATCTCCAACCAAGCCGGTGCCGGAATCGAAATGCGCGCAATCGCAGCAGCAGTCATCGGCGGTGTTGCACTCACCGGAGGCGTCGGAACAATCCTTGGCGCATCATTCGGTGCACTCTTCATCACCACAGCAACCAGCTCCCTGTCCTTCCTCGGAGTCCCAGGCTTCTGGTCAGACATGGTCATCGGTGCAATCCTGCTCCTTGCACTATTCGCCGACTCACAAGTCGGAAAACGCATGGAACGCAAACGCCTCCAAGCGCGCTACCAACGCACAGCACCACCGCCCACGGCATCGAATAACCACGCCGCCACACCAGAAACCATCACCACTGGAGGGGCAGTCTCATGAAACACCTCAACAAATACCTGATGCGGTGGGAAGGCGCGCTCGTCGTCGTCCTGATCACCCAAATCCTGATCTTTGGAATGCTCAACCCACGATTCCTCAACTTTGAGCGACTCCTGACTTCCTCCTCAGACTTCGTCTACCTCGGTATCATCGCGCTACCACTAGCCATCGTCATGATGACCGGAGGAATCGACATCTCCATCGGATCGATCGTCTCACTCACCGCGATCGTCACCGGAGTGTGCTTCTCCAACGGCATGAACATCTGGCTAGCAGTCATTATCGGTATCCTCGCCGCACTCGCCGCAGGAGTCACCAACGCCGCGCTGATCCTGATCACCAACGCCAACCCGATGGTTATCACCCTAGGAACGCAATTCCTGTTTGCTGGACTAGCGATCGGTATATCTGGCCTCGCAAACGTGTCAGCATTCGAAGGAATCTCAGGAATGCCAGACGAGTTTGTGAACATAGCAAACGGAGACATCGCCGGAATCCCGAACATGCTCATCGTCTTCGCGCTCGTCGCAGGAGCATTCGCATTCATCCTGCACGGCACCACCTTCGGACGCCAAGCACGACTCCTCGGCGCCAACCCGAAAGCGGCAGTCTACGCAGGATTCCCCATCAAAAAAGTAACCATCCTCGCGTACTCACTAACCGCACTCGGATCAGGAATCACCGGAGTGCTCATGACCAGCTATGTAGCCTCCGCCCGAGCAGACATCGGTGCACAAGTACTCCTACCAGTACTGACCCTCGTCGTTATCGGTGGAGTGTCCATGTACGGCGGTGAAGGAACAATCGTCGGCGTGGTCATCGCAACATTCGTTATCGGATACCTCCAACAAGGCCTACGCTTCACCGGCCTCAGCGAATCAGAAGTATCCGTAGCAACAGGAACCGCACTCGTCATCGTCGCAAGCCTGAGGTGGTGGACACACCACATCGCAGACCGCGTCAAAAACCAGCGAGTCAAAAAGAACCTGGGAGACACCCGCACACCAACGAGTCAACCCACACCGGAACCCACCCCCGCCGGCTAACCACAACAACGCTTTACCCGCCGCCACACCGACGTGGCACAACGCCTCATCCCCCTGAGGCAACACCTGCACACGCAGGACCCCCGCACTGCACGCGCAGCGCAACCCCACACGTGTTCATCAGCTCAACGAACACACAACACAACAGGAGAAGAATCAATGAAGATCGCTTCGAAAATCTTTGCGGCAGCAACCGTCCTCGCGCTCACCGCAGCATGCTCCAACGCCGACACCGGCGCTGACAGCAGCAAAGTAGCCTTTATTCCAAAACTCACAGGTGTTGGATTCTTCGAATCCGGTGGAAAAGGCGCCGTCGAAGCCGGTAAAAAATACGACCTCGACGTCGAATATGTAGGCTCACCAGAAGGGTCCGTAGCGAAACAAGTAGAACTCATCAACACCCAAGTGCAACAAGGTGTCGGTGCAATCGTTGTTTCCTCCGTATCCCCAGACGGTCTATGCCAATCGTTGAAGAAAGCAATGGACGAAGGCGTTAAAGTCCTCACCTGGGACTCAGACACCAACCCAGAATGCCGCTCCTACTACATCTCACAAGGAACAGCTGAACAGCTCGGTCAGCTCCTCGTAGACATGGGTACAGAAGACATTTCCAAGGACGAAACAGCCAAGGTTGCCTTCCACTACTCAAGCCCAACAGTGACCGACCAAAACCAGTGGGCAGAAGTAGCCAAGTCCATCATCGGCAAGGACACTAAGTGGGAAGTCGTTGACACTATATTCTCCGAGAACCAAACAGAACTCGCAGTACAGCAGGCAGAAGCACTCCTGAACGCAAACCCTGACCTTAAAGCGATCTTCTGCCCAGACGCAAACGCTCTACCAGGTACCGCACAAGCACTTGAAAACCTTGGACGCACCGACGTAACCGTCGTTGGATTCTCAACACCAAACGTTATGCGCCCATACATCGAGTCAGGCACCATCAAGCGTTTCGCACTCTGGGACGTAACCAAGCAAGGTGAACTCTCCATCGCTGTAACCAAGCAACTTCTTGACGGCAAAACCCTCAACGCTGGTGACAAGTTCGATGTAGAAGGCTTCGGCACCGTCGAGGTATCACCAAACTCGGTACAGGGATACGACTATGAGGCTGACGGCAACGGAATCGTGCTCATGCCAGAACGTGTAGTCTTCACCGCTGACAACATCGGCGACTACGACTTCTAGCAGACCATCGGGTGCGGGCTTCGGCCCGCACCCGCAACAGACGAAGGTAGGGAAACATGGATCAGTCGGTAACGAGTGAGACACGGGACTGGGTGAGCGAAGAGCAGCTACTGCGAGTCGCTTGGTACTACTACGTTGATCAACTCACGCAAGACGACATCGCAAAGCGTATGCACATCTCGCGGGCCTCTGCTGGCCGTCTTCTCGAACGTTGCCGTAAAGCAGGCATCGTCACCTTCACCATCAACTCAGATCACTACCCAGCTTTTCAACTGGGACGACAACTTAAAGATAAATATGGGCTACGCGAAGCTCTCGTTCCACCAACCTTAGAAGTTGACTCAACGGAGCAAAACCGAATCAATGAACGACTCGGACGCGGAGCTGCACAATACTTGCAATCGCACCTTAAAGCAGGGGAAACACTTGGCATGGGTTGGGGCGACACAGTGCAACAAACCATGCGTGCCGTATCAAGCGACAGCACTGCAAAAGTATCGACGGTTTCTCTGACCGGTGGGGTAGGGGCATACCTTTCTACCCTCCGACGAGTACGTAACGTTGCCACCGATACTGCAGCAGACCACATCTTGCCCACTCCGATCGTGGCCTCAAGCGAAGAACTTGCCCAAGCCTTACACGAAGAAGCTGAAGTGCAACGGGTCCTTGCTTTAGCACGACAAGCCGATCACGCGATCGTGGGTATTGGTGGGCTTTCTGGCGCACCAACCATTGCACAGTTGGGATACACAACCCCAGAAGAACTAGACCTCGGACGTGCATCTGGGGCGGTGGGCGACCTCCTCGGCGTCTACTACAACGAAGCAGGCGAAGTCGTTGATTTACCAATCCACAAACGACGAATTGGTATCACCCTCGATGAACTTCGAGCAATCCCCAATGTCATCGGGGTGGCAGCCGGAGAAAACAAAATAGCTGCTATTCGTGGAGCTCTTAACGGCGGCTACCTAGACGTGCTTGTCACGACCGAAGACATTGCCCGAACACTTTTAGAAGAGGACTAACCATGAGTCACGTTATGGCGATTGATGCCGGCACCGGCTCAATTAGAGCCGTCATCTTCACTCTTGACGGTCAGCTCGTAAACATTGCCCAACGGTCTTGGGAACATCTGCCTGAACCAGGCGTCCCAGGTTCCATGGGATTCACGACAGAAACAAACTATGCACTCATGGTGGAGTGCATTCAAGAAGCCCTCACAACTTCAGGGCTCAACGGAACAGACATTAAAGCAGTCTCAGCAAGCGCAATGCGTGAGGGCTTTGTTGTTCTTGACGAGCAAGGAAACGAAATTTGGGCGTGTGCAAACGTTGATTCGCGTGCTACGCGGCAAGTGGAGGAACTTTTCGCTCAAGAAGGTGTAGTGCAGGACGTGTACGAGCGTTCGGGGCAGACTCCGGCGCTTGCCGCACAGCCACGCTTGTTGTGGTTGAAGGAGCACAAACCTGAAATTTATGCTCGTGCCGCAACGATTCTTATGCTCAGCGAATGGGTGTTGTATCGCCTGAGTGGTGTTCGGGCAATGGAGCCGTCGAACGGGTCGACGTCGGGCATGTTGTCGCTGGAAACCCGTGACGTGGATGTGCATCTTGCACAACGCACAGGGGTTCGCGACGATTTGATTCCGCCGGTGTGTGAACCGGGTACTGCTCTTGGCACAGTGCGTGCCGATGTAGCTGAGGAGACAGGTCTTTCTACTGCCACTCTCGTTGTTGTTGGTGGCGGTGACGCACAGTTAGCTGCGCTAGGTTTGGGCTTGGTAAATGCTGGGGAGGTGCTTCTTACCGCTGGCACATTTTGGCAGTTGAACGTGAACTTGGGAGTGCCGAAGGCAGACCCAAACATGAAGATTCGCGTCAATATGGCGGCAGTTCCTGGCTTGTGGCAGGCAGAAGCGATTGCGTTCCACCCGGGCACTGCGGTGCGGTGGTTCCGCGATACGTTTGCTGCGGAAGAGGTTCGTCAAGCGCATGAGCAGGGTCGTAACCCGCTGGATGTGTTGTCGGAAGCTGCTGGCACGGTTGGTATCGGTTCAGATGGGGTTATTCCAATCTTTTCTGACGTCATGAATTATGACCGGTGGACTCATGCTTCTCCGTCGTTCTTGAACCTCAACCTTGACGGTGGTCCGCGGTTACGGGCGGCAATGTTCCGGTCTTTGTTGGAGAACGCGGCAATTGTTTCGGACGCCAACCTTGCTTTGGTGTCCACGTTTGCTGACGTTAACCCTGACATTCCGGTGACGTTTGCTGGAGGCGCAGCTAATTCACCAGTGTGGTCGCAGATTACCGCTGACGTTTTAGGCCGTGAACTGCGTATACCTGCGGTTACGGAAGCTACAGCTCAAGGCACAGCAGCGTGTGCCGCATCAGCTTTCCTTGGCGGTGTAACGCCTGCTCATCTTGCAGCGCAATGGGTGCAGTGGAGCCACACTGTGCAACCAGACTTGAATGCACATCACGAATATCAAGAAGTTAAAGACCGCTGGCGTACCGCGTACGCGCCACAGCTTGAACTCGCACATGCCGGAATCGTCGCCCCGCTATGGCGCGCTCCCGGTGCCTGAAAGGACACATCATGATTAAAAAACATCTCGGTGATATTGAATACCGGTTTGGAACGTACGGGCCAGGCTATTCCATTCGTGGCCCACGCACAGACCTTGGCGTATGCCAGTTGTTCCCAGGGGACGACGCAACCAACCACTATCACGCGCACATTGAAGAAACTTTCGTTGTGCTTGAGGGCGAGGCAACCTTATGGGTTGACGGTCGCACCTCGTACACCTGCACTGTTGGTGACGTGTACCAGATGGAGCCAGGGGAGCAGCACTATTTTGTGAACAACTCTGATTCCGTGTTCCGGGCGCTGTTCATTAAGGCGCCGTATGACCCGAACGATGGTGTTCCAGTTCCTTGGACGCCAGGCGAACCACTCCCAGAGCTGGCTCCGGGACGCATCGAAACATTAGAAAACAACTAATACTGCCGTAGGCATACCACCCCAATAATCCGCGTGCGTGTTCAGCGGAATACGCACGCTGGGCTTCGCACACCCACAAACAGTGTGTTGCCCCGTGAAGAAAGGCAGATCAATGGCTGATCTCGAAGGAAACATCAACGCTAAAGATTACGGAATCGGTAAGGCTCAAGAGACTCCCGGATTCCATGTGAAAGGTGCAGGACAGCTCGATTACGGTATGCGCCACCGCCTTGGTCGCATTTTCCGTGAAGACGGCAAAACTGTCATGCTCGCTTTTGACCACGGCTACTTCCAAGGTCCAACTTCTGGGTTGGAGCGTGTAGACCTCAACATCGTTCCACTTGCCAAGCATGCAGATGCGCTTATGGCTACTCGTGGAATGATTCGTTCCGTCATTCCAGCAGGTTCGGGCACTCCACTTGTGGTGCGTGCAACTGGTGGGCCTTCAATTTTGAAGGACCTTTCTAACGAACGCATTGCTATGTCGATGGAGGACGCTGCACGTATCGATGCTGCTGCTGTTGCAGCGCAGGTCTTTGTTGGTGGCGAGCACGAAACTCAGTCCATTGAGAACATGACAAAACTTGTTGACGATGGCTTGCGTTTGGGTATCCCAGTGTTGGGTGTTACCGCAGTTGGTCGTGAACTGACTCGTGACTCACGCTATCTCGGTTTGGCTACTCGTATCATTGCTGAGCTTGGCGCACAGATGGTCAAGACCTACTACTGTGAGGAAGGCTTCGAGGAAGTTACCTCAGGTTGCCCTGTTCCTGTGATCATGGCTGGTGGAAAGAAGCTTCCAGTCCTTGAGGCGCTCACTATGGCGCACAACGCGATCAGCCAGGGTGCTGCTGGTGTTGACATGGGACGTAACATCTTCCAGCGTGGTAACCCAACTGCGATGATCCACGCCGTAAACGGTGTTGTGCACGAGGGCCTTTCCGCAACTGAAGCTCACGAACTGTACCGTGAACTTTCCGGCGGACTTGAAGACTAATCACTTTTAGGAGATCACATGAGCTACCCACCTGCCGTGTACGGCCTGCTTGAGGAATGCGCCGAAGTTTCGCGCACAATCGGTTCAAACCCGTTCATGACGTTGCACGGCGGTGGGAACACCTCAGTCAAAACCGAGGACGTTTTATACGTAAAAGCCTCAGGTTTTGATCTTGCGGCGCTCACTCCTGAAGGTTTAGCTCCACTGTCACGTCATGCTTTAGCGATCATGCTGGAACGTGACCATATGAGTGACACAGAGTTGGTGGAGGGGTATCGGGCTGCTCGTTTAGAGCCTGGCCCGGCCCCTTCCATCGAAGCGTTATTGCATAATTTTTTGCCCCACAGGTTTGTGTTGCACTCTCACGCGGATGCGATTGTTACGTTAACGAACGCGTTGGGGGCTGATCATGTTGCGTTAGCACTGGGGGTAGAAGTGCTGCGCTTGCCGTATTCCATGCCGGGGTTTGAACTGGCGCAAACGATTAGGGAAGCGTTTGCGGCACGTTCATCTCAGCCGTTGGCTATTGTGCAGGACCATCATGGGCTTTTCACGTATGCCGATGATGCAGATGAGGCTCGGGCTTTGCATGAATGTTTGGTTGACCGCGCCCAGTCATACATTTTTGAGCGCACTGGCGTTGCTTTTGCAGACGACGATAGCGAAACTCGCACGCTGCATGACGCTTCAGGGATGGTGGCGTTAAGCGATCAATTGCGTGAATTTCATGACGGGGACATTTACTACGATGTCCGGTCAAGCGCTCGGGTGGATGAGTTTTTAGCGCGCGCGGACCTTGCCGAGGTGACGCAGCGCGGGGGCGCGAGCCTAGAGCATGTTATTCGTACGAAGCGTTGGCCAATGATTGGCGTGAATGTGCCGGCGTTTGCACATCAATATCTTGACTATTTTGACCGTAATTCTGCACGGTATGACGTGCATTTAACGATGTTGGATGTTCTTCCGCGGGTTGCGTTAATCGCGGGAACGGGACTTGTTGGTATTGGCCGTACAGAAAAAGAAGCATCGATTGCCGCTGATATTTACCGTCACACCATGCGCATTATTGAAGCTGCGTCTTTGCTAGGTGGCTACCAGTCGGTGACAGAACAGCAGTCGTTTGACATCGAATATTGGGAACTTGAGCAGGTGAAGCTCAGATAGGGGAGTGTGCCATCTTCTAGGTGGAGATGATTGCTGACTGTTAGGGGCATGGGCGATGAGTTGATGCTGTAGTCAGAGGGAACAGTTGACAGTTCGAATACACCCAGTTAATTTAGTACTAAATTTAGTACTGAACAAAGGTGTTTACGAACATGCCCCGAACAGCACTCTCCTCACACGGTGACCTCGTTCCCTCCGCTGTCCTTGCCCTCCTCGGGCAACGAGGGGCACTCTCACGTGCCGACATCGCACGCATCCTCGACGTCAGCCCCGCAACAATCACCCAAGTAACCAAAGAATTCCTCGCCAAAGGAATCATCGAAGAACAAGCCTCCGTCCCCTCCGCAGGTGGACGCCCCGCCAGGCTCATCGGACTCGCCCAAGACGCAGGCGGCGCCATCGGCGTCAAAGTAGCAGCACAACACGTCGAAATCGTTACCGTCGCAATCGACGGAGAAATCACATCCGCCGCACACCACCCCTACGACGCAACCGCAGACAACGCAATCGAAGAACTCTGCACGCTACTAAAAACACAACTCAGCCAGTTCACCGGAAAACTCCTCGGCATCGGCATCGGCATAGCCGGAAACGTCAACTCCCAAGAATCCGGAATCGTCAACGCCCCAACACTCGGCTGGAAAGAAGCCAAACTCGGCCCCACCCTACGCAACACCTTCGGCGTACCAGTCCTCGTCGAAAATGACGTAAACGCACTAGCCGTAGCCGAACGCCTCTACGGAACCGGACAACGCTACAACTCCTTCCTCACCGTAACAATCGGACGAGGAATCGGCTGCGGAATGATCGTCGACGGCGCCCTCCATCGCGGAGCTGCAGGCGGAGCCGGAGAAATCGGACACCTCCCAACAGCAATCGACGGACCACTCTGCGACTGCGGTGCCTACGGCTGCCTCGAAGCACTCGTCGGACAAAAAGCATTCGAACAGCAAGCCCGCCAAGCAGGCATCATCACCCCAGAACAAAACATCACAGACCTCCTCGACCAAGCCTCACGAGGAAACACCACAGCCCAAGACATCTACAAAAAAGCCGGATACACCCTAGGGCGCGCAATCGCCGGAGTAGTCCACACCATCGACCCAGAAATCGTCGTCCTACTCGGCGAAGGAATCGACGCATGGGAACACTGGCAACCCGGATTTGAACGCGGCTTCCGCTCAGGACAATGGGCAACCAGAACAAACCTGCCCTACGTCGTCGAACCATGGGACGACGACAAATGGGCACTCGGCGCAGCAGCCCTCGTCCTAGCAGCACCCTTCGACTCCCGAAACACCTCAGGAGGACAAGGAAAACTAGTGCGCGAACGACTCAACACCGGTGCCACACTGGCAGGAGTCACCCCATGACACACACCGCGCCCCACCCCCACCCAACACCACAAGTAAGGGCAAACATGTCTTCGAACGCCAACGCACGACACGTACTTCGTGCACGAGGTATCTCAGATGAGCGACTCGACTTTCTGATCCAACACAGTGCACACGTCATCACGACTTTTCAACAATCAAACGGTGCCTACCCTGCAAGCCCAACCTTCTCCGCATACAAGGGATACTCGTGGCTACGCGACGGCTCATTCATCGCTGAAGGCATGTCCCGATACGGTGACATCGCATCAGTAAATAGCTTCCACACGTGGGTGCACACAACACTAGAAGCACGCCGCACACAAGTAGACGAACTCACTGCACGGCACCGCGCAGGAAACAACATCCCACTCAACGACATGCTGCCTACACGCTTCACCTTTGAAGGTAAAGACGGCTCAGACCCATGGTGGGACTTCCAAACTGACGGATACGGCATGTGGTTGTGGCAGATCGGCCAACACGCAACACGCCACAACATTGACGTGACACCATGGCAGCCAGGCATGGCCGTAGCATTCGACTTCGCCGCCGAATTCTGGGACATGAACTGCTACGACTGGTGGGAAGAGCACTCCGAATGCGTACACACCTCAACACTAGGGGCACTCTATGCAGGGTTCACCGCAGTAGCACAAGGAAACCTACTCGACCCACAACGCACCACCAAAGCACGAGACCTTGCACGAGCAGTACACGAATACATTTCTGCTAAAGCATTCACCTCTGGACGAGCCCAAGACGCAGAAGCCACCCACCTCGCAAAATGGATTGGCGCAGACACTGTCGACGCCTCACTAGCCGCATGCATCACCCCATTCGGTGTATACGAACCACACACAGAAATCGCCCACAACACCCTCAACGCAGTAGAACGCGACCTATCCGTCTACCACGGAGTGCACCGCTTCCGTGCAGATGTCTTTTACGGAGGTGGCCAATGGCTACTCCTCAGCTGCCTCGTCGGATGGAACAAAGCAGCAGCCGGACAAGTCGAAGAAGCCGCCGAATATCTTGCCTGGGTGGCACACCAAGCACTCGACAACGGAGACATGCCCGAGCAAGTCAACACACACATGTGGCACCCTGAACACGAAACCGAATGGATCAACAAGTGGGGCACCGTAGCCACACCGCTCCTGTGGTCACACGGAATGTTCCTCACCCTAGCGCACACACTCGACCTCATCCCTTCAAAGGAATGAGATGACCTATATGCATTTAACCCTGTAGCCTAATTTTTACGTAAAAAGCATGTTTAGGGGGTTTTTAATGCTGTTCAGTGTTCTCGGCGTTCTGTTAGTCGTCATTATGTTCCTCGTGAAAATATTCAAGGGAACAGCTTTAGGGCTCATCGTGTGTGCAGGTGTTGCTGCGCTGTTGCTGTGTTTGCGGTTATTTGGGCCTGACGGCAGCTCATCCGCGTTTAGTGTCGGCGCAATTATTGGCTTGTTTGTAGGGCTCACTATGGAATTTCTTGTTGCCCGCAAGCAGCGCAGCAACCAAAAGCATACAGATTCCACGCCTGCCTGATCTTAGGCAGTCAAGGCATTAAGGGATGAGGCATGCAGCGGAGAGTATTGCGTTTTTCTTAGGTGGATTGGCGTTAATATCTCGGACCCAAGGAACGCCATGGTGGAGCGTCGTGATATGCCACATTGTGTTAGCTGCCGTGTACTACTACACGGTGCGACCGCTCATACATAAAGCAGTGGAAGCAGAAAATCGTCAGTCAGCTGAGATATATCGCAACAATGTAGGCATTTTAGGTATGGCGGGGATCCTCGGTATTTACACTCCGGGTGCTTTCGTTATCGGTGGATTGCTGATTATTATCGGCGTGGTTATCGCGGTCCGGTTGTGTAAGTACGGCGGCCCTGTAAAAACTGTAGGAGCAAAGTTGCTACGCGGTTTTTAGGTGTGAAGACATTATTTACTCAGTGACAGAACACTAGAGTGCGGTTCTTGCGCAGACAGCGATAGTGAACGCCCGCTATTTTTGTTGTTCTTTGCCGTATAAAAACGTTTGAGCGAGGAACAGCAGCGCCCCAAATGCTCCAGCGAAAATAATGTTTTCGACAGTGGCGTCGCCTTTGATGAGGAAAAACGCGACCAATGTTATTGCTGCGAGGGCTGCAACTATTATGTTTTTCTTCATTAGGAAACTTTCGTGTAGATACTCATCAGTGTATGCATGTGGGGGTGCCGCGCTTTGGCGGCACCCCCACACGTGTAGGTCATGCGTGAGTGTGTAGGTTAGACGAGGTAGTCGTCTACAAGCTGTTCAGCTAGACCAACGTATGTTGCTGGGGTGAGTGCAGCTAAACGTTCCGTCACGTCAGCTGGCAAGCCAAGCCCGCGCACAAATTCGATCATGTCTGCGGAGCCGATACGGTGCCCGCGAGTGAGGTCTTTCAAACGCTCGTATGGGTTTTCCATGCCAGGTACACCTGCAACACCGGCGGCACGCATAGCTGACTGGATGGGTTCTCCAAGGACTTCCCAGTTGGCGTCGAGGTCCGCTAAAAGAACGACCTCGTCAACAGCGAGACGGTCCAAGCCCTTGCGCACATTGTCTATGGCGAGCAGTGAGTGGCCGAAGGCGGTACCAATGTTGCGTTGTCCCGACGAGTCGGTGAGGTCGCGTTGCATGCGGGACTCGACAAGAGTGGACGCAAGAACATCGAGCAGTGCGTTTGATACTTCAAGGTTCGCTTCAGCGTTTTCGAAGCGGATAGGGTTGACTTTGTGTGGCATCGTTGACGAGCCGGTCGCGCCTGGGACTGGGATTTGCTTGAAAAAGCCAAGCGAAATGTATGTCCACACGTCTGTTGCGAGGTTGTGCAGTATGCGGTTGAAACGGGCGATGTCCGCATACACTTCTGCCTGCCAGTCGTGTGACTCAATTTGGGTTGTGAGTGGGTTCCAGGTGAGGCCTAAACCTTCAACAAATGACTTGGAAACTGTAGGCCAGTTAGCGCCTGGGACGGCTGCTACGTGAGCTCCGTATGTTCCGGTAGCGCCGTTTAGTTTGCCTAAGTATTCGGATGCTGCAATGCGGCGGAGTTGGCGGTCAAGGCGGTGAGCTAAAACAGCGAGTTCTTTACCTAGTGTTGATGGTGTTGCGGGTTGTCCGTGCGTGCGTGACAGCATGGGGACGGCTTTGTGTTCGCGTGCCATGCCTTTAATTTGTTCGACGAGTGCCGTCGCTGCTGGAAGCCAGACGTGTTCCACGGCTCCTTTGACCATGAGCGCGTACGACAGGTTGTTGATGTCTTCAGAGGTGCAGCAGAAGTGCACGAGTTCTGAGACTGCTGGCAGTACGGTGTCTTCGCCAAGGACGGAAGGTGCGGCGTCGAGGCGGCGCTTAATGTAGTACTCGACTGCTTTTACGTCGTGCACGGTGGTGCGCTCAATGTCTGCGTGTTCAGCGATGCCTTCGCCGCCGAAATCGGTCACGATTTTTCGTAGGTACGCTTTTTCTGCGTCGCTTAATGTTGGGGCGCCCGGTACTACCTGACCGTCGGTGAGCGCGATAACCCACTCAACTTCAACGTGGATGCGCTCACGGTTGAGGGCGGCTTCGGATAGGTGGTCGACGAGTGGGGCGACGGCACCGCGGTACCGGCCATCAAGCGGACCAAGTGCGATTGCGGGGGAAATCGAGGCAAAGCTTACGCGTGAAGTTGAGTTGGCCATGCCCTTATTGTTCCATGTTTGAGGTGATGGGTGTGTATGCCGTCCAACAGGGTGACGGGTAAGCGTGAACGCTGTGCAGGAGAGCCCCAACCATTATTCTGACGAATGGTTAAAGTATGTCAGTATGGGGGTGTGGTTACTTCAGTAGCGAAACCGAAAACGACAAAACGTCGCAAGCGTGCACCCGGTTGGGTGCCTGACCAGCACGGCGCATGGGCGATGTTAACAGTGCCGTTACTGTTGGGCATCACGTTAGGTGGGTTCGCTTGGGTACACCTTCCGCTCACTGTGACCTGGTTTATTGGATACTTTGCTTTCTTTGCGGCGGGGCTTTGGCTCAAATCTCGTCGTAAAGCCAAATATGTTGCCCCCATGCGCGCCTATGTTCTTGCGATGCTGCCCACCGCTGCACTCACAATAATCTTGTGTCCACATCTGGTCGTATGGGCTGGCGCGTTCTTACCCCTCATGTCCGTTTCGCTGTGGTGCTCGCACAGGCGCAAAGATCGCTCATTGTTGAACGATGCGGTGACAGTTGCCGCAGCGTGCCTTATGCTTCCCGTTGCCTACCATGCACGCGTTTTAACAGCAGATACACTCGATTCAGCGCCCTCTTGGGCGGCGGTATGGGTGCTAACTGGCATCGTTTTCCTCTATTTTTTCGGCACGGTTTTCTACGTGAAAACAATCATTCGTGAGCGCGGATCACGTTCATACCTAATCGCCTCGTTGCTCTATCACGCTGTAGCGACGACCATCCCACTAACGCTGTATTACGGGATCGCACAATGGCAGCATGCGACAACCTTTATCGGCGCGGTTGCCCTCACTGTATTTTTCGCACTACTTACTGTGCGCGCATGGATAGTGCCACGCACATCGGCCACACCGAAACAAGTGGGGCTAGGGGAGCTGGCAGTCAGTATTCTGCTGGTCACTATCACCTTATTCGTGCTTTAAATATTGGCGTGTTTCCACGCAACTTAGTTTTCCGCATCCTCAGCGAACGCAGCTTTTCCACATTAAAAGGCGCTGTTTTTACGTATTGAAAACGCGACAGTAGCCAGTGCTGTTTCCTTATGGTGTTACTGCACCACAAGGAGGCGAACATGGGGACAACAGATCCGCATTACGTGTACACGATGATCGTGTCTGCGGAAGATTTTGCATCTGAAGTTGTATCCGATACTGGCCGTGCAGTGCAGGAATCCGACAGCTGGATTTCAGCAAATGCAGACCTTTATAAGGAGAGGGCACTTCAATGTCAGAAGGAAGTGGCGTACTTAAGTCAGGACATGCGAGCACTACGTCACAGGATTTCTCGCCTGATGGCCCACCTTCCTGTTTAGCCCCGACGCACCCCTTCACTCATGAAAACATTACGGTTTTAGGTGGCAGTACGTCCGTTGCTGCTGACATCGATGCTTTAGCTGCAAGTTCGCAGATCCTGAACGCAACAATGGAGCCGCTGCTACAGGCCGGAAACTGTATGAAAGAAGCCGCGCAACGCCTCGAAGAACTGTGGGAACAACTCAAAATTGAGGAAGCAGCACGTGCACAACGAGACCTAGAACACTGCATTGTGCGTCCTGCTTTTCCACAGATAGAAGACGAAGCAGCATTTTGGGAACTGCACAGGGGTTGCTTAACTCTTGCTGAGCGTGCCTTTACCGCAAGAGAAAACATTTACGACATCAGCGATGTGGCATTCAAAGCTGCTAAAGAGTACGTATCAGTGCAAGGAAAAATTACTAATTTTTTCAAGGACTCCGACAATTGGCCGCCAGCGTTTGCGCCACTTAACCCATTCAATGGAATGACTGGTCGTGAACGCGCTGTGCAACATGTCGTGAACCTTAAAAACTCGGTGAACTTTTTTATCCCAATAAAATGGATGACGCTCGCAAACGCCGGATATGAGAAAAAGGTGCGAGGCAAAGAAGTTTTAGAGATCAGCAAAACAGCTGGAGCCTTGTTCAACCTCATTAAAGACAGAACCTACTCCGTAGAACCTCAAGACTTAAAGCAGGTAAAAGCTGAACTACCAGCGTTAGAGTCTGTACCAAAAGTGTTGGAGGCGTTTAAAGAAGTCCGAAACACGTCAAAAGAAGCCATCGCTATTACCGAAACCCAAAATGCTGCCGGTGAGACCGTGTATGTCGTACAAATTCACGGAACCGTAGCAGCAACATCATTCGGTGGCGTTGATAACCCTGCAGATAGTTCGTCAAATGGCAACAGTATGTATGGTGAAACTTCCACTCTGGCGGACATGGTCGTAGCAGCAATGGAACGTCAAGGAATCCCCGCCGAAGCACCAGTCACACTTATGGGATATAGCCAAGGTGGCATAGTGGCGATGCAACTAACCAATTCTGCTGCGTACAAAAACAAATTCAACTATGCCGGGGTCATAACAGCATCTTCACCGGTTGCAGGATTTCCAACAAACCCTAAAATCCCTACCGTTCACGTAGAAAACGAAAAAGACTGGATACCTAGCCTTGATACGGCAGAAAATCCGATCGGAGCGCAACGCGTCACCATCAGGGCGCACGACGACGCGATAAAAGACAACGCCCACAACTTTGACCACAACCCGCAGATCGCCGAAGCTGCTGTGGGGAACCGTGCAGTAGATGACGTGTATGCGGCGATCGCAAAAAACCTACCCACACAAGGACAGCAACAATCAACGTCGCTGTACACGAAAGGTGACGCCTAACGAACATCCCATCACATGACGGAATATTTTGTACGCGTGTCTAGTTGTAGCAGGAATGACAAAGTTTTCCCTGCTTGACCTTGCACCTATCAGCCCTGAACACGGCATCGAACATGCACTATCAACAGTCGTGGATATGGCGCAAGCCGCCGAACGCTCTGGGTACAGTCGAGTATGGTACGCAGAGCACCACAACATGCCAATCATTGCGTCCTCTGCAACCAGTGTGCTTATCGCTCACGTTGCTGCACACACCTCAACGATTCGTCTTGGCTCGGGTGGAATCATGCTGCCCAACCACGCGCCACTCGTCATCGCAGAACAATTCGGCACACTAGAGGCCCTACATCCAGGGCGTATTGATCTGGGTCTGGGGCGGGCACCCGGGGGTGACCGCAACACGTTGAGGGCTTTACGCAGAAACCCCATGGACGCTGACCGGTTCCCGCAAGATATTGCAGAACTCCAAGGCTATCTGAATGGAAATACCGTTATAGAAGGAGTGCACGCAATCCCTGGTAAGGGGACACACATCCCGCTTTACATTTTGGGTTCGTCACTCTTTGGAGCCAAACTTGCAGCACAATTGGGGTTGCCTTACGCATTTGCTTCTCATTTTGCGCCACAAGCCTTACACGACGCACTTGACGTGTACCGACGAGATTTTCAGCCCTCACAGCAGTTGAGCCAGCCCTATGTCATAGCGGCCATGAACGCCGTAGCAGCGCCAAACACAGCGCGAGCACAGACCATATTTCATGACATGTTGCGGCACCGCCTCAAAGCATTGTTTTTACCGCCAGAGGTGGCTGCAACAATCACTGACAACCAAGTCGACGACATCCTTGAATCACCGCAAGGCCTCCAAGTACGTACGATGCTGAAATACACGGCCGTAGGTACAGCAGAAGAAACACGTGACTGGGCACACGGCTTTGTGCAAGAAACACAAGCCGACGAAATCATTGTGGCGCACCAAGCCGCGGACGCAGCAGAAAGAGTTCGCTCAGTAGAACTGTTCGGCCAAGCCCTGCTCAACAACCCAGTGTGAGCGCTCACCAGTGAACTATCACACATCCATGCTGGTAGGGGCGTTCAACCCATGGCGAAAACCTACAACGTGAATAAAAATTGGGTGGCACTTCGCGTATTTAACGCCCGGCATACCAGCCGGATCAAGTAGCTTCTACTCTTGCCGGAAGGACGACATCGCGTGACAACGTTCAATAACAACGCACCCTCCTTTGGGGCACACGATCATGCCGCAACCGAGGGACACGTAAACCCACTCGTCGACAGTCAGATTCTTTCTATTTTGACCCGCCAAATGAACGGGGAGCTCAGCGCAGAAGAAGCCGCGCAAGCACTTTCTGGCGCCTGAACGCGCCACACACAGCAACACAGAAGGGTGAGAGGCCACACTTGGCCTCTCACCCTTCTGCAATAGAAACAAGATGAGCTAGTCGCTATCAGCGCGCAAAATTGCCCGACCCAGTGCGGAAATCACAGAAATAACGATCGCCGCCAAAACAGCCCACCAGAAGCCATCAACCTCGATGCCCCAACTCGTGGATTCTGTAAGCCAAGCAGTCAACAAGATCATTCCCGCATTAATAACAAGCGAGAACAGCCCCAACGTCAAAATGATGATCGGGAACGCCACAACCGTAGCAATAGGTTTGATGATCGCGTTGACTACCGCGAAAATCAAAGCGACAGCAAGAAAAACGACAATCTTATTGATTGCGGAATCACCAGAAACGATGTTGAACTCGCCTACGACATCGAAGTGATCACCGAGGAATATTGTGGTGAGCCAGAAAGCCACCGCTGTAACTATCAGTCTTTTGAGGAAGTTCATAGTTTAATCCTGCCAGTTTGTGCCCATAAAGCGAACGAAAAACTAGAAAAACGTTGTGTGAGTGAGAGACTGATTACGTGAATGACTCGCGTGTGCATGTAAGAACCGCAATTGAGGCGTTGCCAGCATATGTGCCAGGGGCTCGAATCCCTGTAGGAGCGGCAGCATATAAGGTTTCGTCGAACGAAAACCCATATCCGCCATTACCCTCCGTGTTGGCTGTCATCGCAGACGCCGCACACGACATCAACCGCTACCCAGACATGAGCAACAGCGAAATCTCGCATAAACTCGCTGACTTCCTCAACCGTACCGCCAGCCCCGCCGCGCTACACAAAGGCGAGATCTCAGCGCACAACATTGTTTTCGGTACCGGATCAGTCGCAGTCCTGTCACACATTTTGTCTGCCGTCGTTGACGAAGGCGACGAAGTCGTATTCCCGTGGCGTTCCTTTGAAGCCTACCCAATCGTGGTTTCCGTAGCAGGCGGACGATCCGTCCCCGTCCCTCTAGCCAGCCACGGAAAAATCGACTTACAGGCGATGCGCGCAGCAGTCACGGAACGCACCAAAGCAGTATTAGTGTGCACGCCAAACAACCCAACTGGCCCAGCAGTTACGCACAGCGAAGTCATGGATTTCCTCGCTCACATGCCACGTAACGTGCTCGTGGTACTTGATGAGGCATACCTAGAATTTGTGCGCATGGATGATTCGTTGGATGCGCTCGCGGCCTTGGCGCAGTATCCCAACGTGGTTGTGTTGCGTACGTTCTCTAAAGCGTATGGTTTGGCTGGTTTACGTGTTGGGTATGCGGTTGCTCGTCCGCGTATTGCTTCAGCGGTGCGTGCAGCCTCAACTCCTTTTGGTGTGAACTTGATAGCGCAGCATGCTGTTGTGGCGTCGCTTGATGCCGTGCATGAGTTGGCGGAGCGGGTTGATGCGCTCGTTGTGGAGCGTGCGCGACTCTTGCGTGGTTTGCGTGAACAGGGCTGGGATGTGCCGGATTCTCAAGCGAATTTTGTGTGGCTTGAACTTGGAGAACGTACTGCTTCGATTGCAGAACAATGTACTTCTCGTGGTTTGTTGGTGCGTCCGTTTGCTGGTGAAGGAATCCGCGTTAGTGTAGGGGAGCCTGAAGCAACAGATCTGTTCCTCGAACTTGCCCGAGGGTGGCTTTAGAAAGGGAATCTGACGTGACGTTTTACGCAGCCCGTGACCCATACACGGCGCCAAACTTTGACTCGTCTGCCTTAATTGTTATTGATGTGCAAAACGATTTTTTGGATGACGGGCCATTAGGTGTTGCTGGGACCGCGGATCGGCTTGGCGAACTTGAGCGGCTGACAAAGTTGTATCGTCGTGCAGGCCGGCCTATCGTGCATGTGATTCGTTTGTATCAAGGCGAAGACGTTGACACTGTGCGACGAAGCCGTTTTGAGGCAGGCCAGCGTGTTGTGCAACCGCACACGGAAGGCGCAGACATTCCGCAGCGGCTTCTTCCTGTTGAGGTCAGGTTGAAACCTGAACAGTTGATGACGGGTGAGCCGCAGCGTGTTGGTGAGCTGGAGTTTGTGGTGTGGAAGCCGCGATGGAGTGCGTTTCACCGGACGAACCTTGATGCGATTCTGCGCGGTCTAGGGGTGGACACTGTCGTTATTGCTGGGTGTAACTTTCCGAACTGTCCGCGTGCGTCACTGTTTGACGCAACAGAGTTGGATTATCGTGCTGTTGTGGTTACTGATGCGACTTCAGCGGTTACGGCGGAACGTATTGAGGACATGCAACAGATTGGTGTGATCCCGGTGCGTGTAGCAGATCTCGAAGACGCGTTTTTCGGATAACGATCTTTATGCAAGGTCTCGGTGTGAGAACCGAATAAAGGACACTGCAATCAGTACTACTCCGACAATCCCTAATCCAATAAGTGGAGTGTAGTCAGGCGACGGCGCTGCCATGAGTGGCACGTGTTCAAAGGGGCTTATGTTCATGACCCATTGTGGGGCTTGGAACATGGGCCCAAACATTGTCACGGAGAACGCGACGACGACTCCCAACCATCCCAGCCAGTGCGCGTTGGAGTGGGCTGTTACGCCGAGTATCCCTAGCGCGACGAGCACCCAGATCGCGGGAATAGAAGCCGCGGTTTGGGCTATAACGTCACTGCTTGATACGTCTGCTTGGCCGCCTCGTGACACGAAAGCGATAACGCCTCCGGCAGCAAGGATAGCTAGGGCTGATGAGGTGAGCGCGATGAGGACGGTGTACGCCAAATAGCGGGTTCTTGTGACCGCACCAGATAGTACGTTTTCTAACCGGTGGCTTGTTTCTTCCCGGTAGAGGCGCGTGAGGACGCTAATTCCAGCGAGACCTGCAAGCATGCCCAGCATGGACAAAATCATGGATATGAACGCTGCAGTGAGTTCGTTTTCTGTGACTGCCCCACTTGCGATTACTCGTGCCATGGTCGGGTTTTTGGATAGCGTTTCACCGATTGTGATGCCTATGTTTCCAAACAAGTACCCAAGTAAAGCTAGAGATATCGTCCACCCGAGGAACGTAGGGGCGTTGAGTCGGGTAAGGAACACAGGCAAGTATTGCGAGTTGTGTGCGTGCTCTGGCCCTGGTCGCTGGGTGAGGGCCGCGCCAGCGTAGTCGCGTCGTCGTTCGATGAGGAGCGCAGTAGCGTATGTGGCGGCGGCGAGGAGTAAACACAACCCAAGCGGCCACACCCGGTTGAGGTGTGCTGGCTGGGTTTCTTGTATCCATCCGAGCGGGGTTACCCAGATGAGCCATGTGTGGTCTGCTGACCCGTCAGCGTATCCGCGTAATGCGTATGCACCACCAAGTAGTGTCAGTGACAGTGTGGTTGCGGTGGGAGTGAGTGACGCGGTTTGTGCGGCAAGGGCAGCGATGCCTGCGAACATGATGCCGGAGGTCGCATAGCCTGCGCTAATGAGTGCTGTGGCGTGCACATCTCCGCCGACGAGCACGCTGATTGTGAAAACGATGACGCCAACGGCGAGCGATGCGATGACCGCGCTGATTAGGGCAGCTTTAAGGCGTGCGGTGCGTGCGATGGGAAGAGCTGCAATGAGTTCGGCTTGACCGGTTTCTTCGGCTCCGCGAGTGTTACGTATGACGAGGAATATTGCCATGAGGGCTGTGAACATGGAGCCGAGGGCTAGGGTTCGCCATGCGTTGAAACCGTCGATGGTGGTGAGGTCGTGGGCTTGACCAAAGATGACGTTAAAGGCTGGGTTCGCCATGATGGTTTGTGCAAGGTTTTCGCGATCTGCGGTGTCTGGCAAAACGTATTTGTAGCCAAGGATTGACGACACAGACAGCATGACACCCAGTGCAATGAAGGGCACAATTTTGAGGCGGTCTTGCTCAAGTATGTGTGTGATTAGGGTGCGGGTAGCAGGACGGTTATGCATGTTTTCCGCCCTGTAGGTGCGTGGGCTCGTGCTCAGGGCTGGTCTCGTCGTGTGCACCGTAATGGCGTTGGAAAAGGTCCTCTAGCGAAGGGGGCGCAATAGTGAGGCTTTCGACGTTGAGTTCTGAAAGCTTTTTCAAGCTTTGTTGAAGTGTTGTCGTGTCGATGAGTCCGGTGAGGTGGCGGCCGTTGAGTGACACATTATGAAGGAAAGACACGCTGTCAGGGTTCTGCAATGGCTGTGTGAGTGTTGCATTCACGGTTGTCATTGCGTGATAGCGCATACTTTCGAGGGTTCCAGATTCGACAATCTTTCCTGCCCTAATGATGGAAATTCGATCCGCAAGCATTTCCGCTTCAGACAAAATGTGCGTGGATAGCAAGATGGTTCGGCCTTCTGCGCGTATGCGTGCTATTTCGTCGCGAAAGAGTGCTTCCATGAGGGGGTCGAGGCCTGAGGTGGGTTCGTCGAGGATGAGTAGTTCTGCGTTGCTGGCTAGGGCGGCGATGATCGCTACTTTTTGCCGGTTTCCTTTGGAGTATTGGCGGCCTTTTTTGGTGGGGTCAAAGTCAAACTTGTCGATGAGTTCATCGCGCAGTGCGTTGTCGATGCCGCCACGTAGGGTGGCAAAGAAGTCGATGGTTTCGCCGCCGGTCATGTTGGGCCACAGTGTTACGTCACCTGGGACGTAGGCGATTCTTTTGTGGAGTTCTAAAGCGTTGTTCCACGGGTTTGTGCCAAACACGTGGGCGCTGCCGCTGGTGCCTTTGATGAGCCCGAGGAGTACTCGAATGGTTGTGGATTTTCCAGCACCGTTAGGGCCGAGGAATCCATGTACTTCGCCGCGGTTGACGGTGAGGTTCAGCTTGTCGAGTGCGTTGAACTTTCCGAAGGATTTGATGAGGTCGTGTGTGGAGATGACAGCATCGTTCATGACCGGTTCCCTGTGGGTGCGCTGGTTGTGGCGTGGGTGATGTGTTTGATCGTAGCGTGGTTGGGCTGGTGGGGCATTATTTTTGCGTGATTGTCATATAGGGGCTGCTTTCGAGTGCGCTGAGCGTGTAGCGGAGTGGTGATTCGGCTTTTCTTGTATGTTTCCTACAAAAACATTCGAGAACGTTTTTCTGGCTAAAACCTATGAAACCTACGGTTGCGTAAGTTACGCTGGCGTAGGCTACGGACTCGTAGGCATTGCCGCTGAGCCATACACCTGCAAAGCAGCAACGTCATAAACGAAGGAGATCGCATGACGGACCTTCTGAGCTTTCCCGCACTAAACGGAACTGATGAACACGAACCGCTCCAACTCATAACCCCCACGGGCGAACGCGTCATCACAGAAAACAACGCACCATTCCGCGCACTCACAGACCACCTCACGCTTGAAGACCTACGGACCTTCTACCGTGACATGATGCTCATCAGGCGCTTCGACATCGAAGGAACCTCGCTACAACGCCAAGGAGAACTCGCGCTGTTTGCGCCACTCCTCGGTCAAGAAGCAGCGCAAATCGGTTCCGGTCACGCGCTACGCCCCACAGATATGGTCTTCCCGTCCTATCGCGAACACGGTGTTGCGCACACACGCGGCATGGACATGACTCAACTGCTGCAACTCTTTCGCGGCGTAGACCACGGCGGATGGGACTCATTCGAGCACAACTTCCACCTCTACACCCTCGTTATCGGGTCGCACGCATTGCATGCGACCGGATACGCAATGGGCTTACAGCGCGACATTAAAGCAGGCCGCGCAGCACATGACGAAGCCGTCATGGTGTACTTCGGCGACGGCGCAACTTCTCAAGGCGACGTTTCTGAAGCACTCGGGTTCGCTGCAGTCAACAATGCTCCCGTTGTTTTCTTTGTACAAAACAACCAATGGGCGATCTCCGTGCCGAACGAAAAACAGTTCAAAGCGCCGCTATACAAGCGTGGTGAAGGCTTTGGCCTTCCCGGCATTCGGGTTGACGGCAACGACGTACTCGCAACATACGCAGCCACACAGTGGGCGCTTGCTCGCGCGCGTAACGGCGAAGGCCCAGCGCTCGTCGAAGCAATGACATACCGCATGGGCGCACACACGACCTCCGACGACCCCACGAAATACCGCACCCGCGAAGAAGAAGAATACTGGCGTGGACGCGACCCTATCGCACGCGTGAAAGCACTCCTCGAAGCAGAAGGCGCATGGAGCGAATCTGACGAAACAGCTCTTGCCGCAGAACTCGAAGGCTTTGGCGAATACGTTCGAGGGTATGTGAAGTCTCTACAAAAACCTGCCACATCACACATGTTCGAACACGTGTATGCAACCCCAAACCGTAACGTCACGCGTGAGAGCGAGTGGTTTAACGCATACGAGTCGTCGTTTCTTGACCAGCCTGCAGGAGGGCACTGATGACTGCACAGGTCGAGGCCGTACAGCACAACAACATGAAAACACTTCCTTTTGCCAAAGCCATTAACGCTGGGCTGCGTCAAGCAATGCTTCAAGACGACAAAGTCATGATCATGGGCGAAGACGTCGGACCACTTGGTGGAGTTTTTCGCGTTACCGAAGGACTGCATAAAGAATTCGGTGAAGACCGCGTCGTCGACACACCACTTGCAGAATCAGGCATTATTGGAACCGCAATTGGTTTGGCACTGCGCGGATATCGGCCAGTGTGCGAAATCCAGTTTGACGGGTTTATCTTCCCAGGCTTCGACCAAATCACAACGCAGCTCGCCAAAATGCATTACCGTTCACGCGGACGACTCAACCTACCCGTAGTTATTCGTGTGCCATTCGGTGGAGGAATCGGTGCGGTAGAACACCACTCGGAAAGCCCCGAAGCATTATTTGCGCACACCGCTGGTTTGCGTGTTGTCTCGCCTGGTTCCGCCCAAGACGCGTACACGATGATCCAAGAAGCGATTGCCAGCCCAGACCCCGTCCTATTCTTTGAACCTAAGGGACGTTACTGGGAAAAGGGGCCAGTGGATCTTGCCGCTCCAATCGGATCGAACACTCTGACAGATGCTGTTGTGGCACGCTCAGGTACAGATGTCACTCTTGTCGCGTACGGCCCAACCGTGGCTACCGCGTTGCGTGTCGCTGAAGCAGCCGCAGCCGAAGGCACCAGTGTAGAAGTTGTCGACTTACGTGCGATCTCTCCGCTCGACACAGACACGGTAGTGCAATCAGTGAAAAAGACCGGACACTGTGTCGTCGTGCATGAGGCCGTCACTTACATGGGCCCTGGCGCAGAAGTAGCAGCTCAAGTGACAGAACGCTGCTTCTATGAACTACAAGCCCCTGTTTTGCGTGTTGGTGGTTTCCACACTCCATACCCGGTCGCCAAATTAGAACACGACTACTTGCCTTCCTTAGACCGCGTATTAGACGCAGTCGATCGAGTGCTTGCCCACTAGGCGCGCATTCAGCGTGTACCTGTACAACTTCGAATTGGCGTTTAGTAACCGAGGAACAACATGCCCACCTTTGAACGTTTTCCCATGCCGGATGCCGGTGAAGGTCTCACCGAAGCCGAGATCGTCGAATGGAAAGTAAAAGTCGGTGACACTGTCACCGTTAACCAAGTGATCCTTGAGGTGGAAACCGCAAAGTCGCTTGTAGAGTTACCGTCGCCGTTTAACGGTGTTGTCACTGAGATTATTGGCAATGAAGGTGACCTCATTGATGTTGGCACAATCATTATGGTTGTGGACACGGATCCGAATGGCCCGCCGGCACCAACTGACGAGCCTGCCGCGCCAGCTGCTGAACTCGCCCCCGCAGCAGAGCCAGTTCCAGTAACGTCGGTTATTTCTACGTCGCGCGTTGCGGAACTTGCTGCAACAAAAGCTGCCGCAGAACCTGTTGCTGAGGTGCCGCCAACAGTTACACGTGTATCTGCTTCAGCGGTCTCCGCAGAAACTGCCACGAAGAGTGTAGAACAGCCTGCAGATGAGGAGCCGGGAGCAGTTCTTGTCGGTTACGGCATTACACACGGCTCAACTAAGCGTCGTCCACGCAGCACGGACGTTCTTACGGTAAGTAAACCTTCTGGCAGTGAAGCTGTACGCACTAAACCGCCTGTGCGAAAACTTGCACGCGACCTTGGCATTGATTTGTCTTCCGTGGACCCGACAGGCCCAGGCGGAATCATTACTCGTGAGGACGTGCTGGCTGCATCTGCTGCAACAGAACCTCGGGCTTTGGCAACATACGCCGACGATGACGCACCGTGGCTTGCACAAGGGACAGTATCTGAAGACGGACGTCAAACTCGTGTCCCAGTTAAGTCTGTTCGTCGTCGTACGGCAGAAGCGATGGTTCATTCGGCGTTCACTGCACCGCACGTAACTGTGTTCCACACGGTTGACGTAACTAAGACGATGAAACTCGTTAAGGCGTTGCGTGAAGACCGCGAGTTCGCTGAAGTTCGTGTGACACCGTTGCTTATCGCTGCGAAAGCGCTCATGCTTGCGGTTTCTCGCCACCCAGAGATTAACGCAAGTTGGGATGACGAAAACCAAGAAATCATTTACAAGCATTACGTGAATCTTGGTATTGCTGCGGCTACACCTCGCGGTCTGATTGTGCCGAACATTAAGAACGCACACCGTCTTGGTTTGAAGGGCTTAGCTGAGGGTATCGCTGGGTTAACGTCAACGGCGCGTTCCGGTAAGACGAGTGCCGCTGACATGTCTGATGGCACGATCACGATCACGAACGTGGGTGTTTTCGGTATTGATACGGGAACCCCGATTTTGAACCCTGGTGAATCTGCGATCCTCGCGTTTGGTGCAATCCGTGAACAGCCTTGGGTGCACAAAGGCAAAATTAAGAAGCGTTGGGTGACTCAACTGGCGTTGAGCTTTGACCACCGTCTTGTTGATGGTGAACTTGGTGCTCGCACTCTCGCAGATGTTGCGGCAGTTCTAGAGGAACCTTCACGCGGCTTGGTGTGGGGCTAACCGTATGTAACTGCGTGGGCTTCTCCGTGCTTTTTCTGTTGGGTGGGGGTTAACCCCCACCCAAGAGTGGTGACAACCGGCTATTGTCTAAAGCAGCAGGTGGAGAGGATTAAACCATGAGTTCAACACTTCAAGATACGTACCTTGTTAAGGGCGCCCTCGCCTCGTCTCCACTTTTTAATGGCAGCAATGCTACGGGCGGTGTTATTGGAAAATTTTTTCACCGCTCAACATGGATGGCTTTCGGTTACAACTGCTTCCTGATCTTTCCAGCATCATTCTTGTTTGCGTATGGCGTCCTGGTTTTCTCTCTGGGGTTGCCGCTTGCTGCGCTTGTCTTTGGTTTACCAGTTTTTGCCGCGCTCATCATGGGCGCACGAATGGCAGGGGGTGTTGGGCGTAGCCTGACAAACGCGATGCTTGATACCAGTATCCGTAAGCCGTTAGAAGGCCTGCGCAAGCCGGGCATTGGCGGTTTTATACGTGCTGGATTGTCTGATGCTGCTGGTTGGCGCGCTATCGGATACTTTTTTGTGTCGTTTATTATTTCGCTGATTGCGTTTACTTTCAGCCTGACGTTTTTTGCGATTGGGGTAGGTGGAACAACCTATGGCGTGTGGTACCGCTACCTTCCAGAGCAGCAGGCCTCAGATGGTACGTGGCATCGTGGGTCGCAACTGTACCCTGACTATTTCATTGATACTCCGCCGCGAATCATGGCGTACACGGTGGTATCCCTCCTCATCTTTTTGTTTGTGTGGCCAGCGATTAACAATGGTTTCGCTAAACTGCAAGGATTGCTTGCCGCAACTTTGTTAGGCCCCACTGCGGGCAGTTTGCGTAAGCATGAACTGGAAGTCCACAAAGTTCGGGTGGCTGAAGCGAATGTGGAGCGGATGCGTGGCATCGAACGTGACTTGCATGATGTCACTCAGGCGCAACTTGTTGCTATTGCCATGAAGGTTGGCGACGCTAAGGAACGTCTGGCAGCTGGAGAGTCAGCGGAAGACATTTTGCAGACTCTTGATTCGGCTCACTCGACATCGAAGAATGCGTTGACTGACCTGCGAGGTCTGGTACAGGGTATTCATCCTGCTGCGTTGAATGATGGTTTGGCTGTCGCGTTAACAACGTTGTCGTCGACAAGTGCCATCAACGTGAATCTTGAACTTGATATTACCGATGACGTTGCGCCTGCTGTGGAAGCTGTCGTGTATTACAGTGTTGCCGAGCTGTTGAACAACGTGGCTAAACATTCAGGTGTAACGAAAGCGGACGTTGTTGTGTATACCCGTGCCGCAGATCTCGTGGTTGTTGTTCGTGATCAGGGACGAGGCGGCGCGCAGGTCAGGCAGCGTGATTCTTTGCATGGCACGGGCCTTGATGGTGTTGTGCAGCGTGTCATGAGTGTCGATGGTGGTTGTCGTATAAGTTCCCCTGAGGGTGGCCCAACTATTGTTGAAGTTGTGGTGCCCCGCATGCTGAAAGTTGTGTAATGAGAGTAGCGATCGCTGAGGATTCGACGATCTTACGAGTGACGTTGGCCGAGCTCCTAGAGGGGCGCGGCCATCGCGTCGTTGTGCAGGCACGGGATGGGCAGTCTTTGCTGTTGGCGTTGCAGGACGAGACGCAAGACGACGTTGATGTTGTTGTCATGGATGTGCGCATGCCGCCTACGTTCACGAATGAGGGTATTACGGCGGCTTTGTCGTTGCGTGAGACTCACCCTCATATCGGGATTTTGGTGTTTTCGCAGTACGTTGAGACCCGTTATGCGGCGCAATTGTTTGCCGGGCATCCGGCTGGTCTGGGATATTTGCTGAAGGATCGCGTAGCGGAGGTTTCTCAGTTTATTGACGCGTTGGAGCGTATTGCTGCTGGTGAAACGGTTCTTGACCCGGAGGTTGTCAGTAAGCTGATTGGGGTTTCGTCTGTGCGGGACGACATTTCGTTGCTTACTGCTAGGGAGCGCGAAGTGCTGGAACTTATGGCGCAGGGTCGAAGTAATGGCGCTATTTGCGCTGCCTTGCACGTGTCGGTGGGCACTGTAGAAAAATATATTTCCGCAATTTTTGTGAAGTTGGGATTGCAGCCGGGGGATGGCGACCATCGTCGGGTGCTTGCTGTCTTGAAGTATCTAGGAGTGTGATTCTTAGTCACTGTTTAAGTGCGGGAGAGGTGCAGCTTTGCGTATTCGACGGCGAGTTCAAGGTCTTGAAAAATGTGTCCTTGGTCTTGCAAAGATTCAAGAACGCCTACTCGTCTAAAAAGTTCAAGGTGGCTTGGCTGTACACCTTTGATGAGTACGGTGATGTTTCGGGCCGATAGCTGTCGCACTATTTCGCTGAGCACGTGGGCTCCAGTAGCATCGACGATTCCTAGGCGTGACACTCGCAGAATTGCAACGGAAACTCCCTCAACGGCTAGCGCAGAGTGGAGCACACGATCTGCCGCCGCGAAAAAGAGTGGCCCATCAATTTTGATGGTCGCAATAGCTTGGGCTGAAGACTCAGGGGAGTGCGCAATGGTTTCGACGGTTACTGACGTTGAGCGTGAGAGCCTGCGCAAAATAAGGAATCCAGCAACACCGATACCAATGACGACGGCAACAATAAGATCCACAGACACTGTCACGAGTGCAGTGATTGTGAATGCTACAGCGTCAGAACGCGTTGATGTGAGTATTGAACGGGCTGTGGTCAGGTCGATCATGCGTATCGCCGTCACCATGAGTACGCCTGCAAGGGACGCTAAAGGAACGAGCCCTACAGGTTGGGCCGCAACCCCAATGATGGTGATGAGCACAAGCGAATGAAAAATTGCGGCGACTCTAGTGCGTGCCCCCGCTTTTACGTTCACAGCGGTTCGGGCAATCGCACCGGTCGCGGGCATGCCACCAAACAGACCGGAGCCAATGGACGCTAACCCTTGCCCAACTAATTCTCTGTCCGGGTCGTACGGTCCAGTATCAGACATGGAGGAGGCAACCCGCGCAGAGAGCAGAGACTCGATCGCGGCAAGTGCAGCAATTGTTAGCGCAGCAGGAAGCAGCGTTGTTAGTGCGGTACTGGAAAATGCTGGAAGGTGAGGGGCATGCACGGTGTTTGGTAGTGCACCAATGCTAGCGAGGCCGCTCGGGAGCACGAGCGACATGATGGTGACGACGACTATGCCAACGAGGGAACCGGGAATCGCGGCATGAACTTTAGGGAGAAGAATCATGCACGCGGCAACAATTCCCACCGCGCCGAGTGCCCACAACAGGTAACTTGCTTCTGCGTGCGTAAGGGCCTGAAACGCCGCCACGGCAGCATTATTGCTGGATGGCGTGTATGAGTGTGAGGTGAGTGACGGGATCTGCTGTAAGAAGATGATGATCCCGATGCCAACGGTGAAACCTTCAATGACCGGCCACGGTATGAACGACACAATGCGTCCCAGTTTTAACGCTCCGGCTATGAGCACTAGTACGCCAGCCATGACCGTAACTAGTGCAAGGGCTTGGAGTCCGTGAGTGCTCATGATGGGCGCTAAGACGACGACCATGGCTCCGGTTGGGCCGGACACCTGAATGTGGGAGCCGCCAAAAACCGCTGCAATAATTCCGGCGATAACGGCTGTGATGATTCCTGCTTCTGCGCCTGCGCCAGAAGAAATCCCAAATCCGAGCGCTAACGGAAGTGCGACGATGCCGACGGTGAGCCCAGCGAGGAGGTCGTTGCGCCATGTTGAGGGGAGCGCCGCATAGTCGGCGCGTTGGGGCATGAGTTTGCGTAGGTAGCGCGTAAGGCTGTTCATGATGTTACTGGTTGTGGTTGTGGTTGTGCTGAGTGGCACTGGTGGTGGGCTTGGTTGGTGTGGGGGAGTCGAGTGCTGGCAGGTGGGTGAGGTCTGTCGCTAGGTTTCCGTGCGCTGCGATGATGCCGGTGAGTAGCGTGCGTGCTACCGCGAGGAGGTCAGCTACTTCAGGGTAGGTGATGCGGTAGTACACGTGGCTTGCTCGTCGGGTGGAGGTGACGAGTTGGTGGCGTCTGAGTACGGCAAGGTGTTGTGACAGGTGTGAGGCTTCTAGTTCGGTGCCGAGTTGTAGTTCGGTGACGGTGTGTTCTTTGCCGTCTGCGAGGAGTTCAAGGATGCGTATACGCAAGGGGTGGGATAGCCCCTTGAAGAGTCCTGCTTTGACTTCGTAGAGCGGCCGATTCGTTTCATCTAGTGACATGATGAAATCATCATATCGCTGTTGTGACTATCACCGTGGGCCCTTGGTCTGGGCAATCGTGCTGGAGTGGAAACGTTGCTTTGTTTTACCCGAGCTGCAACGTGCTGGTTTTTCCTGTTGAAGTGAAGCCAAGCGTTGCGTAGTACTTGACGGTGTGCGGGTTGGTTGGGGTCGTCACAACGACGCGTGAAAAACCTTGCGAACGTAGCAAACCGGAATCTTGGAATACGTATTTTCCTGGCGTGAAATCCCGGAAGCGGGGAGTGACATAGTCCAAGAGAACGTGCGCTGTGCCATCTCCTTCGTCACGAATAAGTACCACGCCAACTGTTTCGTCTTCGTGCAAGACAAGGTGGGCTTCTGAAGCTTCATCGTCACGGCTAAAGTGAGGGCTGGTTTCGGCGATGTCCGCTGCATGTTTGGTTAAGAGAAACTGTAAGTAAGCGTCGTCGGGGTTCACCGTCACAACCGCGTATGCGCGCGCAGTTGCGGTATGCGCGGTGAGTTTGCGCAGGTGATAAATGTTGATGAGAGCCAACACAAAGTTAAGGCCAAGAACAGGCCACAAACTACCCAAAGTCGCATACACAACAGAGACAGTGCAGCCAAGCAGATTTAACACGCGAAGGCGCAGGATGCGGGTTTGCAACAGCGACCAAACAACAATCGCAGATCCGATCCAACCTAGAATCTCTAGCCAGTTCATGTGTGACCTCAAAAGTAGCGGGCACTTCACCATCGAAGCGCGTCAGCAGGTGCTATGTATTTTACTGCCTTTTCGTAGAAAAGCGCATGATCAAATGCTAGCAAATTCAAGCGGTCAAGCGATTAACACGGGTGCTTTTTCAACCTCACAATAATCGACTCACCTACCCAGAAGTCCACGCAAAAACGCGTGCTCACGATACAACTAGAGACACAACCTAGAACTCACACGTGTGCGAACACTACAAGGGAAAAACATGACCTACAGCGTGACCGACCTCGTCGCAGCCTCAACCTGCCAATACAACGCTGTACGAGCCTACGAACTGCGACACGGGTTACGCTTCCCAGAATGCGGCAACACCGCACGCACCTGCACCCGCCAAGACTGCACCGACCACACCCACGACCACATGCAAACCCGACTCGCAGAACTCGGCAACACCCACGAACACGCACTACTCGCAGCATACGAAAAACAGTACGGCCAATGGACACCACACAACCCGTCCGCAGGAGGAGTATTCCGAGCCGACACCGTCGACGAACAACACCGCGAAGAACTCACCGCACAAGCGTTTGCAACACACGCCGACGTCCTCTACCAAATAGACATCCACGACGGTGAACTCACCGGACGAGCAGACTTCATCGTCAAACAACCAGACGACACCTACGCGGTATACGACACCAAACTAGCCCGCACAGCCTCAACACAAGCAGTCCTGCAAATAACGGCATACGCGCACGCACTCAAAAAACAAGGAATCAACGTCAGCAGACACGGATACCTAGCGCTTGGTTCCGGAGACATCACACGCCACTCACTGCTCGACACCACCCCCGTATACCTGCGACTACGACACACATACGAACAACTCATCGCCTCACGAGCAAACAAAAAACCAGCACAATGGGCAACCAACAGAGACAACCCCCACGCATTACACACGTGCGGACGCTGCCCACAATGCACACGACAACTAGAACCACACAGAGACGTCCTGCTCGTCAGCGGCTGCACCACCGCGCACCGAACCGCACTCAACACGCATGGCATTCACACTGTTGAAGACCTAGCGGCACTCGCAACACACCCAGAAAACCCCGACAGTGCTGTCACGCTCGACCCACAACACGGCCGCATCAACATCAACTCGACAACTCTGAACAAACTCGTCGCGCAAGCACAACTCCTCATCGACGGAGAAGCACACTACAAACAGCACGGAATTGGCCTCTACAAGGTGTACGACACCAAAGCCTTCACGCTCCTCCACCCCGAAAGCCCAGGAGACATATTCTTCGACTTTGAAGGAGACCCGCTCTACGCCGAAACCGGATCGCACGAATGGGGCCTTGAATACCTCTTTGGCTGGTGCACCCGCGAACACGACGACACCGGCCACCGCGCATTCACCGCGCTATGGGCACACAACCGAAAACAAGAAAAACAAGCATTCGAACAGTTCATCGACTACCTCACACAACGAGTCGACGAACACCCCGGTATGCACGTCTACCATTACGCACCCTACGAAACCACTGCACTAAAACGCTTAGCAGTGCGGCACGGAACCCGAGAAGACGCACTCGACGCACTCTTACGAGCCGGAATATTCGTTGACCTCTACGCAGTTGTACGAGGCACAATCAGAACATCAGGGCACTCGCTATCCATCAAAAAACTAGAACCCTTTTACGCCGACAAGTTAGGCGAAAACCGTCAAGGAGTGACCACCGCGGTTGACTCCATCACGCAGTACGCTCACGCAATCGCCCTACGCGACGCCGGAAAACAGCAAGAAAGCGCGGCAGAACTCGCACTCATCGCCGAATACAACCGTTACGACTGCGAATCCACCTACCACCTGCTGAACTGGATAGGGGACATCGCTGAAGCTAACGGCGTCCACTGGCGCACCGCAACCCACCAAACCCTCATCGAAGAACCCAACACCCTCGACGACGACACACCCCGACACGCAACAACCACACGACTACACGAACACATTGAACGGCTCACCGAGCAGTGGCATCACGCCATAGCCCACGCCGAAGCCCACGGACTGCCACACCCCGCAGAACCAGACGCTCGCACTATCGCGCGCATGGGCTGGGCCGCAATCGACTACAACAAACGCGAAAATAAACAATACTGGTGGAGCCACTACGCCAGACTGCATGCCCCCATCGAAGAATGGTCCGGATCAGAGATTTTTCGGCCCACCCGCAGCGAAGTTATCGAAGACTGGCACACCCCACCAAAAGCCCGCACCCACCAACGGCTCGTGCGCTTACACGGAGAACTAGAACCCGGGAACAAACTCTCAACCGGAACAAACGTAGTAACGATCTACAACAATCCGGCCCCACCGCAATTAAAAACCTCAACAACAGGGATACGAAGCTGGGGTTCAGCACACATCGAATCTCTCGACTTAATACCCGGACCGGGAGACTACGCCTCTATCGTTATTCGTGAAAAAACAGGAAAAACTGAAGAACCCTGGGATGACCTACCCGTTGGATTAGGGCCAAGCAGCCCAATCGCTACAACAGCAATTGATGAGCGGCTCCTCGAATACGGGCAAGAAATCCTTGCAGCATTAGAAGATAACCCCGACCGACCGCACTTCCCTGACACTGCACGAACCCGACTGCTACAGCGCCGCGGCACAGCACACCACACACTCGACCCCGACAGCTCAACCACGAACCCGTGGACGCAACGAATACTGGCATCCCTACGCGCAGACGACCACGCAGTCGTCGCAGTACAAGGACCGCCCGGGGCAGGAAAAACCTATGTGGCATCACACGTCATCGCAACACTTGCCCGCTCAGGGTGGAACATTGGTGTCGTCGCACAATCTCATGCCGTCGTCGAAAACGTGCTCCATGCAGTCCTCAAACGTGGCCTCACCACAGACATGGTTGCTAAAAAACCTGGCAGAAAATTAGAAGAAGACGAAACGTGGCCATTCACTATCGTGGAAGCACGCACAGCCGCCGACTACTTTGCACAAGCAGCCACCGGAACCGTCACCGGAGGGACAGCATGGACATACTCCCATCCAGACTTCAGCCCCACCGACGGCTACGACTTGATCGTTATCGACGAAGCCGGCCAATACTCCATGGCAAATTCCCTAGCCGTCACACATCGGGCGCAACGCATACTGCTCCTTGGTGACCCACAACAGTTGCCGCAGGTCAGCCAAGGCACGCACCCAGAACCCGTCGACGAATCTGCGCTCGCCTGGCTAGTCGAAGACCATCCCACCATTACGGAAGACCGTGGGTTCTTCCTCGACCAAACATGGCGGATGCATCCAGACCTCACCGAGGTAGTTTCAGAACTGTCATACGAAGGGAAACTCCATTCGGTGCCGCACACCCAAGAACGATACGTTGCAGGGCTTCGTCCCGGCCTGCACACAATGCTCGTTGACCATCACGGAAATACGGTGCGATCGCGTGAAGAAGCACGCATCATCGTAGACACGATTGCTCGTTTGTGCGGAACACAATGGCGGCTCGACGACTCACACCAGGCACGCCCACTTGAGCCGCGCGATTTCATCGTCGTGGCCCCATACACAGCTCAAGTCAAACTGTTGCGCGACGACCTTAATCGTGCAGGTTTCACTGAGACACCAGTAGGAACAGTCGACAAATTTCAAGGTCAAGAAGCAGCTATAGCACTGGTGTCTTTAGCTGTGTCCGATGTCGAAAATTCGCCGCGTGGACTCGAATTTGTGCGCAATAGAAACCGGCTAAACGTATCGATCTCGCGGGGACAACACAGTGCGTTTCTCGTTCACGCGCCAGCACTGCTCGACGCCGTGCCTCATACAATTCCGAGCATGGAAGAACAAGGAGCATTTATGCGGCTCTCACAGGCAGGCATAACTGAAAACCTGTGAGAACCACATGATGCGGTGTCACCACTGACGTTGTGACTCGCTTGGCGAGTCCAAATAGCTTTCTGTGGCTTCGCGATCTGCCTGCCCAGCCTTGTTACGTTCGGCTAGCGCGTCGCGGCGCTTGTCCTCGGCAGAGCCCAAGTCCTGCGAAGTCTGTGACTCGTCCGTGCCGTCTTGCTCATCAGACTCAGAAGAGTTCGAATCTTCACCGCCAGCGTCAGAATCTGGCGACTCAGAAGGGTCGTTATCTTCAGATCCTGTCTGATTGTCACCATTGCTGTCGCCGTCATTACCGTTATTTCCAGGGTCAGAGTTCCCCTCATCAGGGTTTGACTCTTGCGGCGGTGGTGGCGGCTCATAAGAGCGTAAATCGTCGAGAATCTTTTCTACTGCCTCTTTGTTTAGTGCAATCCGATCTGCGCTTTTAGACGGGTCAGGACACAAAAACTCAGAGTGCAACTGAACCCCAACAGTGTACTGTTCGAGGACTTTTTCGTAGGCTTCAATGAGCGATGGTAATTGTTCTTCGAGGGTTTTGAGGGCGTCGTCGTAGGCCTGTTTAGATGAAGGGTCTTCAAGGGTCTGACGAAGACCCTGATACTCATCCCAAGGAGTGGTTTGCTCTGCGAACAGTTCGTCGCCCCACAGTCCATAAGACACAACATGATTGTTTCGAATCATGCACATGGGCGGTATCTCATCGCCGGATAAACGTCGATAATCTTCAAGCGGTGACAGTGCAGGAGCACGTTTTTCGGCTTCTTCAAATTCGGGGAAAGCCGAGAGGAAAGAACCCGCAGCGGCATGAGACGTACCTACGTTGAATGGGGGAACCCAGCCTTCACGCGGCAGACCGCTGCCGGTTTTCAAAAAGTGAGCAATACCAGAGCTGTAGTTTTCTGCTTTGTATGAGGAAATTCCAAGATCATTGGACCACATGGTTTTTATCAGCCCAACGCCAGCAACTACGGCAAGAATCATAGGTGCCAGCGACCACAACAGCCATTTTTTCCGGAGACGACGCAACTCGTGGCGAGACATAATTTAACCCACCTTCCGAGTCATCCGAGATGTGGAATCAACAAGTTCCCACATCAGTAAAAGACCTAACAGCACAGCAAAAGGCCAGATGAATAACTGTTGCACCTCAACTACCCGGTAGCCCTGTGCCATCACTAGTTGCGGGTCCACTCCAGCGATAGCTTTATCCATGGACGACGAATCGTTACGATGCAACAGCTGCACCCCTATGTCGTTGGCAACCGCTGTAAGTTCGGCAAGATCAATCTTGGAAATCGCAGGACCAGCAGGGGATAACGTGAAATCTTCAATGTATTCGATGCTGTTATTACTCGGGTCATAGCGTTTCATCTTGCCGCCGTCTTCTGTGCCATAACCAAGCACAGCCCCACCATCAACATACTTTTTGAGTTCCGCGAAAGATTGCCGTTTCTCTTCGGACGTATTTTCTCCATCAGTGAAGAGATACACGATTCGTTTATTTTGCGGATTATTGCTGTGCGAACGCTTCAGCTCCGTAGCTAACGTCTCGTACACGCGGTTAAGGCTTGACCCCGAAGAATTCAATGTTGTTTCTTGATTGAGTCCATCCACCCACGAATGTAACGCAGACGTATCAGTGGTTAAAGGGATTTGCCGGGTCGCCTTAGAATCAAACGAAATAACTGAAAATCGTGACCCGGAAAGCTGATCAATAGTGTCATGTAGATCTTTTCGTACACCATCTAAGCGCGGCTTATTCTTCTTGCCATAATCTTCTGCAGCCATCGAACCTGTTCGGTCTACAACCAAATACACGTCGACGTTTGTTCGAGCGAACTCAGCCGATTCTTCATAGATAGAAGGGCCAAAACCAATAAACACAACGAGAAGGGAAACCGCCACGCGCCGAACCCACACGACCACAGATTTCCGCGACCACGAGCGAGAGCGTGCATCTTGCACAGCAAAGAATCCAACAACGCCAACAATGACAACTGATAAAACAGCCCACACCAAGCCGGGAAAAAGAGGCACAAAACTCATTCGCTCAACCTCCTTTGCACAGCAAAGAACACAACAAGCGAAGCCAACAAGACAAAGAACCACGGCCCTACAATGTTGTGCCGAGAAATAATAGGCGTGGCATCATGCAACACTGCTTGACGATTTTGCACGTCAGTAACGATGGAATTGATCATCTCTGGATCGTCTGAATAAAAGTACATGCTGTCTTTCGCTTGCGAGAACACTTTGCGGTATTCCTGCTCGTCTTCAAGTTCTCCGCCGCCTGCACCATACAGTCCGATAAGCGAAATGTTCATTGAGGATGCAAGCTCAACTGCTTCTTTTAGCGAATACACGGACTCGCCTTGTAGGTCGTTATCTGTAGCGAAAATAATAGATTTTGAGCGCTCGTCGTTGTCTTTGCTCTCTTCAGCGTCTTTATCTTTTTCTGCGTTCTTTTCTGCGGCTTGTTGCGCATCCAACCCAGACTCTTCAAACAGCAACGCACAGTTCGCTAAACCATCACCGATTAGTGAAGACCCCACTTCAAGGTCAGTGTTTGCCCCTGCCGTGAAATACAAATAGTTTTCAATCAAATCAGGGTTGTGTGTGGTGACGTTCGGGTCAAGAGCAATGGATGCCTCTTTGAGCTGCTCGCGGATGAGAGCGTAGTCGTCAGTGAGTGGAAAAACGAGGCGCGACGTCGAGTTAAAAACCGATAAAGCGATACGTTCACCAGCAAAGTTTTCCGTCAACGTGGTAAACACGTCAACAAGTTCGCGATCGTATTCCAGCATGGAACCAGACACGTCAAGACACAACACAATGTCACGATTCGCGAGACGTGGATCTTGCACAACAACGTTGACTGGCTTCGCCACCAAAACACTCGTCGCAGTCAGCGCACACGCAAGAGAGAACACCCCAACGCCCTGCAACAACCGATACGTGCGTAACTGTTTACGATACTCAGGCAACTGATGAATGTAGCGTGTGTTAGCAAGCCAAATCGTTGTTTCAGACTCGTCGTTAAGAGCCCGCTGCGCCCTTTTCTTCTGCAAGAACACAACCACACCAACAGCAACAACTGCTGAAATCAAAAAAGCTGCAATAACCCACGGGTAAGAAAGCTCAACCGAAGTATGTTCGACAGTCACAGGTTCGTCACCACCAATAACGCATCTTGAATATTCACAACATGTGGCTGTGGCTGCCCTGGCTGATGCGGTGCTACACCTTCACGAGAAAAAGCAGGCATGTAGCAGCGCGCAATAATATCTGCGATAGGTGCAGCCGCCGGATCATCTTTCAGATCAGTAAGGGTCATGTGTGTTGCACGCACGCCGCGGACTTGCTCCACAAACTCACGCACAATCGCACTCAACTGCTGATGAAGTTCACGCTCATCAATCGTGCCCTTATCGAACTCTTGGCCCAACGCACCAATCCGGTCACGATACATGTCACGCATAGTTTTAGACGGCGCAACAGGAACAGGACCCTGCGCGGAATCCTTATTGTGGCGGCGCGCAACATATCGGCGACTCACAATAGGCAAAACAACAAGCCACGCGACAACAACAGCAAAAAGCGCCAATGCTAAAACAAGCCACCACATACTGTAGTCCGCTGGCGGAAGAAAATTACTGGTGTGCATGAGCCTCTTACTGTGTTTCTAGGGGGCAGTAAACCATCACAAAACATCGTGATACCAATGTGTGCGGGGGAACAACGCTAAGGCAAGTGCTTCTGCTTCCTTACAGCCAAAGTGAACCGTTGAATGGCATGATCCTCAGAATCAACAACAACATTGACAATCCCGTTGCGCTGCAAAATATCAGCAGTTTCTTGACGATGCTGTTCAACATACTGCGAAGCCTGCTGACGCAGCTTGGGCGCATTTCCAAAAAAACGAGGCAAATCAAACGGGCGGTCAACATCACGAACGTCCGCACCGCTGCCAAGCCGTAACCCAACAAAAGGCGAAGCGTCAGAAACCTGAAGAACCATAACCTCGTGCTTCACCTTCAACTTACGCAACGCATCTTCATGCTCTTTAGCGGGACGAGCCTCGTCGGTAAGGAGCACCAGCAAAGAACGACGCTGAATTGACGTCAACGCACGATCCAACACACTACTGAGCTGGCTGCCCGGCGCCTGCACATCAAACATGGCATCAAGTGACGTCAACATGACCTCTAAATCTTGGGTGCTGTTACGTGGCGGACGCTGCACAAGCCGCTCCTCATCGCCGGCAATCAACGCCACACGGTCGCCACGATCCCGAGCCACATAGGCAACAATCGACGCCAAAAACAATGCAACATCGCTTTTACGCACACCCGCCGACGAAACCGCAGACATGTTCCGGCCAGTATCCGCCAACAACACGACAGTCAGATTGGACTGCTGCGCAAAACGACGAATGATAGGGATACCCGCACGAGCAGAAGACTTCCAGTCAATGTCACTGACATCATCACCGGGGCTATACAAAGACAAGTCATCAAAATCTTGACCGTGCCCTTTAAAAATAGACTTGTGAAACCCCTCAAGAAGCCCCGACGCGCGTTTCAAAACAGGCAACTCGATGTGCGCCCGCACATGTGCCAGCCGAGAAATTTCTGCCATCAGTTGCCGCCTTTACCGTAAACACAAGTGCGCATGGCACCTATGGAGTTGGAACCGCGTTAAAAGCAGCATCAATGATCTCTTCAACACTCACGTTGTTCGCCAACGCATCAAAAGTGCGCACAATACGGTGACGCAACACGCGGTGGCTCACCCGTTTAATATCATCAGGCACCACAAACGCGCGGCCCGATTGAATAGCTAACGCCTGACACACCCGCATCAACGCGATAGAACCACGCGGTGAAGCACCAACTCGCACCTGCCCCATAAGCCCAGCAATAGGAGCCGGACCGCCGCCACGAGTCGTATTAATAACATCCACAATGTACTGCTTCACCGCAGTATCAACGTACACGCGGTCAACCATGGACTGTAAAAGTTTCACATCAGACAAGCTCACAGGCTGCTGTGTAATCTCAGCGCTTTGAGTCCCCGAAGAAACACGGTTCAGCACCTCAACTTCTTCGCTTGGCAGCGGATACGTCAAAATCTGCTTCATCAAGAAACGGTCCATCTGTGCCTCAGGAAGCACATACGTTCCCTCTTCTTCAATAGGGTTTTGAGTCGCCAACACCATGAACGGGTCAGGAAGCCGATACTCAGTACCACCAATAGTGGTTTGCCGTTCCTGCATCGCCTCAAGCATCGCAGACTGTGTTTTAGCAGACGAACGATTGATCTCGTCAAGAAGCACAACGTTTGCGTGCACCGGACCAAGCTGAGTCGTAAAAGAACCAGTGCCGTAATTGTAGATTTGTGTTCCAACAATGTCGTTAGGCATCAAGTCAGGAGTGCACTGAATACGGTGGAAACTACCACCCACAGACGCAGCCAGAGTCTCAGCAGCAGTGGTCTTAGCAAGCCCCGGAACACTCTCAAGAAGAATATGCCCACCCGCAAGAAGAGTAGAGACAAGAGACTCACGAAGTTCGTTTTGCCCAACAACCTTCGCATCAAAAATCTCATTAATGCGATTCACTAAGGTGTGCGCGTGAGATAACTCATCAGGGGTGATATTGCCTTGGCCGCGTTGGGACACAATGCTGCCTTCCGGTAGCTGGTAAACATGCTGGATACTGTCCAAATGACTGTGCCTAGTATGCCAGTAGTCGCCCCCACAACACTGTGAGCAAGCAAATTGTGCACAAATCTTCCAAGAGTTTCTCGGAACGTGGTCAGGGCAATACAGTGGAACGGTGGAATCCCCAGTACGTGCCCAAGCAAAACCCCGCAACAGCAGCCCCGACAATCGGAGCCTCACGCGTCTCATTGTCGTCGCGTTAGGTAGCGCCGTTGCGGCTGCACTTGTTGCGCTCGTCGGCGCCGCATTCTTTACAGCCGCTTTCGGTCCGCAAACTCTTGCCGACCCCGGCCCGCTGGTGCGGTGGGGACTAAGCGTATCCACAGTTCTTACCGAGCTCTCCATCGCAGTAACCGTCGGCGCACTCATGCTCGCCGTGTTTGTGGTGCCAGGTGGCGGTCAAGCACGACGCACACGAAACACCCGCACACCCGCGCACCCCTCACCGATCTTCACCTCAACGATGACCGTGGCGGCATACGGTGCAGGCGCTTGGACACTCACAGCACTCGCGAAGCTCCTCTTTGCTGGCGCAAACACAATCGGTGTCCCACTCAGCGACCCCAACTTTGGGTTGCAATGGGCAACATACGTAACAAAAATCCCGTCAGGGCGCATGCTTCTCGTCATTGTGCTCGTCGCTGCTATCGTCACCGCCCTGTGCGTACTGGTCAGCGGCCCTGTTGGCGCGATATGGACACTATCCGTAGCGTCACTCGTTTTCGTATTTATGGCATTGATGGGCCACGCCGCAGGAAGCGCAAACCACGAACAAGCCGTGTCAGCAATGTTCCTCCACCTTGTGGGCGCAGCCGTGTGGATAGGCGCACTCGTAACAATCGCTTTCCTTTACCTCAACTCACGGCTACCACATGACGACCTCACCGCCACCGTGACACGGTACTCAACCATTGCCGGCTGGTGCTTCGCCCTCGTCGCAGCATCAGGTTTAGTCAACGCACTCATCCGCTTAGGTGGGATGAGCGGACTAACCACCGACTACGGGATCCTCATCCTCGTAAAAACAGCAATTTTCATTGTGCTGGGCGGATTCGGTTGGGCACACCGCACGTACGTTATCAACAAAATTTCTGTTACCCGCGGACGAATCAGCGGACACCTGCCACGCCTGTTCTGGCAGCTCGCAGCAGCCGAACTCGTCATCATGGGAATGGTCTCAGGCGTATCAGTAGCGTTGGGTGGAACCAACCCGCCAGACGAAGGCCTACCGTCAAGCGACCCCTCACCCGCATACCTCATTACAGGAAGCGAACTACCCCCAGAACCCACAGCCACATCCTGGTTCACGCAATGGAAACTCGATTCCCTGTTCGCTTTCCTCTGCGTTGCTGGCCTGATCGTGTACTGGCGTTGGGCAGCACGCCTGCACGCCCGCGGTGATAGCTGGCCATGGATCCGCACCGCCTCATGGACCATCGCCATGATCATGCTGGCATGGGTCACCTCCGGCGGGCCCGCCGTATACGGAAAAGTACTATTCTCCGCGCACATGGTCATGCACATGATCATGGCCATGGTTATCCCAATCTTCTTAACCAGCGCGGCGCCCATCACCCTACTCATGCGGGCAGTACCCGCACGCAAAGACAACTCCCGCGGACCACGAGAATGGGTACTCGGCATCATCCACTCCCGCTACGGACGGTTCTTCTCCCACCCGATCGTCGCGGCCGTGAACTTCGCCGGATCAATGATCCTGTTCTACTACACACCATTCTTCGAATACGCGATGAGCACCCACATAGGGCACATCCTCATGATCGTGCACTTCACGCTCGTCGGATACTTCTTCACAAACGCACTCATCGGAATCGACCCGGGCCCAAACAGGCCACCCTTCGCGCAACGACTCCTACTGCTCTTAGCGACGATGGCCTTCCATGCTTTCTTCGGCGTCACCCTCATGGCCTCCCACTCACTACTCGCCGCAGACTGGTTTGGCCTCATGGGAAGAACATGGGGGCTTAGCGCAATCGAAGACCAACAAAAAGGTGGCGCAGTAGCGTGGGGGATCGGTGAAGTCCCAACCGTAGCGCTCGCCATCATGGTTGCAGTGCTGTGGGCAAAAACAGACGAACGGGCAGCCCGACGCAGAGACCGCCAAGTAGACGAATACGGCGATCAAGAACTGGAAGAGTACAACAAGATGCTCGCCCAAAAAGCCCAAGAAGACGAACTCAACCCCCGCAACTAGAGTTCCAGCGCTGTCACCGCGTTACGCACAACAGCGAGAGTTCCCTCCACAGATTCAAGGTTGTCGTCTTCCTGATGCCACGCAGCAGAAAGGCAGCCGTACGCTACAAGCCAGCGCAGATAGCGTTCGCGCATAGGTTTGTTGTGCAGGCCTTCAAGGTGGTGAACAACAAGTTCTAACCGGCTAGTAAACACGTCCAGACGAGCCGCGAACGCAAGCTGTGGATTAAACATGAGATTGCAGTAGTCAAACGTGCTTTCCCCGTGCAGCCCCTTAAAGTCAATAAACTTCCACTGCCGTGCGCCCTCACGCGTTTGACGATCATGCGCCACACCAAAATAAAGAAGATTCCCGTGATGAGCATCCCCATGCAGATACGTGACATCAAGCGGTTCTGCCAGTAGTTCACGCGCAAACTCAGCACCCACACGCAATAACTGCGCATAAGGTCCATCCAACGGATGGTGAAGAAGCGAAGCAAAACGCTGAGACAAAGAAGTAAACAAACCCGTGTGAGAATGCGGCTGTGCGTCATGCAATGCAGCAATCCGCTCACACAACAACGTGGTAGACGCCGAATCAAAACCCAACGACACAGACGTGTCAGCCCGATACATCACCGCAGAACACGCAACATCAGAACCATCAAGCCACAGCACAGGGGCGACAGGCGCCGTAGGACAATCAGCATGCCAATTGTGTTGCACGCGCATCCCGATACTTTCTTCCGCAATAAACGCACACTTAAGAACCAGTGCAGAAGACACGTAGGGGAGAGGCGACCCTGCCCCCACCCGCAACGGAACAATAACCCCAGTAGCAGTCTCAAGCGGCGCGAAAGCACTATGCACATCAACACGCCCGTGTATGCGCTCCAGCGCAGAACGCACACGCTCATTTTGTATGGGGAGTTCCATATTTTTCACATCCAGATCAGCACGATTACGTACAGGCAGTGTAAAACTAGGAACGTGCCAGAAACGAACTCCAAACTCTCCCTCGCAAAATTTGACCTACCTAAAGTACGCGCCAGCGAATTACGCGGACGAGGATGGCTCAACACAAACGGAGTGGACATCACTCTTGAACAACTGCGAGGAAAAATCGTCATCCTCGACTTTTGGACGTTCTGTTGCATCAACTGCTTGCACGTTTTAGACGAACTACGAGAACTTGAAAAAACCTATTCCGACTCGCTCGTCGTCATTGGAGTGCACAGCCCAAAGTTTGTGCATGAAGCTGACCCGGTGGCGCTCGCTGACGCGGTTGAACGGTATGAGGTGCATCATCCGGTGCTGGACGACCCGGAACTGTTGATGTGGCGTGAATATACGGCTCGTGCGTGGCCAACGCTTGTTGTTATTGACCCGGAGGGGTACATCGTCGCGCATATGGCTGGTGAAGGGCACAAAAACAATCTTGACGCGTTGTTGCGCACGCTTGTCGACGAGCACGAGGCTAAGGGGACTCTTCACCGCGGCCAGGGGCCGTTTGCGCTTCCTGAACCGCAGCCGTCGACGCTGCGGTTCCCGGCAAAAGCGATTGTGTTGCCGAACGGTAATTTCATGGTGGCTGATGCGGGACATCATTCGTTGGCTGAACTTGAGCCTGATGGCGTCACATTGGTGCGGCGTATCGGTAGTGGTGTGCGCGGGTTTGCTGACGGGCTCATGCAGGAAGCCCAATTTTCTGAGCCTAACGGGTTGTGCATGCTCCCACCTGAGTATGCGATGCATGTGGGGTATGACGTTGTTGTTGCCGATACCGTGAATCATGCGTTGCGTGGGGTGCGGTTGGCGGACGGTCATGTGCAAACGTTGGCGGGTAATGGCCAGCAGTTTATTGTTGGTGGCCCAGATAATGACGAGCGGTTGTCGTCGCCGTGGGATGTGGTGTGGTCTGGGCAGCATGCGGCGTGCATGATTGCGATGGCTGGCAATCACACGTTGTGGCTGTTTGATCCGATGACGCAGGAAGCCTCGTGGTTTGCGGGGACCATGAATGAGGGTGTGCAGGACGGCGCTCCTGATGAATCGTGGTTTGCGCAGCCTTCAGGGCTGGCTGTGAGTATTGGCGACGATGAGGTGCAGCGCGTGTGGGTTGCTGATTCTGAGACGTCGGCTTTGCGTTGGGTGTCGAATCAGAACGAGATTCATACGGCTGTGGGTCAAGGTCTTTTTGATTTTGGGTTGCGTGATGGCGCTGCCGCTCAAGCGCTTATGCAGCATCCGTTAGGGGTTGCTGTTTTACCTGATGGCTGTGTTGTTATCGCTGATACGTATAACGGTGCCGTGCGTCATTTTGATCCAGGGACGCAACAGGTGACAACGTTGGCTACTGGTTTGCGTGAGCCGTCGGGGCTTGTGGTTAAGCAGACTGTTGATGGCGTGGTTGTTGTTGTGGTGGAGTCTGCTGCGCATCGTTTGACCCGTATCGCAGTGGACGAGGGTTTGGGTCGGGTGATTGAAGGGGACGTGCATCAAACGAAACGTCCGGCGACGAACATTGCTTCAGGGCAATGCGAAATATCTGTAGTTTTCACGCCAGCACCAGGCCAAAAATATGATGACCGGTATGGTCCGTCGACACGGTTGACGATTTCTGCGAGCCCAGCTGAGTTGTTGCTTGAGGGCGCTGGAACGACGGTTGAGCTGAATCGTGTGGTGCGTATTAACCCAGATATTTCTGGTGGTGTGTTGCATGTGACTGCTCAGGCAGCGAGCTGTGACGCTGACCCTGCTGTAGAGTTTCCAGCTTGCCATTTAGCGCAGCAAGACTGGGGTGTTCCAGTGCAGGTGACAGCGGATGGTGAACAGAATGTGGTGCTACCGCTGTTGGGCTAACTGCGTGGGGCATGCGGTGATGTAACTCGCATTCGACGGTTGTGTTGCCTTGGGTGACTTATCCTGCTGAGTATGGCTGCTACGCGTGAACTGATTCTTTTTGACCTTGATGGCACTCTCATGGATTCTGCTCCGGGGATTTTGGAGTCAGTGCAGTATGCGTATGTGACGCTTGGTTTGGAGTGCCCTGATCTTGAAACATTACGCACGTTTGTTGGCCCGCCATTGCATGCGAGCGCTGTGCGTCATGGCGTTCCTGCGGACATGGTTGACGAGTTTTTAGCTGCTTACCGTGTTGCTTTTGTTGACGGTGGGATGCTCAATAACTCTGTCTATGATGGGGTTCGCTCAGTGTTGAAAGAGCTGCAATTGGCTGGGAAGCGAATGGCGATTGCGACGTCTAAACCTGAGATTTTTGCACGTCAAATTTGTAGACATTTTGATCTTGATCAACATTTTGAGTTCATTGCTGGTGCCACGTTGGACACAAGCAGATCATCTAAGAGTCTCGTGGTTGCACACGCGTTAAAGAACCTAGCTGAGAGCGAGCAAGGTCTTCCTGCTGTAGGCCAGATGGTCATGGTTGGGGACCGTGAGCATGACGTTTTGGGCGCACGAGAGCATGGCATTGACACTATTGGTGTCACGTGGGGGTATGCGCAACCGGGTGAGTTGGTTGAGGCTGGCGCGTCTGCTTTGGTTGAGGAACCACGTCAGTTACTTGATGTGTTGTTGACCGCTTAGCGTTGAGCGGCCGTAACGCATGGTTTAGTAACGGCGCAGCCCTGGAGCTGGCATTCGTACACCAACAGCCCTAAGCACGAACTCTTCGGTTGCTTCGATCCACTGTTCGCGCAGGATTGGGTCGTCTGGTAGGGACCGGCCGGTTAGGCACGAGTTGACGAGTGCCACGGATGTGTCGATGTTTTGTGGCGGGAACTCGCCCGCGGAGATGCCTGCGCCGAGGATGTCTCGCAGGATTTCTTCTATGACGTTGACGTGTTCGCGTAGGCGTTGTGCAGCACCCCGGGAGAGGACGGAACGTAGTTCGGCGCCTGGGGTGATGTGGAAGACTCGGTTGAGTCGGGCTTGAGCGCGAATGTATGCGCGCAGCCGTTCTACGGGTTCGTGAATGTCAGCGATGGATCGTTGCAGGTTCTCGACATATTTTGAGGTTTCATGCTGGATGTATCCCAGCAGAAGCGCTTCTTTGTCTGCAAAGTGGTTGTAGACGGCGGTGCGTCCGACGCCTGCTGCTTGTGCTATTTCTGCGAAGGAGATTGCGTCAAAGCCGCGTTCTTCCATGAGTGTTGCCAGTGCAGTAAAGAGGCGTTGACGTGTTTGTTCCCTGTGCTCGTGTAGGGAACCTCCAATGATCTTTGGCATTCTGACATTGTTTCATAATTCGTCATGACCGAATGGGGCCTTGGTCCCCGTGTGGCGCGGTGCGCCTACATCGTTTACGTGCTGTGAAGATATTCTATTATTCCCTTTTTGAGTAGCTCCTGCAGGGTTGCGTTTGATGCTTCTGCGGTGCGTCCAATAGCGAGCCGTCCTGTGCTTATTTAAAGGTGTGTGTTCGCGCAGATAAGAGTGTGTGTTGTGGTGTGTGGCGCATGCTGCCTGTGCATAAAGTCTAGTTATCCACAGCCTAGTGGCAGCCCTGTGGAAGATTTTATAAAAGCCCAAAACGCTTTGTGGATAAAAATGTGCATAACTTCTTTTGTTATGTGGAAACCTTGATTTCTAGCCGATACGAGCCGTGTGGTTATCCACAGAGTTATTCACCGATCATAGAGTTTTCCACCGTCCAAACTGTGGATAAGTGGGTGAAATGATGATGGTGTGACTGATGAAGATTCAACTTGTCCACAGCTAATGTTGTGTTTGTGCAAGGTCCTACCACTACATGTAGGGGCATGGCATTTTTTTGCTTCATTGCGGTCGTCCATTTTCTGGAATCCACATAACTCATGGGAAGAGGTGCCCTAGTGGTTGGGGTTGACGGGCAGAGCTATGGAACTCATTAAGTGCTCTTGTGGATGGGATAACTGTTTCAACTTTATTCACATTACTTCTGTGGATCGCTGGTTTATGGGGAGCAAGCTGCGAGTACACTGACATGTTATGAGTGGTTTACCTGCAAAGATGCGTGATGATGAGATTGAGGGTGTTCGTAGGGTTCGGGCTGCTCTTGTGTTAGCGCAGTTGGATTATCGTCGTGAGATTGCTGCGTTGAGTCAGCGCGGGTATGACGTGCGTGATATGGCCCGTGCTGTTGGGGTTCCCGGGTATAAGTTCGCTGAAACTGTGCGGGTAGCTCAGGAAACTGCCCCTATTCCTGAAGGATTTTCTGGGGCAACAGTTCGTGAGATTTGCCAGCGTTATTTCCTAGGTCAGATCACTCAAGAACAAGTCATCCATGAACTCACAACGTGGGACTACGTCATCCCAGAACCCCCAGGTGAAGGGGCAGAATACGACGACCTAGGAATCAACACCCCCGGCTCAATAGATGAAATTGGATGGGCTTTCGACGATGGCTTCTTAGACGGAGAATCATATGACCACCTCATGGAGATTCTGCCGGCTGAGTACTGAGCATGACCGAATTTTCTGTGGAAGAACATGTCGGACGATACTGAAGAGGCGGCAAACGTGAGTGGTTTACCTGCAAAGATGCGTGATGATGAGATTGAGGGTGTTCGCAGGGTTCGGGCTGCTCTTGTGTTAGCGCAGTTGGATTATCGTCGTGAGATTGCTGCGTTGAGTCAGCGTGGGTATGACGTGGCTGATATTGCTCGTGCTGTTGGGGTTCCCGGGTATAAGTTCGCTGAAACTGTGCGGGTAGCTCAGGAGACTGCTCCTATTCCTGAAGGGTTTTCTGGGGCGACGGTTCGTGAGATTTGCCAGCGTTATTTCCTTGGGCAGATCACTCAAGAACAAGTCATCCATGAACTCACAACGTGGGACTACGCGATCCCAGAACCACGAGAACTCGGAGAATTCGAAGAATACGAAGAACTCCCGCCTTCTCCGCCTAACTCTCTCAACGACGTCGTGCAAGCTTGCCAAGACGGCGTCTTGGACGGAACGACCTACGAAACAATTATTCGTGCTGTGATGAAAAGGCGGCAAGCGTGAGTGGTTTACCTGCAAAGATGCGTGATGATGAGATTGAGGGTGTTCGTAGGGTTCGGGCTGCTCTTGTGTTAGCGCAGTTGGATTATCGTCGTGAGATTGCTGCGTTGAGTCAGCGTGGGTATGACGTGGCTGATATTGGGCGTGTTTTAGTGCTTCGTCTGGACACATTTCCTGAAACTGTGCGGGTGGCTCAGGAGACTGCTCCTATTCCTGAGGGGTTTTCTGGGGCGACGGTTCGTGAGATTTGCCAGCGTTATTTCCTTGGGCAGATCACTCAAGAACAAGTCATTCATGAACTCACAACGTGGGACTACGCGATCCCAGAACCACGAGAACTTGGGAAGTTCGAAGAATACGAAGAGCTCCCGCCTTCTCCGCCAAACTCTCTCGAAGAAGTAGGCAAGGCGTTCGACGATGGGCTTCTTGAAGGTGAAGTCCACAACACAATTATTCGGGCTGTATTGAAAAGGTGGTAATTGTGAGTGGTTTACCTGCAAAGATGCGTGATGGTGAGATTGAGGGTGTTCGTAGGGTTCGGGCTGCTCTTGTGTTAGCGCAGTTGGATTATCGTCGTGAGATTGCTGCGTTGAGTCAGCGTGGGTATGACGTGCGTGATATGGCCCGTGCTGTTGGGGTTCCCGGGTATAAGTTCGCTGAAACTGTGCGGGTAGCTCAGGAAACTGCCCCTATTCCTGAAGGATTTTCTGGGGCAACAGTTCGTGAGATTTGCCAGCGTTATTTCCTTGGGCAGATCACTCAAGAACAAGTCATCCATGAACTCACCATCTGGGACTACGTTATCCCAGAACCCCCAGGTGAAGGGGCAGAATACGACGACCTCGGCATCAACACCCCCGGCTCAATCCAAGAAATCGGTTGGGCCCGCAGTTCCGGTTATTTGGATGGCAAAACCTACGACTCAATTCTTAAATCTTGGGTAGAGAAACAGAATGAAGGAAACTAGCGCCGATTAGCTTCATTGCCCAGAACTATGCGCGTTCTACGGCGGATTTTTCCGGAACAGAACCAAAAGTCACCGTGGTGCAGGCTTCGCATACGTTTGCTGGAATGAGACCCCATTTTTGTAGGTGAGCGAAAATCCAGCATCCTAAGCAAAAACCGGCAAAGGCTTCGAGGCTTGCTGCAATAAGAATGAGAGTCAGCGCAATCCACGCCGCAGGTTCATGCCCTGCAAGATATAGGACTGAAGCGGCGGAAGTTAAGACGGCGCCGATCCCTTGAGCAAATCTTTTGGGCGGTCCAGGGACAAAACGTGGCATCCCTAACCGGGGTGCGATCAGTTTTTGTGCAGCCCAGCCGAGCGGAGATAAACGCGGACCTGCAAGGCATCGACCAATGAAACCTAACGTCACAATAAATAAGAGCACAGGCCATTGGGTGATCAGCGTGACTGCAACCATGGCAACGACACCAGCCGCGACTACGCGCGCGGCTTTTTCGTTGACTGGGTTAGGAAAACTAAAGAATGAAGCCATGCCTTGAGTGTGAGCGCATGTGGTTGATCATTCAATTGAATGTTCACTATGTGAATAAAGGTAAACCCACATGAAGCGTGTGTTTAAAACGCACAATCTTCAAAACAAGAAGGGGGTGACACCGGAATCCGGTGTCACCCCCTTACTAAGACGCGTTATTACACAGACGCGTTCTGTGTCTCTTGCGCTGGGTGCTCGTCGAGAGACTTGTTCAGGCTTGCTCCCTCAACATCGACATCAGGTAACACCTTATCGAGCCAGCGCGGCAAGTACCATGCTTTATCGCCGAGCAAGTGCATGACCGCTGGGGTGAGTGTCATTCGCACGATAAACGCGTCGAACAATACGCCCACAGCGAGGGCGAACCCGATAGGGCGAATCATCGTCAAGTGACTGAAGACGAAGCCAGCGAACACAGAAACCATGATCAGTGCCGCAGCAACAACCACAGGTGCCGCATGGTCAAAGCCCTCACGTACTGCCTTGCGGGCATCGCCGCCGTGAGCGTAAGCCTCGCGGATAGCTGTCACAAGGAACACCTGATAGTCCATTGCGAGACCGAACAAAATACCCGTCAACAAGATAGGTAAGAAGCTCATGATTGGTCCCGGAGCATGCACATCAAAGATGGCACCGAACCAACCCCACTGATATACGGCAACTGTTGCGCCGAATGCGGCCGCAAGCGATAGCAAGAACCCAAGCGTTGCAATGACTGGCACAACAACCGATCGGAATACCAGCAGCAACAGCACAAGCGACAAGCCAACGACAATTGCTAGGTAAGGAGGCAACGCTTCAGTGATTTTTTCACTCACATCAATTTGTGCGGCAACTTGTCCTGTGACGGCTGTATCTACGCCTGTGGCATTGAGTATCTCGTCGTGCATGTCACGCAGAGTATGCACAACTTGTTCTGTTTCTGGTGCTGCAGGTCCTGTTGTTGGAACCACTTGAAGCGCACCATAAGTGAGGTCTTCGTTGGTAGCCACAGGAATAGCGGTGAACACACCATCCACCTTGGCGATACGTTCTGCAACATCGAGCAGCGCGTCGTCGGCTTCGGCTTCAACACCAGATACTGGAAGTTCGGCAAGAACAATCAGTGGACCGTTAAAGCCGGCACCGAACTCATTCGACGTGATTTCGTAGGCTTGCTGCCCATCTGACCCGTATTCTTCAGAGCCGCCATCAGGGAGCGCAGTAACCAAAGACTGTACAGGCAATGCAATAAGCACCAGTACAGCAACAGAAGTAATCGCTGATAGCCACGGACGTTTGGTGAGGGACGAAGCCCACCACATGCTAGCGCTTGCCCCGTGGCGAGTCGCTGTAGTGATGGACGCATGCTGGCCGTGACCAGCAGCCACCGCCTGTGCACGACGAGCGCGACCCTTCTTAGTGAGGATTTTTTCGCCAAGTACGCTGAGCACTGCCGGAGTGAACGTGAGCGATAGCAGCACGGCCATAAGTACAGTGAACGCGGCTGACACACCCAGCACACCAATGAAAGGCAAACCGGATACGAGTAGCGCCGACAACGCAATGATCACTGTGAGACCAGCAAAAACAACCGCGTTGCCGCTCGTTCCGATAGAACGAGCAATGGACTCTCGAGTGTCCATGCCGCTGAGCAGCTGCGATCGGTGTCGGTGCACGATAAACAGGGAGTAGTCGATTCCCACGGCTAGACCCAACATGAGGGCAAGCGCAGGGGTGATACTTTGCATATCTATGAGGCTGGAGAACGCGAGGGTTGTTCCGACACCTGCGGCAACTCCCAGTAACGCAACGATGAGCGGCAATCCTGCGGCGACGACTGTGCCAAGCATGACGAGCAGTACGATACCGGCGATGACGAAACCGATAACTTCGCCTGGGCCAAAGATGGAGTTCAGGTCGGAGACGATTTCTTTGGAGAAGAGGGTTTTTACGCCAACTTCCGCAGGCCCGTCAGCGAGAGCTTTAATGTTGTCGCGCTGCTCTGCGGTGAGGGATTCTGCTTGGTTGTAGAAGAGGACTTGGCTGATTGCGGTGGTGCCGCTTTCAGAGATGAAGCGAATAGGTTCGGAAAGTTGTGCGGTGCGTTCACCGCGTGCAAGTTCTTCTTTGCCGTCTTCAAGTTGTAGTTCTCCGTCAGCGATTTCTTTGACGGCGTCTTCAATTTTTGCTTTGTTGGTTTCGAGTTCTTCTTTACCGTCAATGATTTGTTGGCGGCCTTCGGCTAATGCTTTTTCGCCGGCTACGAGTTTTGCTTCGTTGGCGTCTAACTCTGCTTTACCGGCATTGTATTGGGCGAGGCCTTGTTGGTATTGGGTGGTTCCTGCAGCGAGTTCGCGTTCACCTTGGGCGAGGCGTTGTTGGCCTGCACGGAGTTGCTGCGCTGAGGCCGCAAGTTTTTTCTTTCCGGCTTCTAACTCAGCAGTTTTTTCGGTCAGTGTTTTTTCTGCTTGAGCTAGTTTTTTATCGGCTTGCTTAAACTGGGCTGGTGCTGCAGCGAGTTGGGTGTAGCCTGCTTGTGCTTTGTCGAGTTTTGCTTGTTCTTGCGCTAGTTGGGTGAGGCCTGCGTCGGCTCGTTGCAGGTCTGCTTCAACTTGTTGGATGCCGTCAAGAACGTCTTGATATTCAGGAGTGCCAGTTTCACCGTCCTGCTCCATTTGGGTTTTTCGCGTGTTGAGGTCACTCAGCTGTGCTTCAAATTGAGTCTTTTGAGTGGTTGCTTGATCGGTGCCAGCATCAATCTGTGCTTGCGCCGCAGAGATAGCGGCTGGAACCTGATCGATGGTGGATACGCCAAGACCTGTAGTGAGTTCTTGAACTCCAGCGTCGTAGGCTTTCTTTTGCGCAGCTAACTCTTTCTTGCCTGCCTCAAGTTGCGCTTTTCCATCTTCGAGTTGTTTCTCTCCAGCTAAAAGTTGCGCGCGCCCAGCCTCATATTGTGCTTGCCCGTCGGCCAACTGTTTTTTGCTGGCTGCTAGTTGCTTTTCACCTGCCGCAAGTTTCGCTTCAGCAGCATCAAGTTGTGCTTTAGCATCAGCGAGTTGGCGCTTGCCGTCCTCGAGTTGAATACGGCCCTCTTCAAGCTTTGCCGTGTTCTCTTCGATTTCTTTCTCACCAGCAGCAAGGTCTTTTTCGCCCTGTGCGATCTGCTCTTCTGCATCAGCGATCTGCGCGCGAGCATCTTGTAGTTTCTGCTCGTTGTCAGCAATTTCTTGCTTGCCTTCTGCGATGAGTTGCATCGCGCCATCTAACTCGTTTTGGAGTGTAAATGGGTTGGTGACGCTGCGAACTTCTTCCATTGATTCAAGCTGAGAGACAGTGTCCCCAATGGCAGCTTTTTGTTCGTCGGTGAATGGTTCGCCGTTTTCGGTAGTGAAAACGATGGAGCCGTTTCCTCCGGAAAGTTCGGGTAGTTCCTCGTACATGACGTCGAGGACTCGTTCAGTCTCCGTTCCAGGTAGAGAGAACGTATTGGAGAGTTTCCCCATGAAAAGGCCTGCAAGAAGGCCAATAAGGGTCAAGATCGCTACCCAAGCGGCGATGAATTTCTTTCGGTGGTCGAATGCGGCGTGACCTAACCGATACAGGAACTGTGCCATAACCTAGTGGCCCTTTGCGTGTGAGACAGAAACGATCGTGGGGAAACCGTCTTTGACGATTTCCATTGCTGTGGTGAGTTTTTCTTTCAGTACGGCGGTGTCGTGTGGGGTGAGTTCCTCGCCGAGGGTGTCGTGCCAAGCACTAAATGCTGCTTTGCTTGCCCCAATGACTGTGTTGCTGAAAACGCTCAAAGCGAAAGGGTCAGTGTGTGGGAACCGTGTGAGTAGCCGTTGGGTGAGTTCGTGGCTGCTGGTTTCCCATGCCGCATAGTGGTTTGCGGTGAGGCTTGGCGACTTTTCGCATTGTGCGTACAGCAGGGCAATCGACTCAAGGAACTGCTGGTCAGCGAGAACATGCAAGGCGCTGATTGCGGTTTCCATGAGTGGTTGATCGAGTGGATATTTGTCGAATTCTTCTATTGCTCGGTCGAGTGCGTCGGTTACTCGGACGTTGAATGCTTCGTCGAGTGATGAGAAGTAGTTGAAGAATGTGCGGCGTGAAACATCGGCACGGTCGGTAATCATTCCGATGGTGACGTGTTCGTATCCGACTTCTCCCAGTAGGTCGAAGGCGGCATGCGCTATGGCATCGCGGGTTGCTGCTTTGTTGCGTTCGCGTCGTGAAGCCACGACGGAGGGTTCGACAAAATCATTCACACTATTACACTAAGTGCAATGTTGCACTCAGTGCAATGGCGTGAATGCCGTTTCATGTTCCAGAATGGCCAGAAAAATTATCCATAGAGGAATACACCTTAAAAAGCTTGTCCGCAGTAACATCCCACGCAGCAGTCGGTAAGACCCCGCGCACAGCCATCGCAAACTTCACTGTCCACGGCTTCGTGACGAGCGGCTGCCCAACAATCATCCCGTTCCACGCCGCACGAGCAGCTTCTTGCGGAGACAAAATAGGAGTCAACAACGGCCCGCGAGCACCCGCAAACATGCCCGTTGACACATACGACGGACAAAACGTCGTTATTTTTACATGCGAATGACCATGCTGGGCGAGCTCCAGCCGCACCGAATCACTCCAGCCAATAAGCGCCCACTTTGATGCCGCATAAACAGACATGTTCGGGTTCGCTAAGGTACCTGCCGCCGACGCAATATTAAGCACACGCTTTTCTCGGGCTTTGCGGGCAATCATGTCAGGCAAAAACTCACGTGTAATCCACATGGGGGAGAGCGCGTTCACTGTCATGATCGCAGAAATATCCCGTTGCGGATCGTGCTCCCAAAAAGGTGCCCCGCGCACAATCCCCGCATTGTTAATCAAAATATCGGGGTGGCCAATCAGATCACGAATCTGCGCTGCACCCTGCTGTACTTCTTGAAAATCTGAGAGGTCACTGGTGCAGATTTCCACCCGTGTCGATGGTGAAGTGAGTTCGTCGCTTAGCTTTTGGGCGGCAGGCTCATCCACATCCCAGAGGACGATAGTGGATGCGCCGCGCGCTGCGGCTTGGCGGGCGTAGAGCGCTCCCATGCCACGCGCACCCCCAGTGATGAGTATGCGCGCTCCAGAGACGATGCTCTTCGAAGGATTCAACTTCATATGCACCTACTTGTGTGTTGGCTGCAAGTTACATCCGCGTCAGGTGTGCGTGAGGTTTCTCCTGATGGGAGAACTATCGGTGCACATCATCACAAGTATCCTAACAACCCTGCAATAATATTTGGGACAATGTTGGTGACACAGCCGCCTATGATGTCACTGCTCGCGCTTCTGCGCCCCCAACTAAGAAACGGTATTCATCGTGTTGCTTTCAGACCGGGATATTAAGAAACAGATCGACGCTGGACGGGTTGCTCTTGAGCCTTTTGACCCGACGCTGATCCAGCCTTCCTCAATTGATGTGCGCTTGGACCGTTTCTTCCGCCTGTTCGACAACCACAAATACCCGTACATTGACCCGGCTGTAGAACAACCTGAACTAACCCGACTCGTTGAAGTTGAACAAGATCAGCCATTTATTTTGCACCCAGGGGAGTTCGTACTAGCGGCCACCTACGAACAAGTAACGCTGCCAAACGACGTTGCCGCTCGTCTAGAAGGTAAATCGTCGCTGGGGCGCCTTGGCTTGCTGACCCACTCCACCGCCGGATTCATTGACCCCGGCTTCACCGGCCACGTCACCCTAGAACTGAGCAACGTTGCAACACTGCCAATTTTGTTGTGGCCAGGCATGAAAATCGGTCAAATGTGCTTCTTCCAACTGTCTTCAGAAGCGGAATACCCATACGGGTCGAGCACATACGGTTCGCGTTACCAAGGCCAGCGCGGTCCAACTGCTTCGCGAAGCTTCAAAAACTTTTACAAAGCAGACATTAACGATTAGGCGCGTCGCGCATACAGTTGCTCGCACTTTTAGGTACTACAACACGGCTGTGACACCCTGTTCATGGCATTGAGGTGAATGGAATGAATCAGTTGAGGTTTTCGTCTGCCCCGCTACCTGCCGCACCCGGCACACACCCTAAGGGCCAAGCCGAACAAGTAACCCACTTTTTGGCAGTAAACGACTACCTTGACCCCGCCGATATCGAATTCCTCGTGCAATGCAGATATCCCAAAGCGGTGTGGGAAACCCTCCCCAGCGAAGCCGAACACGACGGCGGGATAGAAGTCGCACCGGGAGTGTTGAGGTTGTCTGCACGCAGCATCATGCACGGCCCATACCTGCCATCAGTGCTTGCCGACGAGAACGCAAACGGGTCTGCGCAACTTGAAACAGTGCCCCACCCTGCCAACTTTCCCCACGCAACAGCAATGGTGTGGGCACTCACAACTGTGCGGGAACGCGGCGAAGAGCCCTTCCCTCACTCAGGTGACCGCGACGGTCTCGCCCGAATCTTCGCAGAAGGACTACCTATCCGCGAAGAATACCGACAAGTGACCACACTTGTGGCAATGGCCCGATACCTCAACGGTTCAGCGCACTTTGACGCCGTGTTTAGCCCACCAACTCGCGTGTACCAGCCACGCACAGACGTACAAAGATACCGCCAGATTTCACCAGACGCGGCCGCAAACGTTGACCGCATAATCTACAGTGACGTGTGGCTTGACCCGCAAGCAGCCCTGCGCATAGGCCAACTCGTCGCACCCACCATGGGGTACATGCCTACCGAGATTCCATGGGAAGGGCCAGCCGACCCTGAAGACAACCTCGACCGCACATACTCGATCCTTTCCCAAGAAGAAATCGATGCACTGCATGAACGCGCAGAACAAGCAGACCGCGAAATCTTATCTGCTCCACAACAAGTAAGCGCTTACGGGCTCGTCTACGAAGTCACGCAAGGAGACATCATCTCCATTGAAGTGGGCGGAACAGACGAACTACCCCCAGTGCTCGACAACATCGAATGGGCACGCAACGGCGTCGTCGAATACCGTATCCGCTGGGTGCCAGACGACCTCGACGACTGGCAAAAAGAAATACCCAGCTTCGACTTACGTAAACGCCGAACCCGAATCCTAGAAATAGTTTCCGCCCTCACCAAAGGCTTCTATGCGGCAACATCAGGCGAAATAGTCGACGAAGACGGATTCCTACACGACCCTCGTTCCCTATAAACAACGCGAGAACCCCGCCCTACACGGTTTCACTGTGCCACCCGTGTATCGCGCGCTACCCACGCCATGCAATGGCAAAGAACATGTCACACCTGAACAAAACTGCGCCGATGCCTTGATAAAATCGGGAGGTGACTGACACTCAGAAAGAGGTCAGGCACCCCCGCAAGGAATCCGCGCACCTTGAAGAACACCCGCCACACACCGGCACGTTCCTCGCCGTGAGATTCGCTCATTGCCGCCCCTACAGGACGGAGCGCACGTGCTTATACTGCTCGCTGCCCACGCACTCATGGCACTCGTCGCGCCTGCCCTCATCGGCTTGATTGGGCGCAAAACCTTCCTCGTCGCAGCGCTCGCACCCGCATCCGCTGCGATCTACGCCCTCGCCTCCACCCCGCACGTACTCGCAGGCGACGGCCCAACCCAAAATATTCCATGGATTCCCGCACTCGGAATCCACCTCAGCTTCCACATGGACACCCTCTCGTGGCTGATGCTCCTCATCGTCGGGGGCATAGGTGCCGGGGTCCTCATCTACTGTTCCGCCTACTTCTCACCCAACGCGCAAGGCCTCGGCCGCTTCAGCGCAGTACTTACCGCCTTCGCCGGCGCAATGGTTGGCCTCGTCCTCGCCGACGACATGATGCTGCTCTTCATGTTCTGGGAACTCACAACCGTGTTTTCCTACCTACTCATCGGTCACTACTTTGACCGCAAAGCCTCCCGACGAGCAGCAATGCAAGCAATCATGGTCACCACAGCCGGTGGCCTCACCATGCTCGTTGGAATCATCATCCTGGGCGTTAACACACCAACCGGATTCAGCATTTCTGGGTTCCTCGCCAACCCGCCATCAGGCCCAATCATCACCGCAGCAGCCGTATGTATTATCGTCGGGGCAGCCTCAAAAGCAGCGCTCATCCCCACACATTTCTGGCTCCCCAGCGCTATGGCAGCGCCCACCCCAGTAAGCGCCTACCTGCACGCGGCTGCCATGGTCAAAGCCGGCGTGTACCTCATCGCACGATTCGCGCCAGCGTTCTCCCACCTCACCATCTGGGTGACACTCATCCTCATCCTCGGATGCGCGACGCTACTCCTCGGCGGCTACCGGGCACTACGCCAACACGACCTTAAACTCATCCTCGCGTACGGCACAGTTTCACAACTCGGGCTCATCATTGTGGTTGTTGGGTTGGGTACCCAAAGCGCAGCGCTCGCAGGTCTCGCCATGATTTGCGCCCACGCGCTCTTCAAAGCTGCGCTCTTCCTCACCACAGGAGTCATCGACGCAGCGACCGGCACCCGAGATCTCAGACGACTCACCGGTGTGGGGCGGGCAATGCCCCTCGTAGCCGTTACAGGCATACTCGCCACTCTGTCCATGATCGGTATGCCACCGTTCCTCGGCTATGTGGCAAAAGAAGCCGCACTCGAAGCACTCATTCACGACTCCATACCAACACTCCCAGCATGGGCGGGAACACTCACCCTCACCACTATCGCTTTAGGGTCAGTGCTCACCATCGCCTACGGTGCACGATTCTGTTGGGGCGCATTCAGCAACAAAACCGCAGCCCCCACCATCGCGCTGCCCACCACGCTGCCTGACGGCAGCCCCGCACCAACACACCTCGTCAACCCTGACGAATTCAAAAAACAGTCCGTACGCCTCACCGCGCCCGGACTCATCTTTGCCGTGTTGGGCCTCCTCGCAGGGACAACCCCGGGACTCGTCGAAAACTATGTAGCGCCACACGCCAACACTTACCCGCTAGGACACACTGGACACCTCGTCTTATGGGCAGGCATTGGCCCAAGTTTCTGGCTGACAGTAGCGATCTTCGCAGCTGGCGCACTCCTAATCTGGCAGCGCCGACGCGTAGAGCTCCTGCAACAGGCGGTACCGCACATCTACGACACAGAAGTGTCCTACCGCAAAACAATGCGGCGCATCGACGACCTCGCAGCAGACATTACGGCAATCACCCAGCGTGGTTCGCTGCCTTACTACCTTTCCATCATCTTCCTAGCGCTTATTCTCGGGCCCGGCTCCCTCCTCATCGCCGGAACCGCATGGCCAGAAACCATAAAAATTTGGGACACCCCAGCGCAACTCCTCGCTGTCCTCGTCATCATCCCCGCAGTCATCCTTGCGGCCCGAGCCCGACGACGACTCAAAGCAGTACTCCTCGTAGGGTTCGCCGGGTATTCCGTCGCAGCACTATTCCTGCTCCAAGGCGCACCAGACCTTGCCCTCACCCAAGTGCTCGTCGAAACGATCACCCTCGTAATCATGGTGCTTGTCATGCGCAGACTCCCGGCCTACTACTCCGACAGGCCGTTGAAAGCATCACGGTGGGCACGACTCGGACTCGCCCTGCTTGTTGGGGCATTCGCTATGGCACTAGCTGTCATCATCCCCGCGGCACGAATACACCAACGCGCATCCATTGACTTCCCCGAAGAGGCGTACACGTGGGGCGGCGGAAAAAACATTGTTAACGTTGCCCTCGTCGACATTCGTGCATGGGACACGATGGGCGAGATTTCGGTGCTTCTCGTCGCAGCAACCGGAGTGGCATCGCTTATCTTCTTATCGCGTCGTAGCGGAGAAATCCTACGAGTAGATAAAGACCTTCCCTCCACCCACAAAGGCGCAGTATGGAGCACCCACGCTGCTAACAGCCCCGCACCGCAAGGCCCGGACACCGACGCGCCACAAAAAACAGACTCTGCGGCACGAGCCCAACACCGATTCCGAAAATGGTTACGTGCCGGAGTCACAGTTGCCCCACAACGACGATCCGTCATTTTCGAAGTGGTCGCCCGCCTGCTCTTCCACTCGATGATCATCTTTGCGTTGTTCTTATTATTCTCAGGCCACAACGCGCCAGGCGGCGGATTCGCTGCCGGACTCGTCGTAGGTATCGCCCTAATCGTGCGCTACCTCGCTGGCGGACGGTACGAACTTGGCGAAGCCGCACCTGTACACCCCGGCCTGCTACTAGGAACAGGACTGTTCTTATCTGCCGGTATCGGCCTGATCTCAATCATCGTGGGCGGCCAAGTACTCGAATCAAAGATTTGGTACCTGACGCTTCCCATATTCGGTGACGTCAAACTCATCTCCACGCTGTTCTTCGACATCGGGGTGTTCCTCGTCGTCGTCGGTTTGGTGCTCGACATTCTGCGTTCACTCGGCGCAGAAATAGACAGACAAGCAGACACCGGCGACACAGACACCCCACAGTTGAGCCAAGACCAAAAGGACGTGCTGCGATGAACCACGCATCCATCTCAACTGCTTACAGCCTGCTCGCTGCCGGCGAGGAACAAAAAACGTCCGCACCCCTCATCGACATGACACCATCACTAGTGCTCGTCCTTGCCGTGGGCGCTTTCGTGACAGCCGGAGTGTATTTAATCCTCGAACGCTCACTGACCCGCGTACTACTCGGCTTCATCCTCATCGGAAACGGCGTCAACATTCTGTTCCTCATCTCAGGAGGAGCCGCGGGCGGCGCGCCTATCGTCGGGCTCACCGCAGACGAAGACATGAGCGACCCTCTACCGCAAGCGATGGTACTGACAGCCATCGTGATCACGCTCGGCCTAACGGCCTTCGTCCTTGCCATGGCATATCGGTCTTGGCAGCTACTTGGCCACGATGAGGTTCAAGACGACCTCGAAGACCGCCGTATCGCACGGATCGCCGCAAAGAATGCGCCAACAGTGGCAGGCGCCGACAACGACGACAGCAGCGACTTTGAAATCAACATTGACGCCGACGCAATTTCGGCACGAGACGAAACATCAGACTCTAGTGAACAAGACGAGGTAAAGAATGACTGACTTTACATGGCTTGTTCCACTACCAGTCGTCATCCCGCTATGCGCGGCAGGCCTCGCATTAGCGATGTACCGGCACGACAAAATTCAGCAGATCATCACAGTCACCGCACTGGCGTTAATGGTCGTGTTCTCTGGTGTGATGATGTGGGCAGCAGATCAGGGCCCAATCGTCGTGAACGTCGGTGAATGGGCCGCCCCGGTAGGCATCAACCTCGTGGGCGACCGCCTATCAGCGTTAATGCTCACGGTGTCTTCCACCGTGCTGTTGTGCGTTTTGTTGTACTCGCTTGGGCAGGGCATTACCGACTCAGCGAAAGCACCAGTGTCTATCTACCACCCCACATATTTAGTGCTTGCCGCGGGTGTATCTAATGCGTTCTTAGCTGGCGACCTTTTCAACTTGTATGTTGGTTTCGAGATCCTGCTGGCAGCCTCATACGTGCTCTTGACGTTGGGTGGCACGTTTGAACGCATACGAGCCGGTGCAATCTACGTGGTGGTAGCGCTGCTGTCGTCGCTCATCTTTTTGATTGCGATAGCAAGTATTTATGCTGCTACTGGAACAGTTAACCTCGCTCAACTGGGTGTGCGATTAAGCGAAATTGACCCACAGGTCGCGCTCGTTTTGCAGGCATTACTGCTTGTCGCTTTCGGCATTAAAGCCGCTATTTTTCCGCTGTCCAGTTGGCTGCCTGACTCGTATCCCACCGCGCCAGCACCAGTGACAGCCGTATTCGCGGGCTTGCTGACGAAGGTTGGTGTGTACGCGATTATTCGCACACAGACTCTCCTTTTCCCGCAAGGACAGTTGAATGACGTGCTGATGTGGCTGGCCTTAGCAACAATGCTCATCGGCATCATGGGTGCGGTAGCGCAGAACGATATCAAACGTTTGCTGTCGTTTACGTTAGTCAGTCACATCGGATACATGCTGTTTGGTATTGCGTTAGGTTCACGTATCGGGTTGGGCGCTGCCGTATTTTATGTAGCCCACCACATTACGGTGCAGACGACACTGTTTTTGATTGTTGGGTTGATCGAGCGACGCGGCGGCACCACCTCCTTGTCGAAACTTGGCGGCCTAGCAAAAACGGCTCCTTTCCTTGCCGTGCTGTTCTTCATCCCTGCCATGAACCTAGCCGGCATTCCACCATTCTCTGGATTCTTAGGAAAAGTTGGTTTGCTGGAAGCAGGAGTCGACGCCGGTACCTCGTTAGCGTATGTACTAGTGATCGGTGGTGTTGTTGCTTCACTGCTGACGCTGTACGCCATCGTGAAAGCCTGGAACAAGGCGTTTTGGCAGCCTGCACCTAAACCCTTGCCGAACGCATCATTGCCTGTTGCGCTTGCTGGTCCTGCAACTGTGATGGTGGTGTTGTCTGTGCTGATCACTGTTGTTGCGGGGCCCATGTATGCGTATGCAAACCGTGCTGCAACAACCATGATGGATAACTCTCGTTACATTGATGCAGTGCTTGGCGACGAGGGTCGAGGCGAGGGGAATTCGACTCCCGTGCAGGGGCCTGATCCTGTAGATGAATCTGATGTGGTTGATACCGGCGACGATGGGGTGGTGAACTGATGCGAACACGCCGCACATTGGGCACAGCCCAATGGTTGACTACCTTGTGGCTCACTGTTGTGTGGGTGTTGTTGTGGGGTGATCTGACGTGGGGAAATCTGGTTGCGGGCGTTGCTTTGGCGCTGCTTGTAGCTTGGTTTATGCCGCTTCCTGCAATTGATTTTCGGGGACGGATTAGGCCGCATTTTGTAGCGTATTTAATTGCTCGTTTTGTGTTCGACCTGGTTGCTGCGTCTTTTCAAGTTGCTGTGCAAGCGTTTCGGTTTGGTTATCAGCCGCGGGGCGCTATTGTGCGCGTGAATTTGCGTAGTGATTCAGATTTGTATTTGACTTTGACGTCCGAATTAAGCTGTCTTGTTCCCGGTTCCATTGTTGTGGAAGCTGATCAAGACACGGACACGTTGTATCTGCACATCCTCGATCTTGACTTATACGGAGGCGTGGAGAAAGTCCGCCAAGATGTGTTGGACTTGGAGGCACGTGTGATGCGGGCTTTTGCTTCACAGCAGGAACTGGAACGTGCTGGGGTGTTGTTGCATTCGCGTAAGCGTCGCGGAGCAGATTCCAGTCAGGAGGGCGCAGCATGATTGTTGTTGCAGTTATATGTGCCGTGTTGTTGGTGGCAGCAGGAGTGATGGCGTTGATTAGGGCAGAAAAAGGCCCATCAATGTTGAACCGTACGATCGCGTTGGATCTTTTTGCCACGGTGTTGATCGGCGGTATTGCGTTAGAGGCAGCATATTCAAAGCGGATAGATACGTTACCGATCCTTGTTGTGTTGTCTTTGGTGGGCTTTGTAGGGTCGGTGACGGTAGCTCGGTTTGCGGCTCGCGAAAAGCATGAGGAGAAGCGCGTGCGCACCACTGCTGAGATCGAACATGATGAGGCTGTTCGTAAGTCTGTGCTTGAGCGGGAGGAAGAACAGTGACGTGGGAGAACTTCGCTGATGGTGCTGCTGCCGTATGTTTGCTGTTGGGCGCCTTTTTGACGTTTGCGGCTGGCGTGGGTGTGCTTCGTTTCCCTGACTTGTTTGCCCGCATGCACGCTGCAACGAAACCTCAAGTGCTGGGTCTTCTTTTGATGTTGAGCGCTGAGGCGTTGCGGGTGCGTAGTTGGAGTGTTGTTGGGCTGCTATTCCTTGTTGTGGTTTTTCAGTTGTTAACTGCCCCCGTTGCTGCACACATGGTTGGACGTGCGGGTATGCGCACACACCAGATAGATAATGATTTTTTAACCGTCAACGAACTTGCTGAGGATCAAGAGCATGCTCGTCGTGAAGCCCGTGCGGTAGAAAGCAAAGGCTTGCAGGTGAGTGACGATGTTGCGGTGCAACTGGAGTCGCGGTTGCGTGCTTTGCGTAAGGCACAAGCTCAAGATAGTTCGCTACGACAAGACGATTAATCGGTGTAATGGGTTAGTGGTCTTCGAGTCCTGTAAGCCACGCGTCGATAGCATCAAAGTAGGCGGTGCGTGCGGGCTCAGGGGAGAGCGATAGGTCGTGGGCGCCGCGTGCGATTGGCACGAAGGTGACATCTTTACCGAGTTTGTGGGCTCCGAGTTCTATGTGTCGAACATTTAATACGGAGTCTGTTGTGGTGAGCCGGTCGTGGTGTGTTTCGGCGCTCCCTGAACGACGCGACGCTAAAACGAGCACGGGGCAGTCGATGTGTAAGCCATTTTTGATGCGTTGATGGCCGCGACGTATGGCGGCAAACCATCCCGCGCGTATTGGAAACCCGTTGTGTGGTTTTAACGCGAGGTCGTAATCCCATTCGCCGCCAGTGTCTTTGTGCAGGGCCTTACCGTAATACGGTTTGAGGCTGCCGATGACTGTGTGTGGGGTAATTTTTGCCAGCTGGTTGAGCGCACGGGTTGCCAGTGTTCTGTGGAACCACGGCTTGTTGAGGTCAAACCATGGTGAGTTGAGGATGAGCGCGCTAATGTGTGGCACGCCTGTGACGGGTGTGTTGGTGCGTGCATTTGCCCAGAGAGCGGCGATGAGCCCGCCGGTTGAGTGACCGAGGACGAGGAGTTCGTCGTGTCCTTCCCGTTTGATAATGCGTGCTGCAGAGTCGAGTTCGTGGCGGTATTCTGCCAAGTTGTCAATGTAGTTCGGGGTTTGGCCTTCGTGGAGGGATCGCCCGTATTTGCGCAGGTCTACAGCGTAAAAGTCGTATCCGAGGTTTTCGAAGTGTTCTGCTTGGTGTTCTTGGAAGAAGTAATCGACGAACCCGTGTATGTACAAGACTGCCCGGGTGTGACGGGGGCCAGCCGCGCGACGGATCAATGTCGCGGTGACTGGGCCTTCGTCGTCTACACCCAACGGTATGGCACGTGCCGCCCATTCTGAACCGAGTATGTCAGTAGTCCATGGGGCGGCGATGCTCATTGTTGCGGGTTCTCCGGGTTCTGTGGGTCGACAGGTGGTTGGGGGAATTGTTGGGTGGGAGGTGGTGGGGTGTAGTCCTGTTGTGGCTGAGTGTACCCCTGTTGTTCGGTGGGAGGTGACTCTTCGTTTTCTTCAGTTGGTGTGTCGGTTGTGGGTGTTGGGGCTTCGTCGTGTGGTTCTGCCTCGTAGTCTGGGTGGCTGCGGGCGTGTGGTTCGTCGTGCCCCATGGGTGGGGTGTAGTCGGGTTGACCAGGTTGGGTGTATCCGCCTGGTTGGTAGCCTTGTTGGAAGGTTTGGGATCCGGCAGCTGGGTAGGGGCCGGGGTCGTCGTCGAAGGATTTTTTGCGGTTGTTGGAGGCTACTACTCCGGCAATTATTGCTCCGACGAGGATGAGTGCTCCGATTGTGAGGCCAATGACGAGGAGCGCTGGCATCCCTGCTCCTGATGATTCCGCTGATCCGCGGGCGGACATCGTGAGGTCTTCACCGATGGCGTAGGTCCAGGTGACTGTTTTTCCGTTTACTGTTCCGTTGGATTCTTTTACTTCGCCTGGGAAAGTGATGTTGAACGAGATGTCCACTTGTTCTAGTAGTGCTGTTACTGCTGGGTCGTCTTCGTTTTCAGCCGGGATTCCGGCTTCCTCTGCATTGAATTTTCCTGTAACGACGTAGTCGTCGCCGTCACGTGTGATGGTGAGGTTGGGGTCGTTGAATGACGAGTCGAGGGGCTGGGATTCGAACGTGTATTTCTTTCCGGTGTAACCGTCTTGGGCGTAGTCTTCAGCTGTTGAGCCTTCGGGTGCTACGTCTCCTTCTGCAGTCATTGCGGTAAAGAGTTCGTCGGGGGACACTCCTAGTTGTTCTGCTGCGGTGTCTGATACTGCGAAGACTATTGAGCCGGAGGCTTTGTCGTCTTCTTCAAGTTCGACGTTTACCTGCATACGCATGCAGCCGCTGAGTAGGAATGCCATCGCGAGGGCGAGTGCTATGGCAAGTTTTGATTTCATGTTTTAACAGTATTCACATTCGTGCTTTAACACTATTTATAGGCTGGTTTGCTTCACGTGTGAGTGGGGTGAACCGTGGGTTCGTGCTGTTGTATATCTAGAAACTCAAAGTTGAGTGTACTAGACTCAACTTTGAGGATGTGGACTGTTTAGGTTCTCATCACACATCGTCATAGGAGGATTCATGGAACAAAAATTTACTTCTATGTCGCAGCAGGCACTCAGCGATGCCATCCAGAGCGCCACTGCGGCAAAGAACCCGCAAGTAGAAGCGCTACACCTGTTACAAGCATTGCTGAACCAGCAAGACGGCTTTGCTGTTGAACTGCTGAAAGCCGCACGAATCGACGTCACCGCGTTAGGGGCAGACGTGCGGCGTGCCCTCGTCGCGCTGCCTACCGTAAGTGGCACATCAACGTCAGACCCAACAGCAGCACATTCGCTAGGTATCGCCTTGCAAAAAGCAAGCGCCGAAGCCGCCGAAACCTCAGACGTCTACACGTCCACCGAACACCTCCTGTTAGGCATCGCCCAAACAGACACACCTGCAGCCGAAATGTTGCGTAAATCAGGTGCAACATATGAAGTACTCAAAGCAGAACTACCAAAAATTCGTGCCGGCAAAGACAGCCAATCACAAAACCCCGAAGGCACATACAAAGCCCTGCAAAAATACGGAGTGGACCTCACCCAATCCGCTAAAGACGCAAAACTGGACCCTGTTATTGGCCGCGACGACGAAATCAGACGAGTCATCCAAGTTCTGTCACGACGCACAAAAAACAACCCCGTCCTCATCGGTGAACCAGGTGTCGGAAAAACTGCTGTTGTTGAAGGGTTAGCGCAACGCATCGTCAAAAACGATGTCCCAGAGTCTTTGCGTAATAAGCGCCTTATTTCGTTAGACCTGTCCGCGATGGTTGCTGGAGCAAAATTCCGTGGCGACTTTGAAGAGCGCCTGAAATCTGTGTTGGACGAGATCAAAAACTCTGAAGGCGAAATCATCACCTTTATTGACGAACTCCACACAGTCGTCGGCGCTGGGGGCGGGTCCGAAGGTGCGATGGATGCAGGAAACATGCTCAAACCCATGCTTGCCCGCGGAGAACTGCGTCTAGTTGGTGCAACCACCCTCGATGAATATCGCGAAAATATCGAAAAAGACCCCGCGCTAGAACGTCGATTCCAGCAGGTCTTTGTTGGCGAGCCATCCGTTGAGGACACGATTGCGATCTTGCGTGGTCTGAAATCACGGTACGAAGCACACCACGAGGTCGAGATCTCTGATGGTGCTCTTGTTGCTGCCGCTACTCTCTCAAACCGGTACATCACGGGCCGGCGCATGCCAGACAAAGCGATCGACTTGATCGATGAGGCCGCTTCACGCCTGCGCATGGAAATGGACTCGTCTCCTGTCGAAATCGACATGCTGGAGCGTTCCATTGAGCGGTTGAAGATGGAAGAAATCGCGTTACAGGCGTCCGACGCATCAGGCGCTGACACACGATTAGACGAGGTCCGAGCCACACTTGCCGACGCAAACGAGAAGTTGGCTGTGCTGAATGCACGCTGGCAGCGTGAGCGCGGCGGATTGAACAAAGCAGGAGAACTACGCAAAAAGCTAGACGAACTTACCTCCCAAGCCGACCGTGCAAAGCTGGAAGGCGACCTTGCTGCGGCTTCAAAGATCCTTTATGGCGAGATCCCCGCAATTAGCCGCGAACTTGAAGAAGCCATGTCTGCTGAGCAAGAACTGCGAAGCGAGGAAACCGAAGACAAGCTTGTCGGCGACAAAGTAGACGCAAACGAGATCGCTGAAGTTGTATCGTCATGGACGGGCGTCCCCGTGGGGCGTCTGTTGCAGGGAGAAAGCCAAAAGCTGCTTGAGATGGAAGACCGCATCGGTCAACGGCTCATCGGGCAAACCGCTGCCGTGCAAACAGTATCTGATGCGGTGCGGCGCTCGCGTGCAGGTGTGAGCGATCCAAACCGCCCTACAGGGTCTTTCTTGTTTTTGGGTCCAACAGGTGTTGGAAAAACCGAGCTAGCGAAGGCGTTGGCTGAGTTTTTGTTTGACGACGAGCGGGCAATGGTTCGTGTGGACATGTCCGAATACGGTGAGAAGCATTCTGTTGCTCGGCTTGTTGGGGCACCTCCTGGATATGTTGGATACGACGAGGGTGGCCAGCTTACGGAGGCGGTTCGTCGTCGTCCATACACGGTTGTGTTGTTGGACGAGGTAGAAAAAGCTCACCCTGAGGTGTTCGACATTTTGCTGCAAGTTTTGGATGACGGGCGCCTCACTGATGGGCAAGGCCGGACAGTTGATTTCCGGAACGCCATCCTTGTGATGACATCGAATTTGGGTTCACAATTTTTGGTTGACTCGACGGCAGATGCTGAGGCGAAGCATGAGGCGGTTATGGCAGCGGTGCGTAGTCACTTTAAGCCAGAGTTTTTAAACCGGCTTGATGACGTTGTCATGTTTGATCCGTTGTCTGTGGATCAACTTGGCCAGATTGTTGATATCCAAGTGGCGGAGATCGCGGCTCGCGTTGCTGATCGGAATATGACGGTGCGTGTGTCTGATCGTGCGCGTCAATGGTTAGCAGAGACTGGGTTTGACCCCATTTATGGTGCGCGCCCACTGCGTCGTCTCGTGCAACGAGAAATTGGTGATCAATTGGCGCGACTTATTCTTGCTGGTCAAGCGAAAGAAGGCGCTCACATTGTTGTTGATTATCGTGAAGTAGACGAGAGCGGAGACGTTGCAATTCCGAGCGGGTTAATGGTTACTGTGGAGTAGTCCTCGACCGGTCGCCACCGAATTCTTTCCAATTGTTTGGTATTATTTTGGTGGCGACCGAGAGGGTTAAAAATGGCCGTTGAGCAGGGGAAACAGTCTAAAGCCGAAGGTGGCTCTAAGAGGAACGAAGGGGGACCTCGAAAAAAATATGCACGTGGTCTTGCAGCACGAGAAGAAATTTTAGAAGCTGCAGCGCGTCTTTTTGGGAATGTTGGATTTCATGAAACGTCCTTGCGTGACATTGCTGCACAAGTAGGCATGTCGCATCCGGGGCTACTTCATCATTTCCCAAATAAAAATGCATTGCTGATGGCGGTGTTAGAACACCGTGATCAACAAGATCTGAAATGGATGAATGAAACAGCAACAGCCGAGGCTTGGTTTTCAGGCGAGGCGTTCGTGCTGTTGCTTCAACGTAATATGGAACGGCCCGGCGCTGCTTGTCTTTTTACAAGAATGGCAATGGAGGCAACGAATCCACACCATCCAGCGCACGAATATTTTGTTTTACGCAACCGATGGTTGCTGAAGAAATATCGTGAAATCTTAGCTGAAGGCGTTGAGCGCGGGATCATCCGTGACGACATTGATGTGCAGTCCTCATCTCGGGCTTTGTCGGCCCTGCTTGAGGGGCTTCATGTGCAATGGTTGTTAGAAAGTTCCACACAGACATCAACGCAATCAGCAGACATTGCTGCTGCGTTAGAGGGCTTTTTCAGCTTGTTACGTGTGCCAAAGCAATAAAACTGAATAAACGTGTGGGGGGTGGCAATCAGTAATGATTGCCACCCCCCACACGTTTTATGTGTGATGCAGTGTCACTCAGACCCGAATAAAAGTTGGGTTCTTTTGGTGCATTTTGCGTACCTTGATGCTTTTACCTGGGCGTGGGGCGTCGATAATTTTTCCCTTGCCCATGTAGATGGCAATGTGGCCTGGTGTCCAGACGAGGTCGCCAGCGCGTGCCTTAGAGCGGGAAACTCGCTTGCCTGCGTAGCGTTGTGCACCGGAGGAGCGTGGCAGTTTAGCTACACCAGCTTTTTTGTACACGTATGAGGTGAAGCCGGAGCAGTCGAATCCACGTTTAGGGCTTGTGCCGCCCCATACGTAGGGAACACCAACGTGCTTTTTTGCTTCGCGGACGATGCGCTGTGACTTACTTGGGGACTTTACCCGCACCTTGATGGACTTCGAGGTTGGTTTGACAACCTTCGCACTTGAACCAGAAGGCGTGTAGATCACTTTGATGGTGTGCTTTTTAGCTGAAAGTTTCTTAGGCAGGCGGTAGCTAGCCTTTCCATTTTTCAGCTTGATGGTGCGTAGACGCTTTGTGCCGTCATAAATGCGCACCTTACCTTTGGCAGTTTTGCCTTTGGCTTTGACCTTGACGGAAACTTTTGCAGCTTTGGAGCCTTTGGTCCAGCTCTTCTTAGAGGCTTTAATTGAGATTGCGGCACGCACCTTCTTAGGCGCGGCGGTTTGTGCTGCTTGTACAGCGGCTGCGGCTGCTCCGGTCGTAGCGGTTGTTGTGCCGGCTGTTTGTGAAACAGTTGCGGCTTGTGCTGCGGGCGCTGAAATAAGGCCGACCGATGCAACACTAGCTGCGATCGCGAGCGAACTGAGCCGAAGAGCGAGAGTATTTTTGAATGAGCGTTGTGAAGATGAATGTTCTGGCGCCGCAATAGTGTCATCTGTATGAGCGTTTTGTGGCGCGTCAAAGCGAATGCTTGACATGTATATGTACCTCAAGACGCCTGTGAAGTGAGCTGTCGGATTCGGAGCGAGGTATGCCCCGGCCTAGGCGTCCCAGCAATGCTGTGGAGCCTACGGCTTCACCCCAAGACTGCAGTGCTACACAGTAGCGCAGCCAAAAGTGGTTCCCCCACTGCTACCGGAATAGTCCAGGACCCAAGGCGCCGGTAGCGTTAGGCGTTCACCTTGGCATCTCGACACTTGCAAAGTTATGAAAATCGAGACTCAAACACTCTAAGCACAAAATTTGAGATTGTCACGATCTGATAACGTCACGTTTTTTGGGCTGCCTCGTCATGCCTAGTCAGCATGGCGCGCGCTGGTTTAAACGTGGCAAGTTTCACCCATTGGAAAGTTTCCAGAAGGGGTTGGCAGGCCCGGCAATTCTTATGAAATGTCCAAAATAACCGGAACGTGATCTGAGGCGCCCTTGCCTTTTCGCTCATTGCGGTCAATGTGGACGCTCTGTACTGCTCGTGTAAGCGCAGGGGAGCAGTATGTGAAATCAATGCGCATGCCCTGATTTTTAGGGAACCGAAGCTGCTGATAATCCCAATAGGTGTACTTGCCTTCCTCGGGGAAGAACGTGCGGCTCACCTCAGTAAATCCGGCCTCTTCAAAAGCAAAAAACGCTGCACGCTCAGGTTCAGTGATGTGTGTTTTACCATCGAAAAATTCGATATCCCATACGTCCGAATCAAACGGCGCAACATTCCAGTCACCAACCAGCGCAATAGGAGCATCAGGATTCGCTGCCACCCACTCACGTGCATTGTCTTTGAGTGCAGCTAGCCACTCCAGCTTGTACGCGTAATGAGGATGGTCAACCTCGCGGCCATTAGGCACATACAGCGACCACACACGTACACCGCCACACGTTGCCCCAAGTGCACGAGCTTCTGTCACTGGAGTTTCACCAAATTGTGGCTGGTTTGGAAAACCGACCTCTATGTCATCGAGCCCAACTCGTGACACTATTGCTACACCGTTCCACTGATTGATGCCAAAATGTGCCACCTGATATCCGGCAGCTTCAAAAGCTTCAAACGGGAACTGTGCATCCTTACATTTCGTTTCTTGCAATGCGAGAACATCAATGTTCTCTCGTTCAAGAAAAGCAATCGCACGATCAAGACGGGCACGAATAGAGTTAATGTTCCACGTAGCTAGGCGCATACCCCAAGCCTACCTAACCAAAGACGGCACACTGTTATGAGAAACAAGACCGATCTCACTATCGTCTACATCCCCGGCCTCTTCGATCGGGTGCGTTTTGTGCAGTTTTTGCAAAGCAAAGCCCTGCAACCATGGCGAATGCTAGGCGTGCGGGTCATCATATACACAATGGGTTGGTCGCTTGACGCACGATTCGAAGACCGCCTGGACGAACTCGAAAACCTGATACGCAACAGAACCCAACAAGGTGAGCGCGTAGCCGTAGTTGGAGCCTCTGCAGGCGCAAGCGCAGCAGTAACACTCCTTGAGAAATGTCCAGAACTCGTAACAAGCGCAACATTGATCTGTGGAAAAATCCACCGGCCAGACATGATCCCCGGGCCAGTACTGGAATACAACACAGTCTTTGAACAAGCATTAGACCAACTCGACGAGAGGCTGGACAACCTCGACCCGTCACAACGCGCACGCATCCTATCCTTGCGAGCCGCACACGACGGGATCGTGCCACCTCAAGACACCATTATTGAAGGCGCAGACAACAGGCAGATGCCAGTCATCGGACACCTCACAGGTATCGCCTTTGCATTAATGAATTACGGTGTGCCGATAGTACGGTTTGCACGACGGCACGTCACACTGGAACGGGACGACACTACTCACGGTTAGGGCTAGATCATGGCAACCGCACTGATCACCGGCGCATCAGCAGGTTTAGGGCTTGAATTTGCATGGCAGCTCGCTACTGCCCGACACGACCTTGTACTGGTCGCGCGCAATACAGAACGATTAGAAGTCCTCGCAGCAGACCTGCGCTCTGTTGCAGGCGTGCGCGTAGAAGTACTCCCCGCAGACCTAGCCACACAACAAGGCCAAGACGACGTCATTGCACGCCTCACACAAGACGAACGACCCATCGGCCTACTCGTCAACAACGCAGGCTACACGCTACAAGAAACCTTCCTCGACTCAACGCGCGAAGCACAACAAGCCGCCCTCGCAGTCATGGTTCAAGCCGTCATGGTGCTTTCACACACTGCCGCACAACACATGACACAACGCGGACGAGGAGCCATCCTCAACGTCTCATCCGTTGCAGCATTCCTAACCGGACCATACTCGGCTCACAAAGCATGGGTGCGCACATTCACCGAAGGACTAGCTGTCGAACTCCACGGCACAGGCGTGACAGCAACTGTCCTCTGCCCAGGGCTCGTCCACACCGAATTCCACGAACGCGCACACCTCGACTACACGGCCGTCCCAGAATATGCATGGCTCAACGCCGCAGACGTAGTACGTGCAGCCCTCCTCGACGTACGACGAGGAGTCGTCATCTCAACACCTTCACTACGCTACAGGGCAGCATCCGGTCTCTTACGAGCATTGCCACGCTTCATCGTGCGCAACCTACGCGGCAGCGACGCACGACAAAAACCCACACCACAATAAGACGAAGCACCCACCCAGATACACGTTATTCTTAAGACGTGACTCATGAACCTGTGCTTTCCCCAACGCCACGCGAACAACTTCGAGACCTGATCAAAGAACTAGCCGTCGTACACGGCAAAGTAACCCTGTCCTCAGGAAAAGAAGCAGACTACTACGTCGACCTACGCCGCGTAACCCTGCACCACCGGGCCGCCCCGCTTATCGGACACGTACTACTCGACGCGCTGGAAGAAGCCGGACTCGGCCCAGACGACATCGACGCAGTCGGTGGACTCACCCTCGGCGCCGACCCCATCGCAACAGCACTCCTGCACGCCGCAGCATCACGAGGCCTCGACGTCGACGCATTCGTCGTACGCAAAGCAGCAAAAGCACACGGCATGCAACGCCAAATCGAAGGACCAGACATCTCTGGCCGACGCGTTGTCGTCCTAGAAGACACAACCACCACAGGCGGATCCCCAATCGCGGCAATCGAAGCATGCCGCGAAGCAGGCGCAGAAGTCGTCGCAGTAGCAACAATCGTTGACCGCAACACAGGCGCTCGCGAAAAGATCGAAGCGTACGGGGTTACCTACCACTACCTCTTTGACCTCGCAGACCTAGACCTTTCCTAGTCAGCAGTACACAAGGGCGGACCCACACATGTTGGTGTGGGTCCGCCCTCGTGTACGCGTAACCGTTTTAAATCAGGTCAATCAGATCTGCGATGGAATCTTTAATCGCCGATGGCCGGAACGGGTATTGATCAACTTCATCAGGTTGAGTCGAACCAGTCATGACGAGGAAGGTCTGCAACCCTGCTTCAATGCCAGCAACAACATCGGTGTCCATACGGTCACCAATCATTGCGGTTGTCTCTGAGTGCGCATCGATGCGGTTGAGCGCAGACCGGAACATCATGGGGTTTGGCTTGCCCACAAAGTACGGTTCGCGTCGTGTAGCGCGAGTAATCATTGCCGCAACAGCACCCGTTGCTGGTAGTGGCCCATCAACGGAAGGCCCAGTTGGGTCTGGGTTGGTGCAGATAAAGCGTGCCCCGTCGTTAATGAGGCGCACAGCCTTGGTAATCGCTTCGAAAGAGTAGGTGCGAGTCTCTCCGAGGACAACATAGTCGGGGGAGGACTCAGTGAGGGTGTACCCAGCTTCATAGAGCGCGGTAGTTAGGCCTGCTTCACCGATTGCATAGGCGGAACCACCAGGAATTTGATCAGCGCAAAAGTTCGCTGTTGCAAGGGCTGACGTCCAGATAGCTTCTTCTGGAACTTCAATACCTGAAGCTGCGAGGCGTGCTCGCAGATCGCGTGGGGTGAAGATGGAATTGTTGGTGAGAATCAAGAAGGGACGTTCTTTTTCTCGCAACCTTGCAATGAACTCTGGCGCGCCAGGGATTGCGTGTCCTTCATGGACGAGTACGCCATCCATGTCTGTAAGCCATGAGTCGATGTGACGAGTCACGTCGCTGCCTTCCTTCTAGTTGTGGCTGTTAAGCGAGTGGTGCTGAGTGTCTGCACTTTAAAACTGCGGGTCACACAGCGTTGCCTCTATGTTAATGATCACAGAATTTTTTAAAATAGTGGCATTGTTCGTTCGTCTACATGGTGTTTTTCGTGTTTTGTGTCCGTGTGGTCAATTTTTGGGCTGAGTGTTTCCTTGAAAGAATAGGTCTGTGTCGTCATCAGATTCGCTGGAGTTCCCAGCTACGCCTTCCACTCTTCCTGCTTCTGCGGACGATGTTGAAAGCGAACCAGAACATGTTGTTGGGGTGGGGCCGTGGCCGGGCGGTGAGCAGGAATGGCCGCGCGATGAGCAGGGTGTTTTAGACCCACGATTTGATGCAGAATTGCTGCGCGAAGGCGATCGTAGAAACGTTATTGATCAGTATCGATATTGGACGATGGATGCGATTATCGCTGACCTCGACGAACATAGGCGCGACCTGCACATCGCAATTGAAAACTGGGGTCATGACCTTAACATTGGCTCTGTGGTGCGCACCGCTAACGCTTTTGCGGTGAAAGAAGTTCACATTATTGGCAAGCGCCGGTGGAACCGTCGGGGAGCAATGGTGACTGACCGCTATCAGCATGTGCGGCATCATGAAACGGCTGAAGAGTTTGCTAAGTGGGCGCAGGCTGCAGGTTTAGCGATTATCGGGATCGATAATATTGATGGTTCTATCCCCATCGAGGGATACCGTTTTCCTAAGAACTGTGTACTAGTTTTCGGGCAAGAAAAGTCGGGCTTAACCCCACAAGCACAAAGTATTTCCGAAGACATTTTGCACATCACTCAATTTGGTTCCACACGCTCTATAAACGCTGGTGCGGCGGCTGCTATCGCCATGCATAGTTGGATAGTGCAACACGCTGATATTCCGTGAGTGATACCGGCAGACGCACTGTAGCGATACAGGACTTTTGCTCACGGGCCGAACGGCCTAGGCTGGTTCGTGAATGTTTGTGACAAAATAGAGCCGAACATTCGTTTACATTCCCTCTCTTTCAGGAGTTTTTCGATGCCTATCGCAACCCCAGAGGTTTACGCTGAGATGATCGACCGCGCGAAGGCAGGCAAGTTTGCCTACCCAGCGGTTAACATCACATCTTCACAAACTGTTACTGCAGCTATCCAGGGTTTTGCTGAGGCAGAGTCCGACGGAATCATCCAGGTTTCTGTTGGTGGTGCAGAATACGCTTCCGGTTCAACCATCAAGGACCGCGTCACAGGTTCACTTGCTTTGGCTGCATACGCAACTGAGGTAGCAAAGAACTACAACGTCAACATTGCTCTGCACACTGACCACTGCACCAAGCAGAACCTTGACTCATGGGTACGCCCACTTCTTGCTCTCGAAGCAGAGCAGGTTAAGGCTGGACACAACCCAACATTCCAGTCCCACATGTTCGATGGATCAAACATCCCACTCGACGAGAACCTTGTTATCGCTGAAGAGCTTCTTGCTCTCTCCGTAGCAGCACGTACCATCCTCGAGATTGAGGTTGGTGTTGTCGGTGGTGAAGAAGACGGCCACGAAGCTGAGATCAACGACAAGCTCTTCACCACTGTTGAAGACGGTCTTGCAACAGTTAAAGCATTGGGTTCAGGCGAAAACGGCCGTTACCTCACCGCTCTCACCTTCGGTAACGTACACGGCGTGTACAAGCCAGGTGCAGTGAAGCTTCGCCCATCACTTCTTGCTGAGATTCAGCGTGAAGTTGGTGCAGCTCTTGGTAAGGAAAACCCATTCGACCTCGTATTCCACGGTGGTTCAGGTTCAACTGCAGAAGAAATCTCTGAGGCAGTAGACAACGGTGTTATCAAGATGAACATCGACACTGACACCCAGTACGCATACTCACGTCCAGTGGCTGACCACTTCTTCCGCAACTACGACGGTGTCTTGAAGGTTGACGGCGAGGTCGGAAACAAGAAGGCATACGACCCACGCGCATGGGGCAAGCTTGCTGAAGCTGGTATGGCTGCACGTATCGTTGAAGCAGCACAGCAGCTCCGTTCTGCTGGCCAGAAGATGTGATTGTAGCCTTCTAGGCATATACGCATAAAAATAGGGCAGGTCCACTTGTGGTGGACCTGCCCTGTTGCTTTCTTAACGTGGAAACTGCACAAGGTGTGTGACGGTTTCCAACTAATGCAGGAATATCTTTAACGGATCTGTTCGGGATAGACAACTTGCACAGAGCTGATGATGTCGGTGACTTCAAGGATGAAAAGCATCGTCGGTGGTGTGTTGATGAGTGTTACTCGGTTCGGATGGCGACGCGCTATTTCACCAAGAATTGCGATTCCTGAGGAATCAATAAATTCAACTTCTCGCGCATCGACGGTTATTTCGCCCGTGAACCCCCGAAGGTCATTCAAAATGTGCATGAAGCACGGTTGTATTTCGATGTCGATCTCACCGCGCAGCACAATGACAGCGCTGCTCTCTGAGACCTGAAGGTCTAATTCCTCGCAGCGCTCGTGTTGCTTATGAGACGCATAGTGGTCGGTCACGTATCCCCCAATAAAACGTGAGTGCCGGATAACTCTGACATGAATATTACTGTGACACGCACCGCAATTGGGAGAGTGTTTGTATTTCGAGTGGCGATTTTGCGATGAATATGGACAATGGGTTCATGGCTCGAGGCAAAGAAACGACCGCATTGGAAGCACTTCCTACCGGTGTTTCAGCCACAATTCTTAACCGCTTACCAGTGCCGTGTGTGCTGGTCAAAGCCGATTTTGGCGTCTCTAAAGTGGTGTGGTTTAACAAGGCATTTCAGGACTTCACACAGCGCACAACAGAATGTGTAGGTACAACACTCGAGGAATGTAAAATCACCCTTCGTCGAGAAGACAAAACCACCGGAACGATGGAATCGTGGACACCTACGCGTCATTCGCGTCCCACAGACCCCAAACACCCTCACATGTGGACCTGCGACGTGGTTACGACTGCGGGGCAATGGTTGTTGACCCAAGCTGCTATTGAACCGCTCACTGATCAGGAAAATGAACAGTACTGGATTATTCAAATCCTGCCGTTGGCCGAGGGCAGCGAAGCGCAGCACATTATTGAAGGCTCAGCTATACCAGCGCTCGATGCGCTGTCAGAAATATCAACACTATTGACGGACATTGAACACCCCAATGTCTTAACGAAAGTCTCAGATATTTTGACAGAAAGCACCTCCGCGCAATGGGTTGGGTTTTTTCTTGAACGCGAACATCTGCTCTATTCGGAAGGCTTAGTCGCGGCGAGACGACACCGGCATCACACAACGATTAAAGCTCCAGTGGGCGAACATGCCACAGATACGGTTGCAACAATGCTCGCTGGTGGTCAGCCTGACACGATCGTGCTTGATGTGCATGCGCATCATCCAGCGGGAACCCTCGACGCGTTATTGAAGACTCGTCTCCAGGAGATGTGGACGGCAGAGGGGTTCGCTCCTGAAGGTCTTATTGCGTTGCAGGAAATTAAGGGCCGAGACGAAGTGCATGGGATTTTGGTGTGTGCTTTCCCTCAGCTCAATGATTTTGGGCTGCCTTTCACAATTGAAGACATCACTGCAGATTCGTCCAAAGTATTTACTACGGTTACTCGCCGCATAGCCATGGTGATTGACAACATTCAGCTGTATCAGCGTGAACACCAGCTTGCTGAAGCTTTGCAGCAGTCGATGCTGCCCACGCAAGTTGATGCGCAAGAACTGGATGTGTGGACGTATTACGCGCCATCGTCGGACCACGCGCGTGTGGGCGGCGACTGGTACGACATTTTGTATGTTGACCCCAATACGGTGGGCGTGGTTATTGGCGATGTTGTGGGGCATGATCTTGAGGCTGCCGCGGCAATGGGGCAGCTACGGTCTATCACGCGTTCGTATGCCTATGAGCGTGCGGCGGCCGCAAAAGTGCTGGAACGTGTCGATCGTTTAGTCGATGGGTTGGGTATTTCGCGTCCGGCTTCAATGGTGTACGGACGGCTTGCACACCATATCCGTAATGGGGTGCGTGCCTGGGGACTGGAATATTCGAGGGCCGGCCATTTACCTCCCATCCTGATCCGCGATGGCGAGGTTATTTTGCTGAACCATGCGGGTGGAGGCCTTATCGGCTTCACACCTAAGCGACGAGAAAACGCGACGTTGAGGCTCCGCGTGGGCGACGTGCTGGTGTTTTATACGGATGGTCTCATTGAGCGCAGAAACCGCCCTATGCAAGTTGGTTTGCAAGAGCTGCAAGAGACTGTAAAAAACGTTTCCATGAACGTGGCAAGCCACATTGGTGAAGAGTTACTGCGTCAACTTGCAGACGCACCCGAAGATGACGTGGCGATTGTTGTGGTACGTATTCCTGCGCGAGGTGAACTTGAATCGCCGGGGTTGCGGCCTACGTCAGTTCGTCAAGAGTTTCCAGCGGAGCCTTCGTCGGTAGCGCAAGCGCGACATTACTTTGCGAAGGTATGCGCGGAGTGGGGGCGCAGCGTTAACTGCCGTGACGGGGAACTTGTTGTGTCTGAATTGGTTTCAAATGCGGTGGTGCATGGCGGCGGAAATATTGTTGTCCGGTTTGCCGACTGTAGCGATTACATTCGTATTGAGGTGGAAGATTTAAACCCTACGGGCCCGCGCAAACTTAACGGCCATGAAGATAGATATGGCGGTTTTGGCATCAAAATTGTTGATAAGTTGGCGCGGTGGGGTTGGAAACCGCAGGGCGTGGGCAAGGTTGTCTGGGCGGAGATTCCTTACACGGCTCGGGATGAGGGCGCACAGTAAATCGTTTATGGCGTTTTTAAACAGGAATGTTCGTGATCAAAGCGGAACAGTAATGTAGCGCCACAAATGTCCAAGACGAATTGGTTGGACTCAGAACAGCCGCGCAGTACGGTCATCCAGCCTCGACGTTGCCCTGTTTCTGCTAGCGAGATTAAAAAGGCAGCGCCGGTTGAGTCCATAAAGTCCACGTTGCACATGTCGACGGTGAGTAGACGCTGTTTCAAGCTCGCGATCCGAGCCACGATTTCGATGAACTGGGGGCGGGCCGACAGGTCTAGATCTCCGTCGATCGTCAACGTGGTGACGATGGGTGTGGTGGAGATCTCAAACATGCGATGATTCTAGATCGAGATGGCGGCGCCTGCAGAGTGGAAAGCAAAATTGCATGTCGCAGGTGGCGCAGTAGTACGCGTTTTTTGAGACGAGCAGGGTAGTAACTTTTGATGTCACCCTATAAAAAACGCAAAAAATCGGTAAACTCTTATGGGAAAACGGGTTACTGCCGCCCGGATTCCGCCGAGGCTGGCAGCACTCGATGACGCTCTCTGCGTCACTGCCGCTTCTCATGTGCAAACCTAGCGGCAGCGAAAGTGGGGATATTCCATGCCAGCCCTCGTAGTCGTCGGAGCCCAGTGGGGCGACGAAGGCAAAGGCAAGGCGACCGACCAGCTCGGTTCGCAAGTCGATTACGTCGTGAAGTTCAACGGCGGTAACAATGCCGGTCACACTGTTGTCATCGACGGCGAGAAATACGCGCTCCACCTTCTGCCTTCAGGCATTTTGTCTCCAGGCGTGACTCCCGTTATCGGTAACGGTGTCGTAATCGATATTGAAGTTCTGTACCAAGAACTTGATGCGCTTGAGTCACGTGGCGTTGACACTTCGAAGCTTTTGATTTCTGGTTCCGCACACGTTATTCCGTCGTACAACCGCGCCATGGACAAGGTGACGGAACGTTTCCTAGGGAAGCGCCGTATTGGTACGACAGGCCGCGGTATCGGCCCAACCTATTCAGACAAGATCAACCGTGTTGGCATTCGCGTGTGGGATCTGTTTGACGAGAAGATTTTGCGCGCCAAGGTTGAAGGCGCTCTCGAACAGAAAAACCATCTGCTGGTTAAGGTGTACAACCGCCGTGAGGTTCTTGTTGAAGAGATCGTTCAAGAACTTTTGGCACTTGCTGAGCGTTTGCGCCCGATGGTCCACGACACCGCTCTTGTTTTGAACAAGGCGTTGGACGAGGGCAAGACCGTCTTGTTTGAGGGCGGTCAGGCAACCATGCTTGATATTGACCACGGTACGTACCCGTTTGTTACTTCATCGAATGCAACGTCTGGTGGCGTGTGCACTGGTTCTGGCGTTGGTCCGACTCGAATCAACCGAGTTATTGGTGTTATTAAGGCGTACACCACTCGTGTTGGCGAAGGCCCTTTCCCAACTGAATTGTTTGACGAGATGGGCATCCACTTGCAGAAGACGGGTGGAGAGTTCGGTGTGACAACTGGACGCGCTCGTCGCTGTGGCTGGTATGACGCTGTTGTGGCACGCTACGCATCTCGGGTCAACGGTTTGACTGACCTTGTCTTGACCAAGCTGGACGTGCTTACTGGTATTGAAGAGATTCCAGTGTGTGTTGCCTACGACGTCGATGGTGTACGTTACGACGAAATGCCAACTGACCAGTCGGCATACCACCACGCAAAGCCAATTTATGAGTACTTCCCTGGTTGGACGGAAGACATTTACGGCGTGCAAAAGTTTGAAGACTTGCCAAAAAACGCGCAGGCGTATGTGCTTGCGTTGGAGGGCATCTCTGGTTGCCGTATTTCGTCGATCGGTACTGGGCCTGGCCGTGAGCACACGATTGTGCGTCACGAACTGGTTGACTGATACACCTGAGAGTTAGATCAAAGGGGCTTAACGTGGATGCGTTAAGCCCCTTTGCTGATGTATGAGATAAATTTTCTTTGTTGTGTGAGATGCACGCCACTATGATCAGTGCATGATTGATTTTGGAAATGGCTCTTTAGTCAAACTTGGCGAAACATCCCTTGACTCTGTTTTGCCTGAGATTTCTCCGCTACTCCTCGAGAATGAACAGCCTTATGTCGCGTTCAAGGGGATGCGGGATTACGTAGTTTTCACGTCTAAGCGACTTATCACGGTGAACGTTCAAGGCATGACTGGCAAGAAGAAAGACTTCACGTCGTTGCCGTACAGCAAGATTCAGGCGTATTCGATTGAGACTGCTGGAACCTTTGACCTTGATGGTGAACTTGAGTTGTGGTTCAGCGCTGTAGGCCGCGTTCGTCTTGAGTTCCGTGGGGGAGTGAACCTCTCCGCAATCAACCGCATTATTGCGCAAGGCCTTCTCTAAGATTTATTGGTTTTGATGCGTGCGACTGCCCTGTGGATGCTGAGATATCCGCAGGGCAGTCGGATGTAGCGAGAACAACGGCTGACGAGGATGATTGTGTGTCAGCGGTGTCGGGGAAGTGAGCCTGTTCGTGCGGGTAAGAGTATGAGGGTTATCAAAATAGCTGTGTAGGCAGGTTTGACCAGTGAACAGAGTGTCAGTAGAACCGTGCCCTCCAGTAGAATCGGCTACGTGAAAATCCTCGTACTTGGTTCCGGTGCCCGCGAACACGCAATCGTCCATTCGTTGAACTCAGAATTGAATGCGGAAGGTGTTCCTGCGCATGAGATTCACGCCGCACCAGGCAACCCAGGCATTGGGGAGACCGCAACGCTGCATGGTATTGACGCGAACAACCCCGAAGCGGTTGTTGCGTTAGCGCAAGAAATCGCAGCCGACCTCATCATGATTGGCCCAGAAGCACCACTTGTTGCTGGGGTGGCAGACGCTACTCGACACGCAGGATTCCCAACATTTGGCCCATCGCAAGAAGGCGCACGTTTAGAAGGTTCCAAGGCTTTCGCCAAAGAAATAATGGAAGCTGCTGGCGTACCAACCGCAAAACCGTACGTGTGCACAACTCTGGCGCACGTAGAAGAAGCCTTCGACGATTTTGGTGCACCTTACGTTGTAAAAGATGACGGTCTTGCCGCAGGTAAAGGCGTCGTCGTAACGAATGATCGCGAGGCAGCTTATGCACACGCGGCAGACTGCTTTGCAAACCGTGGCCAGGACGGCCGCGTCGTCATCGAAGAATACTTAGATGGCCCAGAAGTTTCATTGTTCGTCGTTTCAGATGGTGCAACCGTGCGCGCTTTAGCGCCAGCACAAGACTTTAAACGCGTAGGCAACGACGACGAAGGCCCAAACACTGGTGGCATGGGCGCGTATTCGCCGCTGCCGTGGGCACCCGCTTCACTGGTCCAAGAAGTTATTGACACTATTGCGCAACCAACCATTGACGAGATGGCTCGTCGTGGAACACCGTTTGCCGGGATTTTGTATGTGGGGCTTGCTTTAACAAGCAAGGGCACTCGGGTTGTTGAATTTAACGCTCGTTTTGGTGACCCAGAGACGCAAGTGGTGCTTGCGCGTTTGCAGACGCCACTATCTGCTCTGTTGCTTGCCGCCGCAAAGGGTGAACTTGCTGATTTCCCTGAACTGCAATGGCATCCACAAACAGCAGTGACAGTTGTTGTCGCTTCTGAACGGTACCCAGACACTCCAGTAACGGGTGATCCTATTGAAGGAATCAGTGCAGCAAACGCTCTTGACGGTGTGCATGTTCTTCACGCTGGCACCAAAATTGTTGACGATGTGCTGGTGTCGTCGGGCGGACGTGTTGTGTCGGTCGTTGCCCTTGGCGACGATTTAGACGCTACTCGTGAGCGGGTCTACCAGGGCGTTGATGCGATTGGTTTGCGTGGTTCACACCACCGTACCGATATTGCTTTGAAAGCAGCTCGCGGAGAGATCAAACCAGCTACACAGTCATAACGTGCGTGCCTGCCAGAGTCACATCTGGCAGGCACTACGTGTAAGTGTTGAATATTCGTAAGTTAAGTGTTGTGAATGAGGAGTGCCACCATGTCCGGTTTGGACGTAGCTACCGCAGACCTGCCAGGTTGGAAACATCAGTATTCGGGTAAAGTCCGTGACTTGTACGTTCCTGATGTTGAAGCGCTTGGCGGTGAGCATCCTTTAGGGGATGTCGTACTTGTGGTGGCATCAGACCGCGTGAGCGCCTACGACTGCGTGTTGGAGCCAGGTATTCCGGGTAAAGGCAAGGTTCTTACTCGGCTGAGCTTGTGGTGGTTTGAGCAGTTCTCAGACATCGTCGGTAATCATGTTGTTTCTACGGATGTGTCAGTTGCTGAAGGCGACGGTTTGATTCCAGCTGAGGTTGATGGGCGGGCAATGATCTGCAAACGCCTCGACATGTTCCCTGTTGAGTGTGTTGCGCGTGGGTATCTCACGGGTTCAGGGTTGGTTGAGTACAAGGCTGACGGCACTGTGTGTGGGGTGTCGCTGCCGGAAGGTCTTGTGGATGGTTCACGTCTTGAATCCCCAATATTCACTCCAGCGGCAAAAGCTGAAGTTGGTGAGCACGACGAAAACATTACGTTCGAGCAGGTAGCAGAGCGGCTAGGTTGGGCTGCTGCCGAGGTGCTGCGCGATTTGACGATTAATGTGTATGCCCGTGCGGAGGATATTGCTCGTTCTCGTGGCGTGATTTTGGCTGACACGAAGTTTGAGTTTGGTTCTGACCCTAAAACCGGTGAGATTCTGTTGGGCGACGAGGTGCTGACTCCAGACTCTTCACGTTTCTGGGACATGAACTTGTGGAAGCCGGGCGGATCTCAAGCAAGCTTTGATAAGCAGTACATTCGTGACTGGTTAGCCTCTCCTGCCTCCGGTTGGGATAAGAACAGTGGCAGTGAGCCGCCTGCTCTTCCCGCTGAGGTTATTCAGGCTACTCAGGAGCGTTATGTTGAGGCGTTTACGCGGTTAACGGGCCAAGTTATTGACTTGTAGTACCTTTTTACCTGCGTGCTTATGTGGGTAAAAGTGTAAGTAATGCGCCGATGACGAGCAGCATGACGGTCGCTCCGCAGAGGATTCCAGTCCAGGACAGGTTGCGTTCTTTGCTGGTTTCGGCGGCGCGTAACGCGATGATTCCGGTGATTAATGCACCGATTCCTGCGGTTAAAGCAAGGGGCGGTACGAAAATACTGATGATGGCTAGTATCCCTAGGCCAAGTGCTATGTAAGGCAGGCTTTTTGTCATGTTTTGTATTGTATAGTGAGTTTTTGTAAGGGGAGATAGTCGTCACGGTGAACGCTTAACGTGTGCCGCTATCTGGTCGTAATTCAATGCGGGCTTTATTCGCAGATAGACTAAAGCCGCTACCCCTTTTCTCAAAAGGATTTCCTCGTTATATCAGGAGTGCCCGTGGGACGCGTAGTCGTCGACGTAATGCCTAAGCCAGAGATCCTCGACCCGCAAGGGAAGGCCGTTGCTGGTGCCCTTCCTCGTTTGGGTTTTGATGGTTTCGTATCAGTTCGTCAAGGTAAGCGCTTTGAGCTTGAGGTTGAAGGCGATGTAACGCCTGAGGTTCTCGAAAATGCTCGTAAAGCTGCTGAGACCTTGTTGTCGAACCCAATCATTGAAGACGTTGTCTCGGTGAAGGACGCATCGGGAGAGGTTGCCTGATGTCAGGAATCGCTCAGGCTCGCATCGGTGTGATCACGTTCCCTGGAACGTTGGATGACCGTGATGCAGCACGTGCTGTGCGACTCGCAGGGGCGGAAGCAGTGTCGCTGTGGCACGCTGACGCTGACCTTCATTCGGTGGATGCAGTTGTTTTGCCCGGTGGGTTCTCGTATGGAGACTACTTGCGCGCAGGCGCTATTTCTCGTTTCGCACCTGTCATGGAGAAGGTTGTAGATGCTGCGGGTGGCGGTATGCCTGTGCTTGGTATCTGTAATGGATTCCAAGTTTTAACTGAGGTGCATCTACTTCCTGGCTCAATGATCAAGAACGATCACTTGTCATTCATTTGCCGGGAGCAAACCCTTGTTGTCGAAAACGCTGAAACAGCGTGGACACGGGACTATGCGCAAGGTCAAGAGATCATCATTCCTTTGAAGAACCAAGACGGCCAGTATGTTGCTGATGAGCACACGCTTGATGCTTTAGAAGCTGAGGGTCGTGTTGCTTTCCGCTATCAGGGCTGGAACCCGAATGGTTCGCGTCGTAACATCGCCGGTATTACTAACGAGCGAGGCAACGTTGTGGGTCTCATGCCGCACCCAGAGCATGCGGTTGAAACCGGCTTTGGTGTTGATAACGGCACTAGCGTACGTGGCGGTGTTGATGGCTTAGGTTTCTTCACTTCTGTGCTTTCATCTTTGGTGCACGCATAATCCAACGTGTGTGATCACATGCACTCACGTAAGTGATCGTGTGATGCGTATAAGGCGGCCTAAACTGTATGTTTAGGCCGCCTTAGTGTTTGTTGAGAGAAAGTATGAGTTCATGCAGGTGAGGGAAGTTCCGTGGGATAACGCGGATGCTGTCGAATTACGAAACGGGCAAAGCAGGGATCTTTCCGCTCGTTATGACTCTCCTGTAACTCTGAATGAGCCTGCTCCAGACGGCGTTGTATCAATGTCTGTGCTTTACATCGACACAGATGATGGCGAGTTGCCTGTTGGGTGTGCGGCCCTGGTAGATGTCACTGGTGCAGAGGACGTCTTTGGAGCTGCGCGGACTGTTGAGATGCGTAGGGTGTATGTGCTGCCTGAGTATCGTGGCCGCGGTTATTCGCATGCACTCATTGATGAGACTCATCGGATTGCTGTTGAGCGTGGGTTCGAACAGATTGTTTTGGTGAGCGGAACTTTGCAGCCTGAGTCTGTTGGCTTATACCGTTCACGTGGGTACGAGGAGTTGCAGCCGTACGGAATGTATCAGCAGTTTGAAACATCCTTGTTTTTTGTTAAACGGATTGTTGATGACACACATTAATAAACGAATATTTGTTTTTTGAAAATGCCAGATTCTTTTACAGAGAATCTGGCATTTTTAATAGCAGTTTTGGGTGTGGTTACGGTCACGTGGTGTGGGTTTGATTTTGGTGGGTGTGGGTGGGTAATGTTTTCTTTTGTCAGCGCGACGGGTTGGTGAATGGCTTCGGTTGTTTGTTGGTTTGGTTGTGTTGGTTTTTCCTTGTGAGTGTGCGTTTTTTGGCTTGTTTGTATGATCTAGATCGCAGTGATGTGGGTTTGGGTTTGCGGGCCGGATGGTGTAGGCTTGAGAGGTTGCCCCGGATGGGTTCGGCTGGTTTGTTTGGCTGGGTTTTGATGGTGTGTGGTTGTTGTTTGATATCTCAATAGTGTGTTTGATTGTTGATGCCATTAGGGCATTGTTGTGGTGTGTGTTTCCTGCTTTAGATGGGTGGGTTTCATGCATTGTGGTGATGTTCGTTTTTATTTTTGGTATTCAAAAATATTTTTTTGTTGTTAAACATGTCTTTTATTGTTTAATGATTCTGGTTGTGAAGGAACATGCGTGCACGTTGTGTGGGTGTGTTTTTTGATGCTAGTTGTTTTTTTGGATGCTGGTTTCAAATTTTAGTGCTGATGCTGTCGTGCGTTTTCCCGTGCGTGGTGTTGGTGTCTATGGATTTTATTTTTTCATGGAGAGTTTGATCCTGGCTCAGGACGAACGCTGGCGGCGTGCTTAACACATGCAAGTCGAACGATGATGAAGAGTGCTTGCACTTTTTTGATTAGTGGCGAACGGGTGAGTAACACGTGAGTAACCTGCCCCTTACTTCGGGATAACCATTGGAAACGGTGGCTAATACTGGATACGACCCATAGAGGCATCTTTTGTGGGTGGAAAGATTTTTTTGGTGAGGGATGGGCTCGCGGCCTATCAGCTTGTTGGTGGGGTGATGGCCTACCAAGGCGACGACGGGTAGCCGGCCTGAGAGGGCGACCGGCCACACTGGGACTGAGACACGGCCCAGACTCCTACGGGAGGCAGCAGTGGGGAATATTGCACAATGGGCGAAAGCCTGATGCAGCGACGCCGCGTGGGGGATGAAGGCCTTCGGGTTGTAAACCCCTTTCAGTAGGGAAGAAGCGAAAGTGACGGTACCTGCAGAAGAAGCGCCGGCTAACTACGTGCCAGCAGCCGCGGTAATACGTAGGGCGCAAGCGTTGTCCGGAATTATTGGGCGTAAAGAGCTCGTAGGCGGTTTGTCGCGTCTGCCGTGAAAACCCAACGCTTAACGTTGGGCTTGCGGTGGGTACGGGCAGGCTAGAGTGCGGTAGGGGTGACTGGAATTCCTGGTGTAGCGGTGGAATGCGCAGATATCAGGAGGAACACCGATGGCGAAGGCAGGTCACTGGGCCGCAACTGACGCTGAGGAGCGAAAGCATGGGGAGCGAACAGGATTAGATACCCTGGTAGTCCATGCCGTAAACGTTGGGCACTAGGTGTGGGGCTCATTCCACGAGTTCCGCGCCGTAGCTAACGCATTAAGTGCCCCGCCTGGGGAGTACGGCCGCAAGGCTAAAACTCAAAGGAATTGACGGGGGCCCGCACAAGCGGCGGAGCATGCGGATTAATTCGATGCAACGCGAAGAACCTTACCAAGGCTTGACATACACCGGAAACGGCTAGAGATAGTCGCCTCTTCGGACTGGTGTACAGGTGGTGCATGGTTGTCGTCAGCTCGTGTCGTGAGATGTTGGGTTAAGTCCCGCAACGAGCGCAACCCTCGTTCTATGTTGCCAGCACGTTATGGTGGGGACTCATGGAAGACTGCCGGGGTCAACTCGGAGGAAGGTGGGGATGACGTCAAATCATCATGCCCCTTATGTCTTGGGCTTCACGCATGCTACAATGGCCGGTACAAAGGGCTGCGATCCCGTGAGGGGGAGCGAATCCCAAAAAGCCGGTCTCAGTTCGGATTGGGGTCTGCAACTCGACCCCATGAAGTCGGAGTCGCTAGTAATCGCAGATCAGCAACGCTGCGGTGAATACGTTCCCGGGCCTTGTACACACCGCCCGTCAAGTCACGAAAGTTGGTAACACCCGAAGCCGATGGCCTAACCCCTTGTGGGAGGGAGTCGTCGAAGGTGGGATTGGCGATTGGGACTAAGTCGTAACAAGGTAGCCGTACCGGAAGGTGCGGCTGGATCACCTCCTTTCTAAGGAGCATATGCAATGCGCTAGGCGAGTGTTCTAGTGGTTGTGCTCATGGGTGGAACATTGACAAGCATTCCTTGATCATGTGTGCGTGCACGTAGTACCTGACCTTTTTTGGGGGTTGGTGGAAGTGTGCGGGCGTGGGTGGTTGGGGTCAAACACACTGTTGGGTTATGAAACATCAACCCGTTTTTCTTATGTGCGCGTTCGTGCGTGTATGGGGGAAGGGTTTGAGGTTTTAGCCATGTCGCATGGATGACGCTGCTTGAGGGTGGTGGTTGTTTGTGTGGGTGTGGTCGTTGTTTGAGAACTGGATAGTGGACGCGAGCATCTAATCAAAAAATGATTTTATGTCTTTTTTGGTGTCTGTGATTTTGTATGAAATTTTTTGTGTTTTGTTAAGTTTTTAAGAGCACATGGTGGATGCCTTGGCATTAGGAGCCGATGAAGGACGTTGTAGCCTGCGATAAGCCTCGGGGAGTTGGCAAACGAGCTGTGATCCGAGGGTGTCCGAATGGGGAAACCCACCCCAAGTCATGTTGGGGTACTCCTTGCTGAATATATAGGCAAGGTAGAGGGAACGTCGGGAAGTGAAACATCTCAGTACCGGCAGGAAAAGATATTCCGTGAGTATTGGCGAGAGAAAGCGGATAAGGCCAAACCATATGCGTGTGATACCCGGCAGGGGTTGCGTGTATGGGGTTGTGGGACCACGTGGTTCAAGCTGCCGTTTGAACACACAGTTATCAAGTATGCGTGTAGGTGAAACTCTTGGGAAAGAGTGGCGTAGAGGGTGATACCCCCGTAACTGAAACATGTATACCTGTGTCGTGGGATCCCAAGTAGCACGGGGCCCGAGAAATCTCGTGTGAATCAGCGAAGACCACTTCGTAAGCCTAAATACTACCTAATGACCGATAGCGGATCAGTACCGTGAGGGAATGGTGAAAAGTAGCCCGGGAGGGCAGTGAAATAGTACCTGAAACCATGTGCTTACAATCCGTCGGAGCCTCCCTCGTTGGGGTGACGGCGTGCCTTTTGAAGAATGAGCCTGCGAGTTAGTGCTCAGTGGCAAGGTTAACCCGTGTGGGGCAGCCGTAGCGAAAGCGAGTCTGAATAGGGCGAATGAGTCGCTGGGTCTAGACCCGAAGCGAAGTGATCTACCCATGGGCAGGTTGAAGCGCGGGTAAGACCGCGTGGAGGACCGAACCCACCTAGGTTGAAAACTGGGGGGATGACCTGTGGGTAGGGGTGAAAGGCCAATCAAACTTCGTGATAGCTGGTTCTCCCCGAAATGCATTTAGGTGCAGCCTTACATGTTTCTTACCGGAGGTAGAGCTACTGGATAGCCGATGGGCCTCACCAGGTTACTGACGTTAGCCAAACTCCGAATGCCGGTAAGTCAGAGTGTAGGAGTGAGACTGCGGGGGATAAGCTCCGTAGTCGAGAGGGAAACAGCCCAGACCACCAGCTAAGGCCCCTAAGCGTGTGCTAAGTGGGAAAGGATGTGGAGTTGCATAGACAACCAGGAGGTTGGCTTAGAAGCAGCCACCCTTGAAAGAGTGCGTAATAGCTCACTGGTCAAGTGATTCTGCGCCGACAATGTAGCGGGGCTCAAGTACACCGCCGAAGCTGTGGCATTCACATATGTACCTAGCCCCTTGTGGGTTCAGGTGTGTGGATGGGTAGGGGAGCGTCGTGTGGGCGATGAAGCTGCGGGGTAACCCAGTGGTGGAGACTACACGAGTGAGAATGCAGGCATGAGTAGCGAAAGACGGGTGAGAAACCCGTCCGCCGAATGATCAAGGGTTCCAGGGTCAAGTTAATCTGCCCTGGGTTAGTCGGGACCTAAGGCGAGGCCGACAGGCGTAGTCGATGGACAACTAGTTGATATTCTAGTACCGGTGAAACACCGCCCAACACAAAACACTATAAAACACCTCCCACACTGACGCATGCATAGCCTTCGGGTTGTGTGTGGTGATGTGTGCTGGGTGTGGCGTGGTGTGGCGTGAGCGTATGAACAGGGGTGACGCAGGAAGGTAGCCAAACCGTCGCGATGGTAGACGACGGCCAAGGATGTAGCTCAAGTCTTAGGTAAATCCGGGACTTATTAAGGGTGAGATCTGATGGGGTTAAGTTGGTGATCCTCTGCTGCCAAGAAAAACCTCGACGCGAGGTGTTAGCCGCCCGTACCCCAAACCGACTCAGGTGATCAAGTAGAGAATACTAAGGCGATCGAGATAATTATGGTTAAGGAACTCGGCAAAATGCCCCCGTAACTTCGGGAGAAGGGGGGCCCCAACCGTGATACACACACGCTGTGTTGAGCGGATCGGGGTCGCAGAGACCAGGGAGAAGCGACTGTTTACTAAAAACACAGGTCCGTGCGAAGACGCAAGTCGATGTATACGGACTGACGCCTGCCCGGTGCTGGAAGGTTAAGAGGACTGGTCAACCACCTTTGGTGGTGAAGCTGAGAATTTAAGCCCCAGTAAACGGCGGTGGTAACTATAACCATCCTAAGGTAGCGAAATTCCTTGTCGGGTAAGTTCCGACCTGCACGAATGGCGTAACGACTTCTCCGCTGTCTCAACCATAAACTCGGCGAAATTGCAGTACGAGTAAAGATGCTCGTTACGCGCAGCAGGACGGAAAGACCCCGGGACCTTTACTATAGCTTGGTATTGGTATTCGGTATTACATGTGTAGGATAGGTGGGAGACTATGAAGCATGCACGCTAGTGTGTGTGGAGTCATCGTTGAAATACCACTCTTGTGGTTTCGGATACCTCAACCTCGAACCCTAATCGGGTTCAGGGACAGTGCCTGGTGGGTAGTTTAACTGGGGCGGTTGCCTCCTAAAATGTAACGGAGGCGCTCAAAGGTTCCCTCAGCCTGGTTGGCAATCAGGTGGCGAGTGTAAGTGCACAAGGGAGCTTGACTGTGAGACTGACAGGTCAAACAGGGACGAAAGTCGGAACTAGTGATCCGGCCATGGCTTGTGGAAGCGTGGTCGCTCAACGGATAAAAGGTACCCCGGGGATAACAGGCTGATCTTGCCCAAGAGTCCATATCGACGGCATGGTTTGGCACCTCGATGTCGGCTCGTCGCATCCTGGGGCTGGAGTAGGTCCCAAGGGTTGGGCTGTTCGCCCATTAAAGCGGTACGCGAGCTGGGTTTAGAACGTCGTGAGACAGTTCGGTCCCTATCCGCTGCGCGCGCAGGAAACTTGAGAAGACCTGTCCCTAGTACGAGAGGACCGGGACGGACGAACCTCTGGTGTGCCAGTTGTACCGCCAGGTGCATGGCTGGTTAGCTACGTTCGGAAGGGATAACCGCTGAAAGCATCTAAGCGGGAAGCCTGCTTCAAGATAAGGTTTCCAACAACATTTTGTTGTGAAGGCACCCACCAGACCAGTGGGTCGATAGGCCGGACGTGGAAGACAGGACTAACGACTGTCGCAGCTGACCGGTACTAATACGCCAACAACCTAACAACACACACACACTTACTGCACGCGTCCACTACCCAGCTCCCACACCACGACCCACCACCCCACACGGGGTGAGACGATGGTGAACAAAACGTACGGCTGTCATAGCGTCAGGGAAACGCCCGGCCCCATTCCGAACCCGGAAGCTAAGCCTGACAGCGCCGATGGTACTGCACTAGCAATGGTGTGGGAGAGTAGGACACAGCCGACACACACATAACACGCCAGGCCCCACCACAACGGTGGGGCCTGACGCATTTACATGCTGTAAACACGTCGTGCCTACAGAGCACGACTGTGCGGCTACTGTGTCACTGTAAAGATTCCTTTCGCGCCACGTTCCGCATCAACCATAATGTGGGTAACAAATGGGTAATTTCCAGGCTCGGGGAACGTTAATTCCACGAAACCGCCCTGTGCAGGCTGCAAGCCAAGTGCCTGTGACCCTCCAGTTCCTCCCGTCGCAGGCTGCTGAGCAGAACCTAAAAGATAGTTACCTTCAAACCACACACGATCAAACTGGCTTCCGACAACATGAAAAGAAGAAGCACGGCTAGGTCCAGCAACAAGCATCCACACCCGAACACGTTCACCAACTTGGGCTGTGAGAGGCCGTGCTGCATACTGGTTGGCATAGCCATTAAAGACGACAAGGTCTAAAGCACTGTCTCCAGTTAACGCTTTAGTTACATCAACTGGTTCGTCTTGCTTACCTAAATACATTTCATTTTGCACAATGACATAACTCTTATCGACTTCAGGTAAATCATCAGGCTCAATAACAACTGCACCGAACATTCCATTCGCGATGTGGGCAGTCATTGGCATAGTTGAACAGTGATACATCCAGATCCCTGCACGCTCAGCAACGAACCGATACACCAAAGACTCTCCGGGCGCTATGGTCCGCATAGCTTGGTCAGGCGCAATGAGTGAAGCATGGAAGTCAATAGAATGTCCCATCGACCCATTGTTGACTAACGTAATTTCAAAGGTGTCTCCAACCCGGCCATGTAAAGTTGGTCCCGGAAAAGATCCATCAAACGTCCAGATTTCTTGACGGACACCAGGAGCAACTTCCATAACTTTTTCTTCAACTTCGAATGTAAATTTATGAAGTTGGGGAGCTGAGCCTTCACGTGGTGAAAGCGGTTTAAGGGTTGCGTCGTAAGCCTTAAAATCTTTGCTGGGTTGTGCCATGAAATCTAGATCCTGTGCGGCAGAAAGATCCGTATTTCCTTTAGACATATGGGTGTGAGCATGCTCTGAAGGAGGCGTTTCACCAGATGTTTGAGTGGTGTCATCGGGTTCTAGAACATTGATAGCGAACACCATGCCCATTTGTTTATGCCCAATAATTGAGCACCAGCCATCTAACGATTGAGTGATGACACCAACTTCGATCTGAGTGGAATCTCCAGGCATGATACGAGCAGAAACGCGACCGTTAGATAACACTAAATCGTGCACTTCTGACGAGTCAGTATTGACAAGTTCGATTGTTAGGTTAGTGCCGTGTGGAACATTAATGCTCTCAGGAAAGAAGCGCATATTTTTTGCTTCAACACGCACAGTCTTGTGTGGAGCATTGCGATGTTGCGCAACGGCTTCAGAGCTCTGAGACGCACCGTTAGCGATGGGATAGGTGCGAAGTGAATCAGGTTGTAGTGCAACACCAACTAAAACAGCCACAATCACCACAACTAGACCTAAAATTGCTTGTCCAGCAATCGTCCCCCGAGAATGTGCGTCATTAGTATTGTGTGCGGGATTAGGGGGCGGTAGCCGACGAAGTGGCTCACCAGTTGGGTTGTTATCGTGCTTGTTGGTACTGCGTGTGGAAACCCGTATTCTTTTGGCGGTTTTCATGGAGCGAACCATAAAAATTATGAAACTGCTGGTGCTGGCCACGTACACGAAAGCAGCGCTTACCTGAATCGTAGCTGTAACGGGAAGTGCGCACACGAGCAAAGCAAGATTTGCTGTTACTACACGTAAAATCGCCCCACGGTTCATTTCAGTGTGCGTTGCTCGAGCAGATTGGGGGCCAGAACTCAGCACAACCGGAATGAGATAGGCAAGAGCGCCGAGGAGTGTCTGCAGGACGAAACCTGCGGCAAGAAACGGGGTAATTGTTGTGAAGCCAGCAAAGATGCGATCCCAAGATGTGGCAGAGAAAGCAGCGGTTCCTGCATGGACGAGCAATACAATGAGCGAGCCCACAAGCCATACGTAACTGGTTGCAACCGAAAGGGTAGGGAAATCTTGGGGTGTTTTACGAAGAGCTGTGCGTAAAAAAATGAATCCCAGCCATATAAGCCCCGTCATATATAGGACGAGACCGCATACGACAAGCCACGTTACACCTCCTAGGGCGCCTCCACTGCACATGATGATGCCGCTGATCAGTATTGGTAAAACTCTCAACGCTACCGCGGTGGCTTGGTCGTCTATTTTTGTGCGGAGCATGGTCGGCCACAAGGTTACGAGTGTGCCCACAATTGTTAACCCGATCCAGCCAAAAATGTTGATAAAAATGTGGGCTAGCCGTAACTGGCCGTGTAGTGGGTCTGCATAACCGTGGGATAGTAAAACACCCAGTGTCACCCCTACTGGTAAACACGCGGAGGCTGCGATGTAGTACTTAATTGTGATCCCAAAGCGTACACCAAGGGCTTTTTTAAGCCGTGAAAGTAGTGAGATGGCATGCCACATTACGGATAAGACGACGAGGGTGGCACCTATGATCGTTACCGTTAAAAAGGTTGAGAGTACGCCAACTATCGCACAAACAATTCCACAGTTTAAGGCGATGAGACGAATGTTTTGTCTTGTGCGTTCGTGGATGCTTGCGGGGGAGTGGAGAAGTGCATGCGAAAAATGCTGTGACCATACCATGATCGAATGTGTGGCTGCGCCCAGTAGTAGAAAGTGAAATATGAGCCAACGTGCTTCGGGTAACCACTGGTTAAAAAGAGTAGTTGCAAGAGCGCACAGTATCCATATAAATGCTGGAATGTCTCGCATGAACCAGAACTTTTTTACTGGAGTTGGTGGGGCAGATGTGGGGATCATGAGGTTTTACCAATGCGAGGAGAGGGGGTTGCGGTGGGCGCTGTGATGGCTGTGCCAACAATGATGATGAGGAAAAGAAGCACAGAGATGACATTAAAAAGTCCGCCAATTTGATGGGCGAGGCGTATGCCTAAGCCGTCTCCGATCCATACGCGGACGATAAGGGCCGCGTGCATGAGAGCCGCGGGCAGCCACATCACAGGATGGTAAGGCAGCGGGCGTTTAACGATGGCGGGAAGGATTGTTGTTGCGTGTGCCATGATCATGGACATGGTGAAACCAATAAATACGGCATGAATGACAGCATCATATGCGGCCCCCTCAAAAGCGGGTCCAAGAAGCCAGATAAAACCTGCAAGTGTTAGCCACGCATAGCCGGCAAGCATGCAAGCTGCCATGAAGCGTCGTGAGGCCGATGTAAAAATAAGTTTTCGGGCGACATCATGGGCACTGAGCCACAACGTCATCACTATGAGATTTAGTCCAAGTAACGGGTAGCCTGCAGTAGGCCACAAAAGTGTGGCAATTGTTAATGCAGTGAAGGTGCATGCACAAACTAATACAACGTATCCGGCTGATCTTTTGAGAGTTAACCGAGCAAGCTCAAGGCGTTCACCACAGATCGTAAGAATGACGAAACCAGCGAGCCACGGTAATAGTATTCTTACGGGGAACTGTAAAACGAGTAACGTGGCAGCTCCAGCTGCTAATACCGCCCCTAACGCTTGAATGAGGATTGCTTCGTCGCGGTTACGTTGCCACAAGACTACATACGTGCTGGTCATGATTGTGGCGCCGGACAGCATGCATGCGTGCGGAACGATAAGACTGACGGGTGTGAGTAGTAAGAGGCCCCCCGTGCCTAGGAGGGTTGGTGCAGCGTATCCCCAGAAGCGTCCTAATGCAACAGATCGTTCTAATGCGATCAGTGTTCCAATGAATCCAAGGGTTAGTAGAGTTCCGTGGGAATCGACGAGTCGGTTGACTGTGAACGGGGCAGGTAATCCTAGAAGCAGAAGTGCTGCGCTAAGGCCTGCTATAAGACATATACCTGCCGGGAAAATAAGGACAGTGCGTTTAGGTATGGGAGGTAGTGTGGTGCGGTGTGGCAGGTCCGGTGAGGTGTCGTGCGCTGCCTTGTGTGGGGTGGGTGCTGTCATGAGTGATCGGTGCGCTGTTGAGGTGTGTTATCGGCAGAAAAATGCAGGGTGCAGATCCCTGGAGCGCTGAACGGTTCAAGCTGAGATTGAGAGCTATCTATTCCTTGGCGTGATAAGGCGCCATTGATGATCCCGAGGTGTACGGAGCACACAACATCAGGGTTGCGGTGTGCGGCTTCAAGAAGTGGACATGTGTGTAGTTCAATTCTTTGTTCATTAATTGCCAGTGGAGCGAATCCAAAGCTGTCTAAGAGCGTAATGGCAGCGGTGACAGGGGAAAGCGCAGGTTCCGTGTGTGGCATATTGTCGGCTAGGGTTTTTCCCCATTGATTGCCTGCCTGAAGTGCGGTGGCGACGGGGTCTGGAGCGAAAGCGCTGATGGAATCTGCTAAGACTGCAGCTAGGCCAGCATATTCGAGTTCGTCGTCTGAATGGTGGTGTTTGTGTGGGGTTGACCAGAGCCATGCGGGGCGCCCTCGGCCTTCAGGTTCTGCTAAAGAACGGATGGCGTATCCGTCTGCTAATAGGTTTTCGAGGTGTCCTCGTACCGTATTTTCGTGTAAGCCGACGCGCCGCACAATTGCGGGCAGGGTGAGGGGCTCAACCTGTGATTCGAGGCTTTCAAGCACGAGTAGACGAGACGGTGAAAACGTGCGTCCTCGTTTAGTTGCATGTGAGGTTGAGCGGTTCTGAACCAAACGATTATTTTCCACGGACTTAACTGTAATAAAATAATCGTGCAGAAGCGAGGATAAAAGTCCCGCTCAAGAACAATTCTTAGAAAGGCGTGGCGGATATGAACGAAGTGAACATCCACATTGACCAAAAACCCAAAGGCGCTTGCGGCTGCGGTGAAAACGCGGCGCTCTCTTATCCTGAGCTGGACGCGCGAGTTATTCCTCACGAGATTCGCCATGCAACAATTTTTGGAGCTCTCGCTGGGGTAAAACCGGGACGCGGAATGATCCTGTGCGCACCACATGACCCGATTCCGTTGCTGCAACAATTGGAAAGCAGGGAGCCTGGCGCATTCACCATCCAATACCTTGAGAGAGGGCCTGAAACATGGCGTCTGCAATTTGAGCGCACAGAGTAAAGGCGCTGCAGAGACTTGGATAGACTTACCGAGTGATTAAAAAGGTAGTAGTCGAATCTTTCGAACTTGATCATGACGCTGTTGTAGCACCGTACATTCGTAAAGCTGGAGATAAAGAAATCCCCGGTGGCGGCCGTGTATGTAAATACGACCTGCGCTTCACACAGCCCAATGTCGAACCACATTTACCAATCGAGACAGCTCACAGCATTGAGCACATTCTTGCGTTTACGCTACGTGAATTCTCAGATGACATCATCGGGGTCTCCCCGATGGGCTGCCTCACCGGCATATACGTCATTACAACGGGAAATATTGCCACAGCAGATGACATGAAAGAAATAGCAGTGCAAGGCATACGCAGGCTACTAGAATGCGAAACTGTTCCGGGCGCTGAATCCTCAAAGAGTTGTGGATCATATCTATTGCACGACTTAGAAGGCGCAAAAAAAGCGGCACAAGCGTTTCTTGCGAATGAAGAGAATCTGCTGAACGTATTTGCGTAAGAAAGCAGCTGAGGGGCCCCGCAAGCATTGCGGGGCCCCTCAGCTATGGTGCGTCATCGCGCCGTTGTAGAACAAGGACGCCAGTTACTCCCACACAAGAAGAGTAGTGTCGGCTGTTGCTTCAGAAGCTACCGCTGCTGCACGTGCGATAACTTCAGGTTTAGCGTCAAGCGCTACTACAGGGCAGATGGTAGAGCGTCCGGTTTCTGCCACTGCTTTAATGTCCCAAGAGATAAGTACCTGACCCGTTGAAACGGTGGCACCCTCTTCGACATGCAGTGTGAAACCTTCACCCTCAAGTTGCACGGTGTTGATTCCAAGATGAACAAGCACAGCGCGACCATCTACACCCTGCACAACAAACGCGTGTGGATGTAGTTTGACGATAGTTCCGTCAATTGGCGCACGAACTTCAACCCCTGCTTCAAGGTCAGGCTCAATTGCTAAGCCTGGCCCTACCAGCTCTGCCGCAAACACAGGATCTGGCACGTCACTCATAGCAATTACTTTGCCAGTGACAGGTGCAAGCACATGTAACGCTGTGCTCAACGCAGATCCTCAATGTCCGAAGCAATGTTGTCGGCCTGTGGGCCAACGATAACCTGAACAACAGTGCCCTGCTGCATAACAGCAATAGCGCCGCCAGCCTTGAGGAGAGGCTCATTGACAAGCGAGCCGTTTTCTACCTCAACACGAAGGCGGGTGATGCATGGTTCGAGGTCAATAATGTTGCTATCTCCACCGAGGCCATCGAGAAGTTTTTGTGGGTCAGCCATGATGTGGGTTCCTTTTCTTTATCGGGTGAGGGAGTGGGCGTGCAGTATGCACTGGTTTAGAGGAGATCATTAATCTCTGAGGCAACGACATCGACGTCTGGTCCAACAACTATTTGAACGACTCGTCCATTAATCATTACCCCAAAAGCGCCGAGCTCGCGCAGCGCGGCAGAATTAACGAGGGAAGGATCGTGCACTAAAGAACGAAGTCGCGTTGTGCAGGGTTCGATGTCTTGAATGTTGTCTGCACCGCCCAGCGCCTGAACGTACGAGGCGGCTCGCGGCTCGGTGGGTGTCATGCGTCCTCCTTGGACATCGTCGTCGAGAGTGAAAGGGAAGGCTCGGAAGAAGGAACCGGTGGGGCGAGAGGCACCCAAACCTGGTACCTGTCGCCGCGAAAGCACGCACGTGAGAACATGACAGCACCACGTTCAGTATGGGTGCGTCGGGTAGCGCGTAATACGGCTGTCCGGTTTCCCATCTCGAGGAGGGAGTGTTCTTCTTTTGTTGCAGAGTCAGCAGCGAGTGTTTCTTCACCCCACCGTGGGTCGAGTCCTTGAGCGCGCAACGCCACATAAAGGCTTGCAGGTGCACCCTCATCAAAGAGTGTCGGTGCGACTTGCACAGGGATCCACGCTTCTTCAATCGCCATGGGCTTATTGTCGGCGTAGCGAAGCCTACGAAGATGGTGGGTAGCAGCACCAGGAGAAACACCCAAAATGGATGCGACTTCAGCCGGTGCAGGCACAGTGCCCGCGTCAATGACTTTGGTTGAGGCGGTTAGGCCTAATCGTTCCATCTGCTCACCGAAGGTGGACAAACGGACTTCAAAGTCCATGCGTGGCGCGCTGACAAAAGTGCCGCGACCTTGTATTTTTTCAAGTACGCCTTCGGATACGAGCGATTCGATGGCATGACGGATAGTCATACGGGACACACCGAAAAGCTGTGTCAAAGTGCGTTCAGACGGGATTGGATCACCGATCTTCAACTCGTTGGCAGTGAGGCCTACGAGATAGTCGCGTACTTTGAGGTATTTCGGCGAAGCCTGTTGTGCGTCTTCGTCACTCGGCATCGGTACCTCCCTACGGCGTTGTGTGGTCCAGTCCAGATTAGTCGATTTCTTGCAGTCACTGGTAACTGACTACATCATGGGGTCTAGACCACCCACTTGGCAACTGGTCTGGACCATGTTGTAAAAAATCTCTAGGGCAAATTAGGACAAAGTCGTCTCTTATCGGTGTTACCACTTGACAACATGATGGGGTCTAGACCACTCTAATTGCAACTGGTCCAGACCAGAACGCTCTCATCGGTAACAAAGGAGACTGGACAAACCGAAAGAGCCCTCACTCAATTTTTAGTGAAATACGCAACGAGGAGTGTTTCATGGCTACTGCAGTCGAAACCCCGCGCAGAGGTATCCCAGGCCTCGCGCAATTACAACGCATGGGTCGTTCGCTCATGCTCCCTATCGCCGCCCTTCCTGCAGCAGCACTCTTGCTGCGTCTGGGACAAGCGGACATGCTTGGTGCTGACGGTCTTGCAAAGCACCTGTCGTGGATGCAACCAGTAGCCGACGTTGTCGGTGCTGCTGGTAACGCACTGTTTGCAAACTTGCCGCTACTGTTTGCTATCGGTGTCGCGGTAGGTTACGCACGTAAAGCTGACGGCTCGACTGGTCTTGCCGCAGTTGTTGGTTACGTCGTGTTTACCGGCGTTACCGATGCTCTTTCGCCTGTCGTTCTCCCTATGGCAGAAGGCGACACTAAGCAAGAAATGATTAACTACGGCGTGCTGGGTGGTCTGGTCATTGGTATGACCGCAGCGCTGCTGTTCCAAAAGTATTCACGCATTAAGCTTCCAGCGTGGTTGGCATTCTTTGGTGGTCGTCGCTTTGTGCCAATCGTTACTGCAGGTGCTGCAGTTATCATCGCTGTTGTTTTCTCCCTCATCTACCCATGGTTCGATGCAGGATTCACCGCTGTTGGTACATGGGTAACTGGTCTACCAATCATCGGTGGATTCGTCTACGGAACTGTTAACCGTCTGCTCTTGCCAATTGGTTTGCACCACCTACTGAACTTCTTCCCATGGTTCGAGTTTGGTGAATTCACAGATGCAAGTGGTGTCGTACGTAACGGTGACATCGCTCGCTTCTTGAACGGCGACCCAACCGCAGGTGCCTTCATGACCGGATTCTTCCCAATCATGATGTTCGCGCTCCCAGCAGCAGCATTGGCAATCGTTCACACTGCAAAGCCAGCAAAACGTAAGCTCACCGCAAGTATCATGGGCTCCGCAGCTCTCGTTGCTTTCGTAACCGGTGTGACAGAACCACTCGAATTCGCATTCGCATACGTGGCCTACCCGCTTTACGCAATCCACGCAGTATTGACTGGTAGCTCGCTGGCACTGGTAAACGCAATCGGTATCCGCGACGGATTCGGCTTCTCCGCAGGTGCGATTGACTTCCTCCTCAACCTGCGAATCGCAGAAATGCCGCTTCTCCTTATCCCAATCGGTTTGGGATACGCGGTGATCTACTACTTCCTCTTCCGGTGGGTTATCACCAAGTGGAACCTTAAGACTCCTGGCCGTGAGGACGACGAGCCCGGCACAGCCGGCGCTGACAACGGCGCCGTTGCGGAAGCTGCTGTTGCTTCCAGCCCAACAGCAGACGCTGCAACTGATGGCTCAACCAACTCCACAGGAGGTGGGATCTAGTGACTCCCATGCTGCGCGGGGTCGGGGTTAGCCCCGGCCGCCGTGCGGCGCACGTCGCACGCATGGCCAGCCCAATCGCTGAGCCAGCATCTACTCAGGTTTTACCTGAAGGGGAACGCGACAGCGCCGTAGAAGCTATTAAGGCCGCAAGCGAGTATGTGTGCGACGATCTTCTTGCCGCATCGTCACGTGCTACAGGTACAGCAGCAAACATTTTGGCTGTAACCGCAACGATGGCTACTGACCCTGCGCTTATGCGTGCGGCAGCAACGCACGTACGGGAAGAGGGCTTAATTGCCCCGCGTGCAGTGTGGCTTGCAGCTAATACGCTGGCAGAGCAGCTGACTGCGTTGGGCGGCAATCTTGCCGAGCGCGCTACAGATGTGAAAGATGTTCGTAACCGAATTATTGCTCGTCTTACCGGAGTTCCTAGCCCTGGGGTTCCGATTCGAGATGAGCCCTTTATTCTGGTTGCTCATGATCTTGCACCTGCGGATACTGCAACATTGGATCCGTCAGCTGTTATTGCAATTGTGACATCTGGGGGAGGGCCAACCTCTCACACGTCGATTCTTGCTCGCTCTCTCGGTATTCCGTGCATCGTTGCTGTTGATGGCGCCGACGATCTTGTCGACGGTCAACTGATTGCTGTTGATGGTGGCGCCGGTGAGGTGCACACCGAGCCAGATGCACAAACCGTTGAAAAGTTTCAACAAACCGTCTCAGCTCCCAGCACACTTAATGGCCCGGGGCGCACTAAAGACGGGCATGCTGTCGCATTGCTTGCGAATGTTGGTGATCCAGCAGGAGCGGCCAAGGCAGCAGACATGGGTGCAGAAGGTGTCGGGCTATTCCGTACAGAGTTCTGCTTCCTTGGCCGCGAAACTGCACCGACAGTGGAAGAGCAAATCGCTCAGTACACGACAGTGCTTGAAGCTTTCCCACACCGTAAGGTTGTCATCCGCACACTCGATGCAGGTGCCGACAAGCCATTGCCGTTTGTGACTGCCGATGACGAACCAAACCCTGCGCTTGGTGTGCGAGGTCTGCGTACGTCATGGAACCATCCTGAAGTGCTTGAATCGCAACTTGAAGCAATCGCTCAAGCTGCTCAAGCTACTGACGCGGACGTCCATGTGATGGCGCCGATGGTTGCAACTGTTGCAGAAACGAAGGACTTCGTTGCGGCGTGTGCACGTTACGGTTTGCATAATGCGGGAATCATGATTGAAATTCCGGCATCTGCATTGCGTGCGAAAGATTTGCTTGGAGAGGCGACGTTCGCTTCCGTTGGAACGAACGACCTCACTCAGTACGCTTTAGCGGCAGACCGTGAGCTTGCGTCGTTGGCATCTTTGTCTTCGCCATGGCAGCCATCCGTGTTGGATCTTATTGCTATTGCATGTGAAGGTGCTGAACGCCATGGACGACCAGTTGGTGTGTGCGGTGAAGCAGCAGCTGATCCAGCGCTTGCTCCTGTGCTTGTGGGGCTTGGCGTTGCGTCGTTGTCTATGACGCCACGTTCTTTGCCTGCTGTTGGTGCGGTGCTGGAAACCTTGACGCTCGATGAGTGTCGTGAACTTGCCGCGTTGGCACGTGAGGCTGCTTCGGTTGAAGAAGCTCGTGCTGCCGTGCGCGCTCGGATCCCTGTCCTAGAGACATGGGGGTTATAACAGCCTGTGTGCGGTAGCTCATTCGGCTACAGGCTGTAGGTGCACAATGAGGGCGGTATCCCGTGATTCTCGGGATGCCGCCCTTGTTGTGTGTGATGCCAGATGTGCGATGAGTGGTGCGCTGAAGGTCTAGCATCAGTCCTTCAGCGCACGTGGAAAGTTTTAGCTCACTACTGTTTGCAGTAGGAACTGTTCAAGCGAATCGAGTGCTGCTTTGTCGTCGTCGCTGTTGCTGTCGGTGGTGAGTGTGACTACGTCGCCTGCTTTGGCTCCGAGGGTCATGACAGACAAGATTGAGTCTGCTGGAACTGGGTCGCCTTCTTTGGCGATGGTGACGTTTGCTGGTGCTGCGCTTGCGGCGGCGACAAACAGGGCGGCTGGGCGGGCGTGTAGGCCCTCCTCGATGGCAACGGTGACGATGCGCTCCATGGTGTCCTCCTGGGCTTGAATTAATACCTGCTCAGTTTACAGGTCTAGACCAGTTAGGTCTACCGAGGTTATAGGGGACCACAACACCTGCGCGAATACGAAAACAATACGTTCGTTCCCCGTCTTGTGCAGAGTGAAACTGGAAAAATGGTCTACTCTCGCCTTTGACCATGTACTCAAGCGCGATAGGGTTGTCGCCGTGATTCAGTTTCGACGAAGTGACGCAGCGTTAGACAGATTCGAAGCACGAACCAATAGGTTTATGCTCCTACTTTCCGCAATTTTTGTGGTGGTCTATTCGTTGGAAGTGATCCCAGAATCTCTCCCCGATTGGTTTGAGAGTGGACTGCGCGCATTCAGTACAGCCATATGGGTCGTCTTTATCGCTGATGTTGCGATACGAACCGCACTGGCAGAAAAACCACTGAAGTTTCTTGTAACCCACCCCATCGATGTGGCTGCTGCTTTCGTTCCAGCATTACGCCCGCTGCGGTTGCTCAAACTATTCTCGGCAGGCCGTGAATACCTCAGCCGCCGTTCAACAGCACTCGAAACGGGCGTGGCAGTGCTGCTCGCCGCATTAATGCTTCTTTACGTAGGCGCACTCGCCATACTCGACGCCGAACGAGGAACACCAGAAGCCCTCATCACCTCTTTCCCAGACGCCATCTGGTGGTCCTTTGTCACGGTAACAACCGTCGGATACGGTGACTTTTATCCAGTAACAGGCACAGGACGACTCATTGCAATCCTCTTAATGATTGTCGGAATTTCCGTGCTTGGGGCAGTATCCGCAGCAGTTGCAGGCTGGCTCATTCCAGACGAAGGCTCGCGCTCCGACTCCTCCGAACGCTCAGGTGCATTACAGCCACAACGCGACGACATCGCAGCTATGCGCAACAAAATCGATGACCTTAACCAAAAACTCGACGCCTTGCTGTCCGCGCAACAAGAAACCCAAAACGACCGCTCTAAAAACACCGACGGCACATAAAAAGAGGGCACCCGATAGGTGCCCTCTTTTGTGCGTTTTACGATAAAGCCGCGAAAATATCGTCGAGCAAATCGAGTGGATCTTCCAAACCAACAGACAAACGAACCGTCGTTTCAGACATGCCCACACGGGCACGACCAGCTAAACCAAGTTTGCGGTGAGTAGTCGTTGCCGGATGCGTAATCAGCGACTTTGCGTCACCCAAATTGTTTGAAATGTCGATCAGTTCTAGCCGGTCCAAAAACGCGAAAGCATGCTTTTTCTGCTCGTCCGCATCAAGACTGTCAGGAACAGCAAGATCAAACGTCACCACAGTCCCACCGCCAGTTTGCTGGGAACGCGCCAACTCGTATTGCGGATGCGACGTCAAATAGGGGTAGCGCACGTTCGTGATCCCAACGGTTTCTTCCAACGTTTGCGCGATCTGCAACGCAGAAGCCGTTTGAGCTGCCACTCGTAGAGGCATCGTCTCTAAGCCTTTGAGCAGAACCCACGCATTAAAAGGGCTCAAAGAAGGGCCAGTGTTACGAATAAACTTTTGCACAGGGCCGTTAATGTACTCCGCAGAACCCAAAATTGCGCCGCCAAGCACGCGCCCCTGACCGTCAATGTGCTTCGTCGCAGAGTACACAACAATATCTGCCCCTAAAGCAAAGGGCTTCTGCATGACCGGAGTGGCAAAAACATTGTCCACAACAACCTGCGCGCCAGCGCGGTGAGCTAAATCAGCGACCGCACGAACATCAATGATGTCCTGCATAGGGTTAGACGGGGTCTCAAAAAAGACCACATCAGCGGGAGTCGACAACGCCTCTTCCCACTGCGACAGCACATGACCGTCAACGTAATCAGTGCGCACACCCCACTGCGCAAAAATCTCGTCAAAAATAACAAGCGACGAACCAAAAAGTGCCCGCGCCGCAACGATACGCGAACCAGAGGACACGAGAGCCGCAAGTGCAGTGAAAACGGCAGACATGCCAGAAGCCGTCGCATAACAGGCTTCAGCACCAGGCCCCTCAATGAGGCGCAAACGCTCCTCAAAGATCTCTACCGTAGGGTTGCCGTACCGAGAATAAATGAACCGTTCAACATCGCCATTAAAAGCGGCCTCAGCTTCAGCCGCATTCGAGTACACGTACCCTTGCGTCACATAGATAGGCTCGGCTGTTTCCTCGAAATTAGAGCGCGTCTGACCCCCGCGCACTCCGATTGTTGCTGGACGAAGTGTGCGCGATTGAGGGTATCCCACGTTACTCTCCTACACCGTAAGTGGTGGCAGGTAAGCCGCGTAGTTTCCAGCCGTTAATGACTCGACGGCCATACACGTCTGCGTCGCCTTCAAATCCTTCGAGGACGTTATATGCCGGGCCGTAGCCTTCTTCCGTGGCGATTGTGGCTGCACCGATTGAACGGTTCCCCGACCGGCAAATGAAAATGATTGGCCGGTTATCGCCAGGAGTTACCCCAGTTTGAGCGAGCTGTGACACAAAATGAACGTTTGGCCCAAACTCGGTCACCCACTCAATAAAGTGCACGTCCTTATTGAGCGACGTTAAATCTGGCACGCCAATGCTGTTCCACTCGCCTGTGGTGCGCACATCAACAAGGATCGCTCCAGCATTTGATACGAGTAACTCCCACGCTTCTTGGGGAGAGAGGTCGCCTGCATAACTCATTATTTCCTCCATCGATCATGGCGGTAGCACCCTCACCTGCAAACATTCATTTGACAGGGGGTTGCTGCGGCGTCAACGTGCCACGTCACTCAGCCGCTCTGGATGGTCGTTCTCAATGATAATCCACGATGCGAGCAAACGTGAGACCCCTAGTTCGAAATGTGAGACGAAAGATTCGACCGATTGACACCCCTAAGGCAGCAGAGCAAGATTTACAGCAGGTCATGAGTTTCAGCATTAAGCCCCGGCTCGCTGGACGGCAACCCTCCACCTGCGGTGGGGTGCTCCGGGTGAAGACCAGGTTCCGAATCAAACGACTACGGAACAAGCGCGGGATCCGTCGCACAGACACGCATCCCTACCACTACACAACGGCAGTAGTGCACCCAAAAACGGGCAACCGTACACGGGGGCACGAAACCTACACGTGGGGAAGTGTGCGGCGAAAGGGGTGGGTCCCCACAGGTGAAGGAGCTTTTCATGAACAACAATGCCGCACCGTGCCTGCCAGTTGTTGGGTCAGACACCCTCGTCCCACTCGTCGACGGACGACAAGTGCCCTACGCAAACCTCGACTGCGCAGCCTCAGCACCAGCGCTACGCGCCGTCGCAGACCGAGTCAACCAAGTGCTGCCACTCTACGCATCAGTGCACCGCGGTGCCGGATACCTCTCCCAAGTATCAACAGCCCTCTACGAAGAATCACGCCAAACAATCGGACGATTCGTAGGCGCACGCACAACCGACGTCACCATCATCACCCGCAACACCACAGACTCACTCAACCTCCTCGCAGGCTGCATCCCCAACGAAGCGCCGCACAACGGCAGAGTGCTCGTCCTCGACGTAGAACACCACGCCAACCTCCTGCCATGGCGACACACCCCAGGCGGAGCCCACGTACTGCACGGCGGCACATCAGTCGCAGACACCCTAAACGCCCTACAAGAAGAACTCGCGCGAGCACCCTACGCTCTCCTCGCACTTACTGGCGCTTCCAACGTCACCGGTGAATCACTACCCATCAGCGAGGTTGTCACAATCGCACACGCAGCAGGTGTGCGAGTCGTGCTCGACGGCGCGCAACTCATCCCACACCGACGCTTCTCACTCGCAGAAACCGGCGTCGACTACATCGTATTCTCTGGACACAAAACATATGCCCCCTTCGGTGCGGGCGTCCTCGTCGGCACACGCGACTGGCTCGACACCGGCACCCCATACCTCGCTGGCGGCGGCGCAGTACGACAAGTAACCACCGACGACGTCATCTGGACGAACGCACCCGCACGCCACGAAGCCGGATCCCCCAACGTTGTAGGAGCTGTCGCGCTCGCCTCAGCATGCGAAGCGCTCGCAGCCCTACCGCAAGGTGCATTAGAAGCCCACGAAAACCTGTTGCGCAACAGACTCGTTGCCGGCCTCGAATCAATTGAAGGCATACGGATCGTCCGGGCTTGGGCCGATGCTGAAAACCCTGTTGGGGTGGTAACTTTCGCAGTGAAAAACTGCGACCCAGGGCTCGTCGCTGCATACCTTTCAGCAGAACATGGCATTGGCGTGCGCGACGGACGATTCTGCGCACACCCACTACTGCACCGTCTCGGTTTTGACTCTGGCGCTGTCCGCGCATCTGTAGGTGTTGGAACCACCCTTGAAGAAGTCGACCGTTTGATTACCGCGTTACGGATTTGGGTAGAAGAAGGCGTCCACACCAACTATGAAGTAGTTGACGGATGCTGGGCTGTGAAAGATGACCCACGGCCAACACCAGCCGGTTCAGGGCTGCACGGACTTATCGCAACTGCAGCAGCAGCCCTAGGCGGGGTGGCGTCATGCGGTCCAGCACCTACAACTGCCAAAAAAGCTGTTTCAGTAGGGGTTTAATTACAGTTGATTGTTATTGCTGAGGAAATCGTCCCATTGATCAGCACGAGGAACAGTGCGTAGTTTTCTGTTTGAACCTATGTACACGACTGCTATCGCTAGCGGCACAGACATAATGGCAAGAGTGGTTTGAGCGCCAAACTGGTCGTATGAAAAGCCGGCAAAGATAAGGGCAAGGGGCGTCGCAGCCATCCCCAACATTGTTTGTGCACTAATGACGCGCCCTTGTTTCTCTTCTCCCGCTGCTGTGACCATAAAGCCAAGACCGGCCGCATTCGCGAGTGGAAGAACCAATCCAGTGAGAGCAAGGATACCTATCACCTGCCACGGAGTGTGAAAAACGACAAGTGCACTGAGCGTTATTGCTGCCCACAAGAATGCACACATCAACAGTGTTCCGGTGGCGAAACGACGTGTAAGTTTTCCAGTCAACAATGCGCCAACGATGGTTCCAGCAGCTAACGATGCACTAAGTAGCCCGATGACGAGAGCGGAACGTCCATCGTCGTACCAGGTAAAAATAATGGTTTGAAAAATTCCAGAAAAACCAACATTGAGAAGAAGCGATCCTACAGCTAAAACTCGAATGATTGCATTGTGAAAAATGAAAATGACACCAGCGTTAGCCTCTTTGAGATGAGCCCATACTTTCTTACGTGCAGTTATGGGCTGATCGTCTTTGTCTTCAGAAGGCTCAGTAGCCTGCGTGTGCGGATCTAAATTGGCTTTAATGCGTAAGAACGAAAAGCCATTCACCGCGGTTCCAAATGCGGCAGCCATAAACGGCCAACCAGGGGCTACGCTATAAAGGAAACCTCCTATTGGTGAGCCTGCGATCTCAAGAACCGAGTTTCTTCCATCATTGATGGCGAGCGCTTGCGGGTACAGGTTTGTTGGGACTATGGACCGCAGCGTTGCATCAGAAACAGGGCTGGTAAGACCATAAGCAAGTACCCCAACAACTAGCAGAACTGTAAGCAGCCAGCCGTTTAAAGTGCCAAACAAACTTAAACCAGCGATGAGTGCGTAGGCGATAACGCATACGAGGGACACTCTTAGCATGACAAATTTCTTATTAAGCTTGTCCGCTGCAAGGCCACCGTAAAAAATCCCGATGACTAGAGCGAATGACACAGCTGAGGAAATGAACCCCGCAGCCGTAGCTGATCCGGTTGTTGCAATCGCTAGGAGTGGAGTAGCAAAGTTCCGCAACCCGCCGCCAAGAGCTGCCGCAGAATCGCCAGCAAACCACCATCGATAGTCAGCGCTGCGCCATACTTTAACGTCGTTCTCTGTAATCGACACGGACACGGCTCACTTAAAAATAGGTTTTGAGGGTTTTATTTTTTATCTTTATTAGAAATCTTTTATTCCTTTTTTCCTATTTAAACATTGTATTTTTTGCAGAATAGTAGTTTCTCGGGACCTAAGCCCTAAATGCGAAAACGTGTTTCTAAGCGACGAGGTCGTGTGTGACGAGGCTGAGTATTCGTCGTAACTCGATGATGGAGCTTCGGGTGCTTGCGGCTGAACGTGCTGACGTGAAAATAGTGCGACGAGGGCTGCCCGGCAGGTCTACGAATCGCACCATGCTGGGGTGGGTTACGGTCATAAGTCCGGGGAGGAGCGCTACTGCGTTCCCTGATGCGATGAGTGCAAGGTGTGCCTGCAGATCTGCGGTTTCGAAGCGTACATCGGGTTCAAACCCTGCCTGCCTGCATGCTTGTTCAGCCCAGTGTCGTGATGCTGTTCCGCGCGGTTCCATAACCCACGGTAGGGTGCTGGCCTCGGCCAGAGCATGAACGTGTGCGTAGCCGTTGTGGTCTGGCACTGCGAGTCGTAGCGCGTCAGTTGTCAGTTCGATGCGGTCTAATTCTGGATGCCACGGGGCGGCATGGCCCGGGTATTGTTCCGCGATGACAAGGTCAAAATCGCGCGTCCACGTTTCTCGCAGGGCAGTTTCGGGCTCTCGTTGAGTCATTGTTATGCGCAAATCTGGGTGTTCTTCGCGCGCGAGCACAAGAACCTGCGGCATGAGCGCGAGCGCGGCAGACTGGAATACGGCGACGTTTACGGTTCCGACGAGTGAGGTTTCGGATTGTGTGACGTCGTTGTGGGCTTGTTCGAGGAGGTCCATGATGTGTGCTGCGTAGCCGGCGAGGGTGTGTGCGGCGGGTGTGAGTTGTACGCGGCGGCCTGTTTTGCGGAGGAGTTCGGTGCCTGCTTCTTTTTCGAGTTGGTTGAGTTGTTGGGAGATCGCTGAGGGGGTTTGGTGTAGTGCTGTGGCTACGTCGGCGAGGGTGCCGCGTCGTTGTAGTTCGAGTAGTACTCGCAGGCGACGTACGTCGAGCATGGCAACCCACCTTCACTTTAGGTTTTCTAACTATTCAACTTAAGAAAACTTCACTTTACCTAAAGTTATCTTGCTTTCACACTGTAAAAGAAGATGACACTATGACTTAAAGGAGTGACCGTGCAGAACAACAGCACAGACGCTCAGCGGACGAGCAACCTCGTACACGAATGGCTCGCCACCGCAGAAACAATCAAGCCCTCAACCGCCGCAACAATGCTGTCCGGGGTGCTTTCAGAAGAAGGTGGACTTGATTTCACGGTTGGGTTTGTTGACGGCGTAATCCGCCCCGAAGACCCACACATCGCGGCAGCTAACTTCCGCAACCTAGCCCGCAATACGCCAACATTCTTGCCGTGGTACCTCCGTTCGGCAGTGCACGTTGGTGCGATAGCATCACATGCGGCACCACAACTTGTCATACCGGCAGCGCAACGAGTGCTCCGTGAACTTGTTGGACACCTCATCGTGGATGCAAGCGACGAAAAACTCGGCAAATCTATTGCCGCCCTCAAAAGCACCGGACGCAAACTCAACATTAACTTGTTGGGTGAAGCCGTTCTTGGACCAAAGGAAGCAGCAAAACGCCTCGACGGCACCCGGGCGCTCCTTGAACGAGACGACGTCGACTACGTATCCATCAAAGTGTCCTCCACGGTTGCACCCCACTCACCGTGGGCATACAACCAAGCTGTAGAGCACGTTATTGAACAGCTGCTACCGCTTTACCAATATGCGGCAGCGCACCCAAGCCAAAAGTTCATCAACTTGGACATGGAAGAATACCGCGACCTCGACATGACGATTGAGGTATTCACCCAACTCCTAGACCGGCCAGAACTGCACAACCTCGAAGCAGGAATCGTGCTACAGGCCTACCTGCCCGACGCAATGGCAGCCATGCAACGCCTGCAACACTGGGCGGAGCAACGCCGAGCACAAGGCGGAGCACCCATTAAAGTGCGACTCGTCAAAGGCGCAAACCTACCAATGGAACGCGTCGAAGCGGCAGTGCACGGCTGGCCACTAGCAGTAGTTGGCTCCAAACAAGAAGCAGACACCAACTACAAGCGCGTACTGAACTGGGCAATGACCCCAGAACGCATCACCAACGTGCGCTTAGGCATAGCCGGACACAACCTATTCGACATCGCCCACGCATGGCTGCTCGCCGAAGACCGGCACGTACGCGACATCCCCAACGGCATCGAATTCGAGATGCTCTTAGGCATGGCAGAAGCCCAAGCAGAAGCCGTCTCCCGCACAGTAGGAGACCTCCTGCTCTACACCCCAGTCGTACACCCAACCGAGTTCGACGTCGCAATCGCATACCTCATCCGCCGACTCGAAGAAGGCGCATCACACGACAACTTCATGTCGGCAGTATTCGAACTCAGCAAAAACCCAGAACTATTCGACCGCGAACAAGCACGATTTGAAGCATCCCTTGCCCACGTAGACGAAACAGTTCCGGCACCAAACCGCCAACAAAACAGGCTCACCCAAACCCCTGTTGCACAAACCGCATTCGACAACACCCCAGACACCGACCCGGCCCTGCCCGGAAACAGAGAATGGGGTCAACGCATCATCGACGCAATCCCCACCTCAACTTTGGGTGAAAACCTCGTCCGTGAATGCACCATCACCACCCCAGAAGACCTCAACAACACACTCACCACCGCAATCACCGCAGCCGACGAATGGGCTGCACTAAACGGAAGCGGACGAGCACGCATACTACGAACAGCAGCAATCGAACTCGAAAAGCGTCGCGCACAACTCATCGAAGTAGCGGCAAGCGAATGCGGAAAAACCCTCGAACAGGCCGACCCAGAAATCTCTGAAGCCATCGACTTCGCTAACTACTACGCCCAACTCGCCGAAAACCTCGACACCATCGACGGCGCACAAGCCGTGCCCGTAAAACTCACCGTAGTAACACCACCATGGAACTTCCCGATAGCTATCCCTGCAGGCTCCACACTCGCTGCGCTCGCAGCAGGTTCCTCTGTTGTCGTGAAGCCGGCCCCTCAGGCTGCTCGATGCGGTTCGGTGATGGTTGAAGCGTTGTGGGCAGCTCTCGACGAACACAACATTTCTCGTGATGTGCTGCGCCTCGTGCACGTCTCCGAAGGTGAACTCGGCAAACAACTGATCTCAGATCCACGCGTTGACCGGCTTATTCTGACTGGTGCTTTCGAAACGGCGGAACTGTTCCACACGTTTAACCCGAACCTGCAACTCCTCGCGGAAACCTCAGGTAAAAACGCCATCATTGTTACCCCGCACGCGGACCTTGACCTAGCTGTGAAAGACATCGTCAACTCTGCTTTTGGGCATGCTGGCCAAAAATGTTCAGCCGCATCACTGGTGATACTCGTCGGGTCAGTGGGGCGTTCGCAGCGTTTCCGTAACCAACTACTTGACGCAGTAGCAGGGTTGCGCGTTGCCTTCCCAGACGACCCGACAGCGCAGGTAGGGCCAGTCATTGAGGCACCTCAAGGCAAACTATTGCGTGCACTGACGCAATTGGATGCAGGTGAATCGTGGGCGATCCAACCACAGCAACTATCTGACGATGGGCGTCTCTGGTCACCAGGCGTGAAAACTGGTGTAACGCCAGGGTCTGAATATCACCTGACAGAATATTTCGGTCCGGTTCTTGGCGTCATGTCTGTCGCAACTCTCGACGAAGCGATCGCCGCACAAAACGCGACCGACTACGGGTTAACCGCTGGATTACATTCCCTGGACTCGGACGAAATCGCACACTGGGTGAACACGGTAGAAGCTGGGAACCTCTACATCAACCGTGGCATCACAGGCGCAATCGTTCGTCGTCAACCATTTGGTGGATGGAAACGATCAGCAGTTGGCGCGGGCACAAAAGCCGGAGGACCAAACTATCTACACGGTCTCGTTAACTGGGAAACCGCCACTGCAACAGCTAACGATTACACGGTAGCGAACCCAAAGGTTGCCCAATTCATTTCACAAGTGCGAGCAACCGCTGACGAATTAGGTGTGTCAGCCCGTGACATCGCTTCACTTGAGCGTGCAGCCGCATCAGATGCAGAAGCATGGAACAACGAATTTGGGGTGATGCGTGACGTGTCGCAACTCGTCGTTGAGCGCAACGAATTCCGTTACCTGCCAACCCGGGTAGTTGTGCGTTATCAAGCGGATGGAAAAGTCATTGACCTGCTGCGTGTTGTTGCCGCCGGGCTAGCCTCAGGCAGTACATACGAGGTTTCACTCGAACAACATCACCAACAACTTACGACTCTTCTTGTACGTGCAGGTGTGCGTGTCTCGACGCGCGACTCCAACGAGTGGGCTACACAACTGGGTGACGTTCGAGTGCGCCTTATCAGCAGTGCAGCGGACGCCCGCACACAGTTGACGCAGGTTCTTGGCGTGAAACCAGATGTCGCGTTGTACAGTCAGCCAGTAACTGAAGCTGGGCGGGTAGAGATGCTCGTGTTCCTACGCGAACAGGCAATCTCGTTGACTGCGCACAGGTTTGGGACGGTCCAACCCGAGGTTTCGTTCGCCTAAACAACGCTATATAGCGGCGGCCGCTTCTTCCTTGGCGAAGGAGCGGCCGCTGGCGTATCAGTGTCGCCTAGCGATGATGAGTCCATCCCAGCCCTTTACGCCACGATTGTTTAGACATGATGTGTGGGCCCTTGAGACAATGGCACCTATGTACTGTCACCATTTTGAAGCACAGCGATGCGGATCATGCACGCTTTTGCGCACGCCATACCAGCAGCAGTTGGCTAACAAAGTGGAACATGCGCGCACACTGCTTGCCTCCTATCAGGGCATACAGTGGCTACCTGCAATCCCAAGTGCAGAACAAGCGTTTCGTAACAAAGCAAAAATGGTGGTTACCGGCAGTATTGACGCTCCGGTGTTAGGCATTTTGGATGCGCAACAAAACGGCATTGATCTTCACGACTGTCCCTTATATGACGAGCCGATGCACGATCTATTGCAAGCGCTTACCGCTTTTATTACGACAGCGCGTATCCAGCCATACGATCTGCACTCTAGGCGTGGCGAACTGAAATATGTGCTTGTCACACAATCGCCAGACAGCGAATATATGGTGCGGTTTGTGTCGCGCTCACAAGAACCAGTAACCCGACTCCGCAAACACCTTCCCACGTTTTTAGCAGCGTATCCGCACGTCAAAGTGTTCTCCGTGAACATACAGCCAGAACACAAAGCGATCCTTGAGGGGCCGCAGGAAATCGTTTTGACGGAACAAGAAACACTAACGATGCGTGTAAATGGCGTTCCGTTGCATGTGCGTCCGCAAAGTTTCTTCCAAACGAACACCCCAATTGCCGCAGCCTTATACGAGCAAGCGCGTACATGGTTAGCCGATGACGTGCCCGCGCACGTGTGGGATTTGTTCTGCGGGGTCGGCGGGTTTGCGTTGCATCTTGCACCGCACGCGCACACAGTGACGGGCATTGAAATAAGTGCGGATGCGATTGCTTCTGCGCAACAGACAGCTGACATGCTTGGCATCAGCAACCTGCGTTTTGACGCGCTTGATGCGACAGCGTTCTCCCGTGCCTACGATGCCGCGCAGCACAGCGAATCACCTGACGTTATCGTGGTAAACCCGCCACGACGGGGGATAGGCGAGGAACTAGCGCGGTTTTTAGAAACCAGTACCGCCCACACGCTTGTGTACTCCAGCTGTAATGCGGTAACCCTCGCACAGGACCTTGCCTTCATGCCGAGTATGCGACCGGTTGAAGCTGAGAGTCCTCGATATGTTCCCGCACACGACACACTACGAAGTGATTGTTTTGTTGCGTCGTGAACTGAACATGCAATGAGTGAGGGTGGAATGCCGCCGAGCGTTGAGCCTGGTCCGTGGCTTATTTTGATTGGTCCGGCAGGTGCCGGGAAAAGCACATTAGGTCGAGCACTTGCAGACATGACGGGGCGTGACTTCATTGATATTGATGAGGCGGGGCAGCCGTTTTATGAAGAAGTTGGCTGGCCTGTTGCCCGTATTTACGACGAGTCTGCTCAGCTGGGGTGGGTGCGTACTGAGCGGGCGTGGGAGGTTGCTCGCGCGCATGCTGTCGAGCAGGTAGTGAAAAGGGCAGCCGGGTCTGTTCTTGCTTTGGGTGCAGGGCACACCAACTATTCAAACCGTGCGCTTTTTTCACGCGTGAAAAACGCTGTTTCTTGTGCGGAACATGTGCTGTGGGTGCAACCGCACGACGACCATGAAACATCGTTACGTGTGCTGCGTGAACGAAACAAACGCGACAGGAGTTCCGACTATGCCCCAGAAGGTCATGACATGCTCGCGGAATGGCTTCTTGACGATCAAGCGCGTTCTTTAGCTACGCACGTGCACTCCACGCATGATTTTTCTGTACTAGAGAGCGCTCATACTGTGTATCAGGCACTTCTTGCCACAAGATTCACAGATTCTAAAGAATCGGCACAATAGCCGCACTGTTAACACAGTATTAACTCAAATAAATAGAATGTTTCATTAAGTGAGTATGTCCGCTTTAACTATGCTTTATGGGTGTTAAACGCCCCCACAATAAAAAAATCAGAAAATCTGCCTTGTGTTGACCAGCAGACATCAAAAAAGCTTCGTGCAGACATTCAAGCTCTTCGAGCTGTAGCAGTACTCGCTGTCGTTATTTACCATTTTTGGCCCAACGTCTTGCCGGGCGGTTTTATTGGCGTAGATATTTTCTTTGTGCTGTCAGGGTTTCTCGTCGGCGGGTTTCTGATACGTGCTGGGTCGCGTGGCGAACCGATCAACCTCCTTGGTTTCTATGCGCGACGCATAAAGCGCATCTTGCCTTCTGCATATATAACAATCGCATTAACAATGGTTTTTCTGTGGGTTTTAGTCCCGATAAACCGTTGGGAAAATGCCTCACGTGAAGCAATCGCATCGATTATCTATCTGCAAAACCTTCTTCTGGCTCAAAATTCAGTTGATTATCTAGCGCAAGACGCACCGGACTCATTGTTCCGGCACTTTTGGTCTTTGTCCGTTGAAGAACAATTTTATATTGTTATTCCATTGCTGGTCTTGTTGTGTGCTATGGTGGCTAAGCGAGCCGGATGGTCGCCGAAAATTATTGTCGGTGGAAGCGTTGCCCTGCTTGTATGTGCGTCTTTCATTTATTCTCAAATACAGGTTTCTGCTGGAAACCCAGCCGCATACTTCACTCTCACCTCGCGATTATGGGAACTTGGCGTAGGTGCTTTGCTTGTGCTGCTGCCTGCACATGTATTGCGTCGACGGATGCGCTTTAGTGCGCTCCTGCTCGGGTGGGGTGCGATTGTTTGGGCACTATTCTTCACTGATCCAACTGCCTTCCCGGGGGGCGGGCGCGCTGCCGCCTGTCTTAGGAACAGCATTGCTGCTTTACCTGGGATTCGGTGCTACTGAAGGTGTCGGAAAGCGGATAACCACAGCGTGGCCGGTGCAATACGTTGGAGACATCTCTTATAACTTGTATCTCACGCACTGGCCCATTATTGTGCTGCTTCCGCTACTTTTCAAGAACGTGGGATTTGTCGAAAAAGCTGGTGCCGTCGTTGTTTCTCTACTGCTGGCAATGGTGCTCTTTCATGCAGTCGATAAGCCTTTGCGTGATGTTCGCGTCAGTAAAAACAATACAAAGAAAATTCTTGTGTGGGGTTTCTTTGGGTCCTTACTAATAGCGATAGTTTCTTTCCTTCCGGGAATCCTTTCACATGCTCAAGAAAGCCAGCATAAAAACGAAATAAACTCAATACTGGAACACGAATTTAATAATTTAGGGTTAACAGAAAAAACGAAACTAGAATTGCCGGAAATAGCATTAGAGACAACTCGCTTATTGCCTAATCCAGCACATGTGCGCGACTCTTTACCCACAGGCGCTGAGGGACGATGCAAATCTAATATGGCTGACCCTTTTACCCCTACATGCATGTTCGGGGCAGAAGACGCACCCATCCGTATTGCATTAGCGGGGGATTCTCACAGCGAGCAGTATCTTCCCGCTTTCGAGAAGATCGTTGCTGCTAACCCAGACGTTCGCGTTGACACATATTTCCACTCAAGCTGTCCACTCTCAACAGCACAACGCGTGTCTGACGCAGACAGGGGCGGTCCTTGCGTTGTCGCAAACAACGCAACACTCAAAACATTAATCGACGAAAAATATGATGTTGTTGTCACCTCTAACCGAACAGCCGTGGAATGGGTGGCACCACCGGAGAAACCCTCGCCTGAAGAAGGGTTCAGCGACGTCTGGTCACAGTTGGCGGCACACTCTATTCCCGTGGTTGTGTTGAGTGATAACCCGATGATGCTTCCAGCAGAAGGCACCACAGAGTGTCTGGTAAAGAACCCAACCGAGCCACAGACATGCGCCCGAGCACGATCTGAAGCATTGCCTCGCGATCACCAGATCGCCCCCGCTAAAACAACGGATGGGGTCACCTTTGTTGATACGTCGTCGTGGTTCTGCACTACAGACCGCTGTCCCGCAGTTATTGGAAATGTGGTCGTCTACCGAGACGAGCAACATATCTCTGTGCTGTATGCAGAAACGTTGGCCGACGAAGTGTGGGCGGCGGTTACTCGTCGTTAGTGAGTTCCGCTAAAGCTATTTCAGTCATCTCAACAGATTGTGGCACGTATTGCACAGTGGGGCAGACCTACAGTGAAGGCATGACACAACCTAAGTTCTTAACAAATTCCCCACGTACAGTCCTTGGATACGCAATACGAACAGACAGCCCCGGGTCTCAGAATGCGATTCCCGAACTCTGGGAGCGCGTGTCCCGTGAAGGTCTGATTGAAGCAATTCCAGGACGACGCAGCGAGCACGTGTACGCGGTATACACCCATCTAGAGAACGCTGGTGTTAGCCGTGATGGGTGGTTTACTTTCCTCATCGGTGTTGAGGTTGACCCGGCAACCGCTGTCCCGGATGGTATGACGCTGGTGTCCGTGCCGAAGTCTGCACGCGCAATGTTCGAAGTTCCAGAAGCTGACCCAACTCGCGTAGTCGAAGCGTGGAATGAAGCGTGGGCATTCGACGACATGCGCAAGACATATCTATGCGAGTATGAACAGTATGGCCCGGAGGGTATCTTCGTTGCCATTGGCGTAGACAAAGAAGTTTAGTATGAATCCCTTGTTGCCGGAGATGCCAGAGAGCGTAGCCGCTGCATTCGACTCCATTCCAGTGGGCGCTGCAGAACGGCTTCTTGCCGTACGGGCAATAGCCTATGGTGTTGCCGAAGGCATTCCGGAAACTGGCGGATTAAAGGAATATACAGCGTGGGGTGAACCCAGCCTTCGGCCTGTCAATAACAAGGTTGGAAGCGCTATCCGTTTGGGGATGCAGCCTGACGGGACGCCCGCAATGTTTGTCCACTGTGGGACGCCGCTCATTTCAGAGTTTCGTTTTGTTGCCAGCCATCTTTCCTACGAAGGGAAACGAGCGGTGCTCCTTGCTGAGGATACCCATTTTCCCGAAGCTGAACTGGCGCAACTGATTGAGTTGGTGTTCACCCACTACCTGCGCAAATAGCCGGTCTTTTACACCGTATGATGGACTCCCACACCTGAAGTCATTGTTGTAGCAGTGAGCGTGCTGATCAGGTAAGTAATGAGAGGACGCGTCATGGGACAGCAAAAGGTGTTCTCTTATGAGGATCGCTTTGATCTTGTGCTTTCCTACGTATACGAGCATTTGGATCAGCCGCTGGATTTGATTCGGCTGGCTGAGATTGCTGGGATTTCGCCCAGGCATTGGCATCGGATTTTTTGTGCAGCGTTTGGTGAGTCTCTCCCAGCGCTTGTTAAACGCGTTCGCATGCAACGCGCAATTGCCCTATTGGCTGATAACGCACCCATTCCTGAAGTCGCAGCCCAATGCGGTTACCCAAATATCTCGTCGTTTACCCGCGCTTTTCGGACCACGGTCGGCATAACTCCGGCTGATTATCGAAAATATGGCACGCATGTTGATTTAAGAATTGCGCGCATCGTCGATGATCCACAACGCTTTCCTGTCCGTCAAGTAGAACTTGCGAAGATAAGGTGTGTTGCAGTCCAGCATCGCGGCTCTTTTTTGACCATAGATCGTGCGTTCCATGATCTGCGGGTCTGGCTGCTCGCACATGGCATTGATATGGACGATCACGAGTTATACGGAGTGTATCTCTCGGATCCGTCGAGCACGGAGGAGTCCGAGTTGAGGTCACTCGCTTGTGTGACTGTCCCTGAGAGGTTTTCTCCTGACCTACTGCCTCTGTCACCAGATGCGCCAACTCCGGAGTGGTACTCGCTACGTCATGGAACGTACGCGGCTTTTAACCACGAGGGGGCATACTCTGATATGCCTGAGAGTTATGCATGGCTTTTCGGTTGCTGGCTGCCCGCATCTGGACGAGTCCTCACAAATGACCCGGTAGTTGAGCACTATCTGAGTTCCCCACAAGAAGAGACCCCGACGACTGTTAGAACTGATCTCTTGCTTCCTCTCAGCGATGAGGAACCCTCTGGGTAGTGAACTTCCTGTGGCTTGTCAGCGTAGTGTGCTGTTGTGAGTGAAGCCTTCTATGCTGCCTATTCGTCGTTAGTGAGTTCCGCTAAAGCTACGTCAAGAGCAGGGGGTTCTTGTGTCGTGTCAAGCATGGAGGTTTCAACAGAACGTAGTTTGCGTTCCACTGCACGTGTTCTTGTGCCTGCTTCTTTAACCGTGTTCTGGGCTGTTGCTAATTGTTTTTCAAGTTTCTCCCACACGGCACCATATTTGCGGAACTCTTGTTTGGCTTGACCAAGCACACTCCATACTTCAGATGAACGCTTTTCGATAGCGAGTGTGCGGAAACCCATCTGCAATGAATTGAGTAGTGAACTGAGAGTTGTTGGTCCAGTGACGTTTATTCGATGCTCGTTTTGTAGGCGAGAGACGAGACCTGGACGACGAATCACCTCAGCGAATAAGCCTTCAGTGGGAAGGTACATGATGGCGAAGTCGGTGCTGTATGGCGCTTCAATGTATTTGCTTGCGATTGTTTTTGCTTGTTCGATAATCGCTTTTTCGAGGGCTTTTGCGGCTAGTTCTACGCTGTCTTTGTCGCCTAGTTCAGTTGCTTCAACGAGCCTTTCATAATCTTCTTGAGGGAATTTCGAGTCGATTGGGAGGTACACAACCTCACCGTTTTCTTCTCTGCCTGGAAGTTTGACGGCAAATTCAACGCGTTCTGCGGAGTGCGGTTTGATTGCAACGTTTGATTCGTATTGCTCGGGAGACAGCAGGTCTTCGAGCTGTCGAGCGAGTTGGACTTCACCCCACGTACCTCGCGATTTTACGTTCGTTAAAACTCGTTTGAGGCCGCCCACATCTGATGCTAAGGACTGCATTTCTCCAAGGCCTTTGTGGACTTCTTCAAGACGGGAACTGACGAGTTGGAAAGACTCGCCCAACCGTTTCTCTAGGGTTCCTTGGAGTTTTTCGTCTACGGTTTCCCGCATTTTTTCGAGTTTCGCTTCGTTTCCTTCGCGTAGTTTTGCTAACTCGGCAGAAAGCAGACTCTGCAATTCGATGTGTTTGCGAGTGTTTTTCTCGGTTAACTGTTCAAAACGCTCAGAGAACTGTGCGCGAAAAACTTCTTGAGTTTCTTGAATGGATTGCGAGTGTGTGCGGAACCTGTCGCCGAGTTCTTGCAGGGATCGCTGTGTTTCTTCGCGGAGGTTCCGTTCTGCTTGAGTGCGTGCCTCAGCGAATTTGAATTGTTCAGCCGAAAGGCTCGCGCTGAGGTGATGGAATCGACGCTCTGTGGTTTCGGTGTGCAGTGATTGGATGCGTTGAGTTTCTTCGCGTTGCCGCGATAGTTCTTCACGCATCACAGCATTTTGCGCGTCGAACATGCTGCGAATAAAGGGCTCAAGCGATGTAGAAGACTGCCCTTGAGTCTTTTTGCGCTGCACCCATAACGAGCCAAGTAAAACCAAAATTAGGAGCTGCATGACGAGTAGTACAGGTTCCACGTGTGGGCGCCTTTCGTGTTTCTACTTGAGCGTGATCCCCAGCATCTTTGCGAAGGATGGCGCAAGTTCGGTGAACTGTTCTGGATTCATAATGGTTCCTTTGAGGCCTGCTGCGTTGCTGACACGCGCAATATGTGCGCCACGCACATCTACTTTTGTGCAGTGGGTTTCATTCATGACGAGGTGATCGATGGTGCAGTTGTCAAAAATTACGTTTTTGAGTTGTGCCGCGGACAGGTCTAATTCGTCCAGGGTGCAATCAACGAAGTGTATGTCGGTGATGCGGGTGCCACGGAGGTTAAAGAACCCGATTTTGCAGGCTTCTATGCGGGCATGCACCCACGAAGAATCGAACGCTTGAAATCCGCCGATGCGTGAATGGGAGAAAACCACATTGTGTAGCCCCGAGTGGACGAAAGACACGTCTGGTGCGGACATTTCCGTGAACGTCACATCCGAAAAGTGGGAGCGCGAAAATACAGTGTTGGAAAAGGTGCAACCAGTGAACTGAGAATCAAGGACACGTAATTCTTCGCCTAAAAAATCACTAAAATCTGCTTGTGTTATGTCGGCCCGCTCAATGTAGCCGCCTTCTTCGATGAGCTCAGATATGGGTTGCTTCATGACGCGAGTCTACGCGGCCGATAAAAGAGATGAAATGTTCATTAACTCGTCCACAATCGATGGTGTTGTGCATCTCGTTTTCGGGCGAGTGAGAAAACAGTTCCCGACCGGCTTTTTTCCGCTAAAAATCAAGGAAAAACGCATATTTTAGTCCCGCAAATTTAGGTTCTGTTTGCTCTGCGTCCTAGTCTTTTTAACCTCGTGTGTTCAAGCATGTTTAAACACACGAAAAATACTACTTTCGCAGCATGCCAAACATGTGTTTTCATATCGCTATGCAACACGAAATTGTCCTCGAGGGATACGGCTTTCGACTAGAGCCGTTATCCCAAGCGCACGTTGGTGCGCTGGCTGAAATTGTCGACCCACACATGTGGGCTGGCATGAGTACGCCCACCCCACATGGGGAAGTTGGCATGGCTAACTACATTGAGGACGCACTGAGTACATCTGATGTGTTGCCGTTTGCTGTTGTTGACACAGTGAACGGCGAAATCGTGGGCAGCACAGCTTTTAACGGTGTACATGAAGAGCAAGGCCGCGTAGAAATTGGACGCACTTTTTATGCGAGAAGCCTGTGGGGTCGGGTCGTTAACCCAGTATGCAAATTCTTGCTCATGGAATACGCCTTTGAGCAGTGGGGCATGTACCGCATTGCAATGAGGGCGGATTCTAGGAATGCTCGTTCAATCTCTGCAATTACCCGTCTCGGTGCAACATATGAAGGCACACTGCGAGGGTTCCGTATCGCTCCGGACGGAACACGCTGCGATTCGGTTTCTTTCTCTATTTTGCAACCAGAATGGCCGACAGTTCGCGATGGACTGCTCAACCGCATAGACCCGCTCCGCAACGTGTCAGACATCCACTGGCCAAACACGGGAACCCTGTTTGAAAAACGCACAGGCGACCTTGTCTCTGACGGAGCACCAGAAGAATAAAACTTCTCTACACACTACTGTGGAGGGCTGCACCTGCAGCCCTCCACACCTATTTACAGGGCTTCAAGCAAACCGCGCATTTCTGCGATCTCAGCTGTTTGCGCGTCAATGATGGTTCGCGCTAAAGCTAACGCATCAGGGTTCACTCCGGCGTGTAGTTCTTCTTCAGCCATAGTGATGGCACCTTCATGGTGCACAATCATCTGCTCAAGAAAAAGTCGTGACGCTTCAGCACCCTGTGCGGCAGAGAGCTGAGACATGTCGTCGTCGGACATCATGCCATCGTCGTGCCCCATCATTGAATGGTCGGCTTCGTCTTGGTTAAAACCCCATTGGCGTAGCCACCCGTTGAGTTGCGTAATTTCTGGGCTTTGCGCTTCCTTAATGCGGATAGCAAGTGCTGTTACTTTCGGGTCAATGCTGTCTTTCGCAAGAACTACGTCAGACATCTCGATGGCTTGTTGATGGTGAACAATCATCATGGAGGCAAACATTTCATCGTCGCTGTTTGCTGATGCTGCTTGCGTGGTTTGGGCGCTTGTCTGCGAAGACGAAGGCGCTGAAGGCTGACTGTCAGTTGTGCATGCTGCCAAAGACAAGGAAACAACAGCAAAAAGGCATACGCGTACTACAGGTTTGATAGACATAAAAATTCCTTTGTGTAAGACACACGAGCGCTCACTGCGCTCACAAGACGGACGAAAAACGAATACGACCGTTTTTTACGTGCGGCTTATACAAAGCTGATGGAGAGAAACACTTACAGGTCGCATATGGAACGACACGGTACGACGAGCCCACAACCGTCGGATACGTAAGACGTATGCGAGAGAAAACGAGGGCCGTAAAAGAAAAACGAAAAGCCCAAGAAGCGCTAACACGCAGGTGAGAGACATGCCGACGCTGTCGTGTAGTGGAGGCTGTTGGGTGAGGCTAGACGTTGTGACGTGAGTTGCTGAAATGTCACTGGCGTGATCGGCAGCGGCGTGGCCGTTGTGTGCTGTTGCCACAGCCGTCTCAGCGGAGGGGTGCAGCACGTTTGCCTGATGGGAAGCGTGCGTGCCAACCGTGTGCATGGCAAGCAAACCAGCGATCGTCAACGCGCATAACGTCAAGCACAACATGACCGAAAAACGAGGATGCACTAGACGTTCTATGTGTTTATACAACTCGGTCATGTCACCTCGCTTTACCGCTCACACGTTTGCTTGAGCCACCCTAGCAGCGGATGCTGAACGTTTGTTATGAAAACATGCGCTAAAGCAAACGAACAAAAGAACGCAACGGTTGAGGCTCAACATCATGAATCTCAACCATGCCCCGCGACTCATAAAACAGTCGCTGCACAGGATCCGCGTCAGTGAGCAACACCAACTGACGAATATCAGCAGAACGAGCCATCACCTCGTCCAAAAGCGCACTGCCAACACCAGTGCGGTGGGCGCGCGGGTCAACGAGAATGTCTTGCACGTAAGCGATTGTGGAACCGTCGCTAATAACGCGAACGAGCCCAACAAGAACGCCCTCGTCATTGCGTGCAGTAAGCACATAGGAGGACCCTTCAAGTGCAGCCATAAGCGCATCAGGGTCTTGCGTGTAGGTGACCCACCCGACCGCCGCATATAAGTCGAGGGTTTCTTCACGCGATGGAATTTCATGCTGAATCTCAACTGTCATGCATTTAGTGTCTCTTACCTTCAACCATCCAGCCATTGCACACGATCTAGCAACAACACGTGTGAAACCCTGCGTGCAGGGAATAGGAACTTGAGTGTGAAGGTTCATACTGATGTGGACCGGAAGCGTGCTGTGCACACCAGCAGTGAACATGTAGATAATGAAACCGTGCCTGAAAACACCACAAAAATTGTAGTGATTGGTGCCGGACAAGCAGGGTTGAGCGCAGCGCACACGCTGATACGCAAAGGGCTCAAGCCGCACGTTGACTTCATTGTTCTTGACGCAAATGAAGGCCCTGGGGGAGCCTGGCAGCATAGATGGCCATCGCTCACCCTAGGAAAAGCGCACGGCATTCACGACCTACCAGGGTTAGCTTTAGGAAAGCCTGATCCCCACGAACCCGCGTCGTCTGTAGTATCACGCTATTACGGAACATATGAACAACAGTTCGAGGTCCCCGTGTTACGCCCGTACACCGTTCAACACGTACGTTCCACGCGTGAAAACGATCTGCACGCTCCGCTGCGTATAACCGCACTCAATACCGCCACACACGAAACCACACACTGGAATGCGTTAGCCATCATCAATGCAACGGGCACGTGGGACCAACCATTTTGGCCCTACTATCCGGGCATAGAAACATTCAACGGCCGCCAACTTCATACGAAGGATTATCAGTCTGTAACAGAATTTGCGGGAAAGCGCGTACTCGTAGTTGGAGGAGGAGCAAGCGCCATCCAATTTTTGCTTCCCTTGCACGACGCAGGAATCGCAACATTGTGGTCAACACGACGTGCTCCACAGTTCACGCAACAACTCTTCGACAAGCAGTGGGGAATAAACGTAGAAAAAGCTGTTCGTCAACGAACAGACAAAGGACTGCATACCTTATCGGTGGTTGGCGCTACAGGTTTGCCGCTCACTCCCGAATATCAGCAAGCAATCAACCGAGGAGTGCTCATATCTCGCGGGCCACTGCGACGAATACTCCCGAACGGCGTCGAATTTTCAGGCGTGACAGGCAAGGAAGCAACCGACGTTATGCCGGCTTGGGCAGGTGGAATAGAACCCGTAGATGTCATTTTGTGGGCAACAGGATTTAAACCAGCCCTCAAACATCTCGCACCCCTCAAATTACGCTCCCCGCAGGGCGGCATTGCTACAGACAGCACGCGCGTATACGCAGATAACCGAATATATCTTGCCGGATACGGTGCAGGTGCCTCCACCGTTGGAGCAACACGAACGGGACGGACAGCAGGAGCCGCCGCAGCCCGATACATCGCAGGCCGTTAAATCCCTTGTAAGACGGCTAAACCTCTTAACTATCTGCGGTAAGGTAACGACAGATAATCGCAGGTAAGGAAAAGCATGGATACGGTTGTTGGCGTTCTCGGATTAACACTTGTGTTTGGTGCCATCGTGTGGGGCGTCATTCTCGGAAACCGGATCAAACGCGCACGCGCCAACATACATGTCCGACGGCAAGAAACCCCAGCGCAAAAAATTGCATGGCGAGTCATCGCAATCATCGCTTTAGCGCTAGTCGCATGTTTCACGATTCTTGGGCCTGTGCTTGGCGACGACACGGGAAACTATTCATCGTTGAACACCCTCATTACTGGACGACTGCAAGATTCCTGCTGCGAACCCGGACCCGTATATGCGACCGCTTTACAGCGCATTCTCGCTCTTGTGCAAAGCGTTGGAGTTGCTGCGGTGACAGGTTTGATGACGTGGTGGCTCGTCCGCCAAGGAAATACTATTTACAGCGAGGCGATCGCGGCGGTGCTTGAACCAGAACCACGCGACAGCGAAGACTAGGCTGGACGCGAATAGACGTCGTTTGTAAAACCTTAAAAAGGCATAAAAGAAGGGAGTCAGAGCTGCAGTCTCTGTCTCCCTTCGCGGTCTCCTGCGGAACGCTACGTTCAGACGAAGCGCACCGAGGAGATCGCCTGGGGTTCATTGCTGTGAACCAAGATAGGGCCTCCTCTCGATCGAATGGTGGCCTCACAAAGCATGTGTGCGACCCTGACATCTGTAGCCTACGAGCCTTACGTAGAAAACGTCTACTGATTTTCTGACCTGCATAAACGCAGTTCAGCAATCGCTGAAGTTTGCTTATGTAAGCAAGTCCATCCAGTTAACGTGTTACGTGCGAAACGTACCGCAACCATTCCGTATGATTGCGCAGCGCGCGTTCACGGAGTTCTTCTTGGCGTTGTAATTCTTGTAGGGTGATGTCTTTTTGTGAGGTACTTTGACTGTTTTTGAGCGCACTGGTGCGCATAAAAATAGGCATGACGATTTCCAACTACATGGGAGTGAACAAAAGGAAGTGCTCTCAGTGAGGTGAGTGCATAAAGTTTGGCGTGTGCGACGTAGGAGTCGGGCCAAACCTGTCGTGGTATGTAGTTGAGCCGTGATGAAGTGCTCGGTTATGACCTTATGAAAGTAATGAAGTGTCTGTCCACCTATTATTCACGAGATTAGTTCAATCAATTACCAATCAGATGATAGGGTGAAAATAGAAAAATCCTGCCAGTCGCGCAACTGGCAGGATTTTCGTTTAGATGCCTCAGGATTAATCTAGCGTGTCTCTACGGCAAGCAGACTAAACGGCAAGATTTGTGGATAACTGCGAATACTAACTACAAGCACCTACACAGTTCGAATCTCCACATGGACATATTACAACGGAGAAATACTGCCTTTGAAGTGCAGTTTTCCTGTCTTTGGGTTCCAACCATACTGCTGAACGGCAGCATTACGAGGATCTATACGTAGGTGTGTAGGTTTTGGAGAGGAGTGATCATCGGATGGAAGTGGCGCTGCTTGCCTTAGTGAAACGAAGACCTTGCTAGGAAGCAGTACCGGCTTAGCAAAAGTGACAGTCCATGTGAACTCATCGCCCCGTACATCACGCGATTGTGCCAGAGCACGAGCCGCTATATACATGCCGTGAGCAATAGCCCGAGGAAAACCAAAGACCTTTGCGGTAAGCGCAGACATGTGAATAGGGTTGCGATCTCCAGATACTGAGGCATACTCGCGGCCAATATTTCCCGTCAGATCCCACGCTGCTGTAGGGAGCGGCGGTTGAAAAGCCTCGCGTGCCTGCTCCTCACCGAGTCCGGCTAAGAACTTTCCAGGAGCAAGGTAAACGGATACCCCCTGCCACACGAGCTTTTCGTCGACGTATGCTTCAACGACAACCTCCACGGTCGTGCCCTTAGGGTGCCCACCAATGTTTTGAGTCCACGCAAAAAAATCGAAGTGTTCATCCACGCCTATCGCACGCGCCACGTTTATCCGATTTTCCAGATGAATCATGCCAACAAGCGGCAACGGAAAATCCGAACTAGCCATGACGGACATCGCGAGAGGAAAACCAAGAACGTGTATGAAACCAGCAGGGACGGAGCCATCAATTGGCTCGCCAACAAGGTGTTGGTATGCCTTGAGTTTTTCAGGCGGCACGCAAACATTACGTGCAACATGCGTTACATCAGGTAGTTGTGGTGCTTCCAGTACTGGTGAAGAAGACTGCCTTGATAGTTTTGTTCGCGCTGCAGTAAACACTCGCTGTGGATCAGGCAGCAGCGCTTGCGTGTACAGGCTATTCAAACCAGGTATGTGTGTGAATTCGCGTGTGGCATCCGGACGCAAGTAAGGAGTAAGCAGGCTCATGCGCCCACCACGTTCTGTCCGCATACTCGCAGCGTGCGGCCATTAATTCCGCCAGATGCAGGTGACGCTAGAAACGCAATAGTTTCAGCAACATCAATAGGCTGTCCACCTTGCTGCAACGAATTGAGGCGACGAGCAACTTCTCGAGTGGCAAACGGAATTTTTGCAGTCATAGCAGTTTCAATAAAACCAGGCGCTACAGCGTTAATTGTTCCCCCTCTGGGAGCAAGCAGAGGTGCTGTTGCGGCCACCATGGCGATCACTCCAGCTTTCGATGCACCATAATTTGTTTGGCCGCGGTTCCCCGCGATACCTGAGGTTGAAGCAAGCGAAATGATACGCGGGCTCTCGGTGAAGGAATCGCTTGCAAGGAGTGCATCATTAATGCGTAGCTGTGATTCAAGATTCACTGCAAGCACTGAATCCCATCGTGCCTCGTCCATGTTTGCTAATAATTTGTCACGAGTGATACCTGCGTTATGCACAACAATGTCTAAGCCGCCATGGCGGGTGACTGCATGTTCCAGAATCGTTTTTCCTGCGTCCAAAGTGGTGATGTCGAGTTGGAGGGCAGTGCCTTCAATATCGTTGGCTACGCGCGCCAGATTCTCGCCTGCGGCGGGAACATCAACAGCCACAACGGTGGCGCCATCTCGCGCCAGTGTGCGTGCGATGGCGGCCCCAATTCCTTGCGCAGCACCAGTCACCACAGCAACTTTTCCAGCTAAAGGACTGTCCCAACGGGCGGGTTCTGTTCCCGTAGCTGAAGACACATCAATAATTTGTCCATCAACAAAAGCGGAACGAGCAGACAAGAGAAAACGAAGCGCCGACGTGACAGGCAGAGCATCAACATCAACCTCATCAGCAACAGCAATGGCGTTTGCTGTTGCCCCACGACGAAGTTCTTTAGCAAGGCTGCGCAAGGCACCATGTGCGCCGTTGCGCGCCGCCGAAAGTTCTGGAGTGTTGTCCGCGTGCGGTCGAGTTATAAACACTATGCGGCCGCTCGGATTGAGCGAGCGTACATGTGCGCCTAATTCCCGCAAGGGCGCGCTAAGGTCGCCCACAGAATGAATATCTGACAGTACAACAATGATGGCTCCCCACGAGGTCCCGTCAGATTCGCTATGACGACGCACATCAACGTCTGTGTGGGTATCGGTTAACGCAAGAAGCTGGTCGCATACGCGCTGTGTATCAGATGAGTCAGGCAATCCAAGAACGAGTATGGGTCCGGTAACCAAGGGCTGTTCTGGAGTGTATCGACGCAAAGGGACTGGTTGCGGCAGTCCAAGCTTGTGCGCGAGGGCTTTCCCCAGCCCTTTGTTAACGAACTGTGTGTAGTTGTCGCTCACAATGCCCTCCTTAAACAGCAGATTCGATGATCGCAGCGGCACCCAGTCCACCAGCAGCACACACAGAGATAAGTGCCCGTGCCGGCCGTCCTGTACGTGCAGCTTCTTGAGAGACCAGTTTTGCGGCCGTCGCTATTATGCGAGCTCCTGTTGCGGCAAAAGGGTGCCCGGCTGCTAGAGACGAACCTTTGACATTAAGCTTTGATCGGTCAATGCTTCCCAGAGGTTCGTTAAGGCCTAATTCTGTGCGGCAGTAGGTGTCGTCTTCCCACGCTGCAAGTGTGGTGAGGACAGTGGACGCGAACGCTTCATGGATTTCATAAAAGTCGAAGTCTTGAAGGGTTAATCCGTTTCGTTTCAATAGGGCTGGAACCGCGTGTGCCGGAGCCATGAGTAAACCTTCGTGGCCGTGCACAAAATCCACTGCGCTGGTGTGTGCGTCAACAAAACGCGCCAGAACAGGCAGGTTATGTTCTGTAGCCCATGAGCGGCTACCCACGAGCACGGCAGATGCGCCATCCGTGAGTGCAGTGGAATTAGCGGCGGTCATAGTCGGTTCAACGTTGAGATTTTTTCCGAAAACTGGTGGAAGCTCAGCAAGTTTTTCTCTGGTCGAATCAGCCCGCAGGTTTTGGTCTTGGGTGAGGCCACGATGTGGCGTGACGAGATCGTTGAAGAATCCATCCTCATACGCACGGGCTAGGTTTTGGTGCGAAGCATAGGCAATGTCATCTTGTGCATCGCGAGCAATTTCCCAGTGCGCTGTAGTTATTGCTTGATGTTCACCCATGGATAGCCCAGTGCGAGGTTCATTAGTGCGTGGGGTGTCGGGTGCGATGTCTTTGGGGCGCACTGTGCTAAATGCTTTGATGCGTTGGGTAAATGTTTTTGCGTGTGAGGCTTTGAGTAGCGCGGTGCGTAGCCTGTCAGATACGGCGATGGGCGCGTCAGAAATAGTGTCTGTTCCACCTGCGATTGCTGAATCAATTTGGCCGAGCTGGATTTTGTTGGAAACGGTAATGAATGCTTCAAGGCCGGTCGCGCAGGCTTGTTGCAGGTCGAACGCAGATGTTGTGGGGGAGAGCGAGGAACCTAAAACGCATTCTCTGGTGAGGTTGAAGTCTTTGGAATGTTTTAAAACGGAACCGGCAACGACTTCTCCGATGTGCTCATTGTGTAGGCCGAAACGGGCAACAAGGCCTTGCAGTACGGCCGTGAACATTTCTTGATTTGAGGCTTCTGCATATGCGCCTCCAGCGCGCGCGAAAGGAATCCTGTTTGCGCCGATGATGACTGCATCGTTGAGTGGTCGATGGGCGGTGTCGGTGGGGGAATCGTGGTGCGGATGTGGTGCTGCCATGGTGTCTCCTCGCGTCGTTGCTTGAGTTGTGGCTGTGCGGGTTCTGACTGCAGCGTGAGTAGTTTTAGGACTTTCGTCCATTGCTTTCGCAATCAGATACATCTTTATAGAACCCAGAGTACCTGATACTCTGAGTATCGTGAGTTCAATCACAGAGAAAAATGCCGACGATGGCCGCTCCACACGGTGGGAAGAACACCGCACAGCACGACGACTAGAACTAGCCCTAGCCGCCCGCAAAGCCGTACACATATACGGCACCGACATCTCAATGGACGTCATTGCAAACTATGCAGGAACATCAAAATCAATCGTCTACCGGTATTTCGTCGATAAAACAGGGTTGCAAACAGCAGTGGCCGAAGCCGTCATGCAACAAATACATGAAGCACTACACGGCGCGGCACAGCGCGCAGCAACACCAAAAGAAGCCCTCCACGCAATGGTTGACAGCTACCTCGAAATGATCGAGCACTCACCTAACGTGTACTACTTCATCACCCGTGATGCCCCAGGACTGCCACTGCTCGACTCCATGAACGAAGTCGTCGCACTCCCTTTCGCACACGAAATGAAAGTCCCACAAGCAGACGCAGCAGCGTGGGCCGCCGGCGCCGTCGGATTCGTCCGCGGTACAGGGGAATGGTGGCTCACCTACATAGGGCAACCCCAGCATCCCACCCGCGCAGAACTCGCCGAATCCATCACCACATGGCTATGGAACGGCCCAGTCAAACAGTTAGCCCGCAGCAAAACAACACGAATCACCAGCCCGTAACCATTCATTAGGCACACGCGACCCCACTGCTACACAAAGGAGTGAGCAATGACCGCAACAACAGAGCGCACACACAACCGCGCTAAAACACCAGCGAGCAACCTACAGGTAAACCTCGACTATCTCGCCCCGCACCTACTCGGACGATGGAAAGACCTGCGGCTGATCGCCCGCAACTTTGCCCGCGACCCGCGCATCATCCGTGACCCACACCTCGGCATGGACGAACACCGCGAGCGAGTGTTCAACCAACTCTCCATCCTCGTGTCAGAGGCGCAAGTGCTACGGGCATTCCCCGAACACCTCGGCGGAAAAGACGATGCCGGTGGCGGTATCGCAGGATTCGAAGAGCTCCTTGCCGCAGACCCCTCCCTGCAAATAAAAGCAGGCGTTCAATGGGGGCTATTCTGTGCCGCAATACATCACCTAGGAACACCAGAACAACACGACCGGCTCCTGCAACCAGCAATGAACCTCACGGTTCCAGGGGCTTTCGCCATGACCGAAATTGGCCACGGCTCAGACGTAGCTTCCATCGCAACCACGGCGACATACGACGAAGAAACCCAAGAATTCATTATCAACACCCCGTTCCGGGCCGCGTGGAAAGAATACTTAGGCAACGCCGCGCTACACGGAACCGCAGCAATAGTTTTTGCGCAACTCATCACCCAAGGTGTCAACCACGGAGTGCACGCCTTCTACGTGCCCATCCGGCACACAACCAAAAAGGGCCGCGCAGGAACACTCCTACCCGGTGTTTCCTCTGAAGACGACGGACTAAAAGGCGGACTCAACGGCATCGACAACGGCAGGCTCGCCTTCGATAATGTGCGTATCCCACGCCACGACCTCCTCGCACGATACGGCTCAGTAGCAGCAGACGGCACCTACACCTCACCCATAGAATCACCAGGACGACGATTCTTCACCATGCTCGGCTCACTCGTCCAAGGCCGCGTATCACTCGACGGCGCAGCCGGAGTAGCCAGCAAAATCGCATTAACCACAGCAATCACCTACGGAAACCAGCGGCGACAATTCACCTCAACGAACGACACCGACGAAACCGTCCTGCTCGACTACCAAACACACCAACGCAGACTCCTGCCACTCCTCGCGGAAGTGTATGCAGGACACTTCGCCCACGATAGGCTCCTCGACCTCTTCCACGCCGTATTCTCAGAAGAAGGCATGGATACCCCAGACAGCCGAGAAGACCTCGAAACACTTGCGGCAGCTCTCAAAGCCACCTCCACATGGCGAGCCCTCCACACCCTGCAAACCGCACGAGAAGCATGCGGAGGAGCCGGATTCATGGCAGAAAACCGGCTCGTACAACTACGACAAGACCTCGACATATATGTCACCTTCGAAGGCGACAACACAGTCCTACTGCAACTCGTCGGCAAACGCCTGCTCACCGACTATGCAAAACAATTCAAAAACATTGACGGCATCAACATGGCCAGGTTCGTCGTCGAACGCACAGCAGACACCGTCCTATACAAAACACCACTCAACCGGGCCGTCCAAACCATACTCGACACCGGATCAAAACGGCGCTCAGCCGCAGAATTACGCGACGAAGAAACCCAACGTGAACTACTAGCAGACCGCGTAGAAACAATGGTCGAAGAACTCGCAAATGCCCTTCGGCCGGCACAAAAAATGAGCCAACAAGACGCAGCCAACCTCTTCAACACGCACCAAACAGAACTCGTCGAAGCAGCAAAAGCACACGCAGACCTCATCCAATGGGAAGCCTTCACAAAAGCATTAGACGACATCGAAGACCACGACGCCCGCATGATACTCACCTGGGTAAGAGACCTATACGCACTGCACACCATCGAGCAGAACCTCGCGTGGTATCTCATCAACGGCAGGCTTTCGGCACAACGCGCCGAAACAGTCACCTCATACATAGACCGACTCCTGCTACGACTACGCCCACACGCCCAAAACCTCATAGACGCATTCGGGTTCGACGAAACCCTCGTACGCGCCACCCTGCTCACCGGAATAGAACAACGCAGACAAAACGAATCGCGTGAATACTACCGGCAACAACGAGCCCGCGGTGATGCGCCGCTCCACGAAAAAACCACCAAAAAAGCAGCCCACTAACACGCCACTACAGGGGTTCAACATGACGGGTCATGTTGAACCCCTTTTTCGTCACAAAACTTGTAAATTAATGCGGGAACTAAACAACATCAGTCATAGTTATATTCAGTACTCGCATCTGCGCGAGTACCAGCGCAACCAAAAAGAAAACTGCGCTGTAACCATACTTTCGAGAAAGGCCATTGTGGACACACCTGGTCATAGTCCCAGCCACCTTCTTAGCAGTGCGTGCACAGCAGCACACACTTCACAAGCTGAGGAGGTGGAAACATGGTAGTCGTATCCATCATTGTTGGGATTCTCCTCATTGCAGCGTGTGGCATGTTCGTGGCCGCAGAATTCGCGCTGGTCACAGTAAACAAAAACGCTGTGAAAGCACAAGCAGAACAAGGCGATAAAAAATCTAAAGGCGTCCTCAAAGCCTTAGCAACACTGTCAACACAGTTGTCAGGGGCACAACTCGGGATCACCATCACAAACCTAGGAATTGGTTTCATGGCTGAACCCGCAATTGCCAGCCTCATCGTCGGACCACTAGAAAACGCGGGCTTGTCAGACATACAAGCACGCTCAGTATCCGTCACGTTAGCTCTTGTTCTCGCCACAGCCCTCACCATGATCTTCGGTGAACTTGTTCCAAAGAACCTCGCACTAGCGAAACCACTAGAAGTAGCGCGCGCCGTTACCGGTTTCCAGCGCGGATTCTCCAAAGCAACCGCAATTTTGCTGCGTTTCTTTAACGGAACCGCCAACAAGATCGTGCGCATGTTCGGAATCGAACCGCAAGAAGAACTCGCATCTGCCCGTTCCGCAGAAGAACTATCCTTCCTTGTGCGTCACTCTGCTGAACAAGGCGCCCTACCAACACGAACCGCGCAACTCGTTGAACGATCATTCGCCTTTGGTGAACGCCGCGCACACGACGCAATGACCCCACGCTCACGCATGGTGTCAGTCACCCAAAGCACCCCCGTCAACGAACTGCTTGCCCTCGCCAAACAGACTGGACACTCACGTTTCCCAGTGCTCGAACCAGGCGCACGCAAAATTGACGGCCTCGTACACGTACGCCAAGCACTCGCAATCGCCTACTCTCAACGCCCACACACCGTAGTCGGCGATGTCATGGGAGAAGCAACACTTGTTCCAGACACAGTAGAACTCGACGACCTTATGGACACATTGCGTGCCGGAGGCCTACAAATGGCTGTACTCATTGACGAATCTGGAGACGTCGCTGGAGTCATCACCCTCGAAGACCTCGTCGAAGAACTCGTCGGTGAAGTCCGCGACGAACACGACCCAGACGGTGGAGAAATCGAAGCAGTCTCAGCACACCAATGGACCGTCGACGCGTCTGTACGCCCAGACGAACTAGACGACGTCATCGACTTCGGCATCCCCGAACACGAAGAGTACGAAACCATCGCAGGGCTAGTGACCCTCGAACTTGGTCGGCTCGCAAGTGTCGGCGACTCCGTCTATGTGACAACCAGCGGAGAAACCACAACAACAGAACCCCAACCAGACGAAAAAGGCCACACCAGCGCATACCTGCGCCTCATGGTCACCGAAATCGATGGTGTTCGAATCGAACGTGTACTCGTTACACTCCTCGGTTCACGTGCCGCAACTGGTAAAGGTGGTGCCCGATGAGCCCGATCACTGGAATCCTCGTAACCGTTTTCTTGCTGATCTTGAACGCGTTCTTCGTTGGCGCAGAGTTCGCGCTGATCTCTGCCCGACGATCCATCATCGAACCCAAAGCACAAAACGGCGGCCGAGCAGCGAAAATGACGCTGTGGGCCATCGAAAACGTGTCCTTCATGATGGCTGCAGCCCAAATGGGTATCACCGTCGCATCCCTGCTCTTGGGTTACGTCTCCGAACCGGCAATCGCCCACCTCATTGAAGAACCATTCAAAGAGTGGGGCGTCCCCGAATCGATGGTCCACCCAATCGCTTTCGCAATCGCGCTTTCCCTCGTAACGTTCTTGCACGTCGTGTTGGGTGAGATGGTTCCGAAAAACATTGCGCTCGCAGGACCAGATAAGGTTGCGCTTGTTCTTGGACCAATTCTTGTGGTGATCGCAAAGATCTTCAGCCCAATCCTGTGGTTGTTCAACGGTATCGGAAACAGCATTTTGCGGTTGATGAAGGTTGAGCCACGCGACGAAGTTGCAACTGTCTTCACCCAAGAAGAAGTTGCTGACCTCGTTGAAGAATCACACGAGGGTGGTCTGATCTCGTCCGATGATGAACAACTCTTGTTGAGCGCATTAACCTTTGAGTCGCGTTCCGTGGAAAACGTCATCATCCCGATGGTAAAGATGCGCACTATCGACGAGGGCTTCACTCCTGCGCAAGCGGAGCAAGTCGCGTTGAATGGGTTCTCACGTTTCCCAGTGTTGAACGCTGAGCGTAGACCAGTAGGTTACGTGCACATCAAAGACTTCTTAGATGTTGATCTTGATGCACGCGACTTACCTGCTGATCCATCAATTATTCGTCCGATGCCTACCTTGCAAGCAACAGATTCTTTGCAAGCGGTATTGAGTTGTATGCAACGCGAAGGTGCACACTTGGCGCTTGTTGAAGCCCAAGGGCATGTTGCTGGTGTAGTGACTCTCGAAGATGTTCTGGAAGAACTCGTCGGGCAGATTCGAGATGACTCGCGAGCATCGCGCGCGTAAGCTAAACGCAACATAAAAGGGGTGGTGCACACAGCGTGTGCACCACCCCTTTGTTGTCGGCTTAACCGTGATTGTTAGTTACACGCGCCGGTTGGTTGCACACCAGCTAACCGGTCTTTGCTCCATGCGGTGAGGTCGCCAGCGCCTGCGGGTTGCGCAGCACGTCAAGGTGAGTGTCATCAACGTACGTATTGATGGTTGCAGTTGGGTTAGCAGTACATAACTGTTCACCATACTTTTCGTGCAGTTGTGGTGTGACTACTTCGTCTTGTGTACCCCATCCGTAAAACACTGGAACATCAAAGGTTCCAACGGCGGCGTTTTGTGTGAGGCGTTGGCCAAGCGTTGAGGACTCATCGATGCCAGAGTAGAGGTTTGTGCCTTCAGCACCAAGCAAGATCATGGACATGGCTGACGCGAGCGACGACGAATCTGTGCATCGTGAATCTAGTGAGTTCACGATGGGGGACGCGCCAAAACGGACATAGTCTTGTTCAGTGACGTCGTCGTATGCGGAGGAATACGAGTCCACGATGTATGAGAGCATCATCGCCACAGATGATTGTTTGGTGTCGATGAGTGATTGTGTGAACTCGAAAGGTTCAGCGATGGGTGCGAGAGCCGCTACACCCGAAATGGTGAGTTCGGGTGCATAGGATGATGCGTGCTTCGCGGTCCATAATGCTGCGTGACCTCCTTGGGAGTGCCCCCACACCACAGTTTCAGGGGAGAACAGATCTGAGCCTTGGGCAGGCGCATCAATGGTGTCTTCTGTAGAAGTGATGTCAGCAAGGGTGAGCGTTCGTGCCGCCCGCGCAGCATCCAGTGAGTAAGCGGCTTGTGTCTCTCCGATGAGGAATGGGGTAGCACGTGTTTGCTCAAATGAGGTCAGGTCGGGCGCTACAAAACCCCAGTTTTCTTTGTATACGTCCACGAATGCCGGGATGTTCTGTGCTGACAGTGCAGTAGACCCTGCAGAGGGCGAGCATGCTGGGGCTAAACCGGTTGTGCTGTGTTCCCACAGCAGCATGTGTGGTTTGTCTGCTTCCGTCATGTCCGCAGGAATAGCGATGATGCCGCTTGCTACGGTGGTCTGCCCAGAGGTTCCGGTTGTTGTGTACAACATGCGTTTAGCGAGCAGGTTTTCAGGTACGTTGCCGTTGTATGCCCCTATGCGTAGGAGTGTGCCAGGTTCTGGCAGGTTGGTGGTGTCGTATGAATAAAATGAATCAACTTGATTGAAGGTGGAGCGTAGCCACATGGTTGCTCCGGCGACGGTCATGCCAACAAAAATAAGGCTGAGACCTACAGCAAAAGCACCGATGAGTGGGGCAATATTTTTGCTGTTGTGTGGTGTTGAAGGAGTGGCTTCAGCAGGTTGGTGTCCGGTTGCTACCTCACCTTTTAGAATCCGTGAGCTCACTCTAAATGACGTGATAATGAGCCACAGAGCGAAGATATAGCCCATAACGACAAGGGTTATGTCTGGCCAAAACATACTGGATGCTCCGACGAGCACGTACATTGCTGCGACTGATAGGCGAAGAATTTTTTGTGCAGGCGTTTTTTTCTTTAACGTCATTATCCGCGCTAGGGCACCAACGAATAACAGGGAGGCCCCTACCGCAGGCAGTGTGTTCAGCGTGTACGCAGATCCCACGACGATTGCGGCAAGCGCAACGAACCCGACTATCACTAATGTGCGAGCTAGACGATGCTTGGTTGTGCGTAGAACAGTGAATAGCAGCCAAGCGGTAGCTGCGATCCAAAAATAGAATGCTACGAGTACCGCAGTGAGTGGCTTCAGTAGCAGTAGGCCACCGGCAATGAAAAGAACAGCGGTAATACCCCACGCAACTAGTGCTGATGTGTGGGGCAGAGCAGAAAATATGCGATGAGCTGGCGAGAGTAACGCTCGAGTGTCAAAGTATTGTTGCGCAAGCTCCCTGATTCCGGGGTTATGGTTGGGGGCCTGTGTGGCAGGGTTGCGTGAACGTGCAGAAGGGGACATGCCTTCAAGTATGCCGAACCTCGAAGCACTCGTCGTTCAGCTTGTATCAGATGGACGGTCAGCGATCATGAGTGCTTGCTATGAACAGGCCTTTTGTCTCACCTTGCGGGCATTATTTGTTTTTTGAAAAAAACTTTGCCCTTTTTTACCAGATGGAAAGCCTTTATCCTAGTATGTGAAATACAGCCTCCTGCTAGCCTAACCCTGCCATATTCAAAAACGCCTCAGGCAGGAAGCCTGAGGGTGAACCAAGGAACATGATGTCAGAACACACACCTAACGCCCCACAGTTCAACCAGGCTCCAGCAAAGTCCAAAGTTGTTGCAGGTATCCTCGGAATTCTTCTTGGTACTTTTGGCATCCACAACTTCTACCTTGGCCACAAGGGTAAAGCTATTGCTCAACTTTTGATTACGGTGCTTAGCGTTGGATTCCTTGCGTTTGTGTCTGGGATTTGGGGCTTGATCGAGGGTATCCTCATCCTCATCTCCAAGCCAGGAACCCCATGGCACCAAGACGCACAGGGCAACGAACTCAACGACTGAGTGTCTTACGAGGTGCAATGAGCGCAGAGCAAAACGTAATGGGGCGTTTTTGCTTTGCGCACATTCCCGCATATACCTGCATAGGTAACAAGATCAGGGTAGGTTCAGGGTAAAAACCCCTGCGCTACTAGCCTTATCCTGCGGTAGCGTTAAACATATAAGTACACCCTTTAGTTCGAAGGAACAACATGTCCTCGCAAGACCAGTTTGGCTCCTCAACCCCAGACTCAAACAACACGCCCTCGTCCAGCCCAGAAAACCCCACCGGGCAGTACGGCAACACGCCCTACACGCAGCCAGAGCAAACACCACCCGGGCAGTATGGTGCGCCACCAGCTGGCGGCTACTATTCCCAGCAGCAAGACCAATACGGTCAATATCAGCAGCCATATGGTGCCCAGCAGCAGGGATACAACGCGTACGGACAGTCGTATGTTAACCAGAAATCTAAAGTCGTTGCGGGAATCCTAGGGATCCTCCTAGGCGTATTCGGTGTTCACAACTTCTACCTTGGCAACACCGGAAAAGCCATCGCGCAACTACTCATCACACTTCTGAGCTTCGGTGCTCTGGCATTCGTATCGTTTGTGTGGGGGCTTATCGAAGGCATTTTGATTCTTGTGTCTAATCCCGGAGACCCATGGCACCGCGACGCATCTGGAATGGAACTGCGAGACTAACGCGATTGGTGCAAGCCCGGTACTTCTGACGAGTGCCGGGTTTTGTTTTACGGGTTACAGCGCGCCGCCATAATAGCTGTGAGTGTGCCGTCTGGCCGCCACGGCTCCAAATTCCAGGTGTCCTTCGTCGGTGCACCAATCACATGACATTGAAACTGTTTCTTCATGGTGTCGCCGTTCGCATCGTCCTCAATATCAGGATTGAGCTCACGTCAGCTGCTCCCACCCAAAATCGACGACAGTCAGGCCACCATTGCGCCCCCACACACTTGGGGTTACAGCAAGCGATACTCCGCCTTCGCGATTGCCCCAACTCGTTGCACTCACAGGCTGATATCCGATAACCGCTTGCACAGGCTCATCATCCTGCGACGTTGCCGGACGCGAAACAAGCACCCGCACCACACTCTTGTCTTCCCCCACCTCGCTCATAATCTGGCGAACAGGGACACGGCTTTTAGCCTCACGCGGCGCAGACACTCCAACAACAAACTCTCCCTGCTCAAGCACAGCAACAGTACTGTCAAGCGCAGTAACCACGGAAAGATCTTCACCGTGAATCTCAATATTTATATGAGGTTTATCGGTCATAAAAAGTGCGCCGTCAACTACGTCACCTTCTACCGAAACACTAGAGTCCAGCATCTTTAACGCAGGAGACACCTCAAGGACAACCTGCGCTGACTCCCCAACCGGCTCCTCAAGTGACGGCTCAATGCTGTGCGGGGGAGTGAGCGAGTCAGAAGAACTAGGCGGACTCGCAGAAACCGAAGTCGGTGCTTCGTCGCTAGAAAGCGCGCACCCAGTTAAAGCAACACACAAAACGCAAGCAACAAAACCGTTAACCACACGCACAACCATGGCAACAACCATGCCACAACTCCATGTACGGTGTGCCACACACGACCGTAAAGCGTATAACGCCACCAACGCCACACAAAAATACGTCTCACCTTAAGCAAGACTGGAACCACAAGCCCACTAAAGCCGATAGAATCAGGGCGTCTGGCCGACGCGCGCCGAACAACAGGATCAGCGCCGAGCACATTACTCATGAGGGAACGAATGACCGCCTCCAGCAAGCCCACTCTGGACACTGTCGAATACGCAGCGAGCACTCCTGACGAGGAGCAGCCCTACGCGTCGCTAGGACTAAAGCCCGAGGAATACCAGCAAATCCGCGACATCCTCGGACGCCGCCCAACCGCAGCGGAACTCGCAATGTACTCCGTCATGTGGTCTGAGCACTGCTCCTACAAGTCATCCAAAGTACACCTGAAAAAGTTCGGTCAAAAGACCAACGAAGAAATGACCAAGCACCTACTCGTCGGAATCGGCGAAAACGCTGGAGTCGTCGACATCGGAGACGGCTGGGCTGTCACCTTCAAAGTCGAATCACACAACCACCCATCCTTCGTTGAACCCTACCAAGGTGCAGCAACAGGCGTCGGCGGAATCGTCCGTGACATCATCTCCATGGGTGCACGCCCAGTCGCAGTCATGGACCAACTCCGCTTCGGAGACGTCAACCACCCAGACACCGCACGCGTCGTCCACGGCGTCGTCTCAGGAATCGGCGGTTACGGTAACTCCCTCGGACTCCCAAACATCGGTGGAGAACTCGTCTTTGACGCCTCCTACCAAGGAAACCCACTCGTCAACGCGCTCGCAGTAGGTGTACTACGACACGAAGACATCCACCTCGCCAACGCGTCAGGCGTAGGCAACAAAGTTATCCTCTTCGGTGCACGCACCGGTGGAGACGGAATCGGCGGAGCATCAATCCTCGCCTCCGAAACATTCGAAGACGGCGTGCCAGCTAAGCGCCCATCCGTGCAAGTCGGCGACCCATTCATGGAAAAAGTCCTCATTGAATGCTGCCTAGAACTCTACAAAGCAGGCGTCGTCGAAGGAATCCAAGACCTCGGAGCAGCTGGAATCTCCTGCGCAACCTCCGAACTCGCATCTAACGGTGACGGCGGAATGCACGTATGGCTTGACGACGTCCTCCTACGCGACCCATCACTTAACGCCGGCGAAATCCTCATGTCGGAATCTCAAGAGCGCATGATGGCTGTTGTTACGCCAGAGAAGCTCGACGAATTCATGGCAATCACCGGAAAATGGGACGTCGAATCCTCCGTCGTCGGTGAAGTGAACGACTCAGGACGACTCACCATCGACCACCACGGCCAACGCATCGTTGACGTTGACCCACGCACAGTCGCACACGAAGGCCCAACCTACCACCGCCCATACGCGCGCCCAACATGGCAAGACGGACTCAACAAAAACACCACAGTTGCCGCTCTACTGCCACGACCACGCACCGGTCAAGAACTACGCGACGCTGCCCTTGCAGTGCTCGGTTCACCAAACCAAGCATCCAAAGAATGGGTAACCAACCAGTACGACCGCTTCGTACAAGGCAACACTGCACTCGCACAGCCCGACGACGCAGGCGTTATCCGTGTAGACGAATCCACCAACCTCGGTGTCGCAATCTCCACCGACGCTAACGGCCGCTACGGAAAACTCGACCCACGCACTGGCGCACAACTCGCGCTTGCGGAAGCCTACCGTAACGTCGCCGCAGCAGGCGCACGCCCCATGGCCGTCACAGACTGCTTGAACTTCGGTTCACCAGAAGACCCCGACGCTATGTGGCAGCTCGTCGAAGCCATTGAAGGCCTCGCAGACGCATGCCTCGAACTGTCTGTTCCAGTCACTGGCGGAAACGTATCGCTATACAACGGAACCGGTGAGCCAGGTCAGATCGACTCATCCATCCACCCAACACCAGTCGTTGGTGTACTTGGTGTCTTGGACGACGTTCGCCACTCCGTAACAAGCGGTTTCCGCACAGAAGGCGACGTCCTATTCCTGCTCGGTACAACACGTGATGAACTTGACGGTTCAGCGTGGGCAGATGTGGCACACAAGCACCTTGGTGGAGTCCCACCAATTGTTAACTTCTCTGCAGAAAAAGCGCTCGCAGGGGTTCTGATTAACGCGGCTCGTGACTCGCTTGTCACTGCTGCACACGACCTTTCAGAGGGTGGACTAGTTCAGGCTGTTCTTGAATCAGCTATCCGCTTTGGCACTGGTGCACGCATTAACGTTGCTGATGTTGTTGCGCGTGACGGCATCTCCGAATTTGCGGCTTTGTTCTCAGAGTCAACTGCACGCGCAGTGGTTGCTGTGCCACGCGGAGAGATCGCTCGTTTCCAAGACGCATGTGTTGGACGCGGTGTGCCTTTCTTGAAGATCGGTGAGACAGGGCACGACGTTGACGGGCAGCAGGCTGTAGAAGTTGAAGGCTTGTTCACCATTCCGGTGGCTGAAGCACAGGACGTTTTCACTCAAACATTGCCAAAACTCTTTGGCTAAAAACTGTACGTAAAGTCAGGGGCGGCACCGCTTTGGTGCCGCCCCTGACTTGTAGAGGAGCACGATATGCCTAACACATATGACGTTGTCGTTATTGGGGGCGGTGCCATGGGTTCGGCAGCCGCATGGCAGTTGGCTCAGCGCGGTCGCTCAGTTGCGTTGCTGGAGCAGTTTGATGCTCAGCATCGGCAAGGCTCTTCACATGGTGGGTCGCGTATCTACCGCAGCACGTATGCGCAGGACGAATATTTAAGTCTTATGCGGCAGGCTTTGCCTTTATGGCATGAGCTGGAATCCGAGGCGCGCACACAACTGTTGTCCCCGGTAGGGCTGGTATCGCACGGCTATCCGCCATTCGACTTTGAAGAACCTATGCGTGCGCACGGCATTGACCTCACAGTTTTTACGAGCGACGAAGCCCAAGAACGCTGGCCAGGCATGCGTTTTGAGGGAAAAGTGTTGTACGAAAGTGCAACGGCCGGTCGCGTTCATGCGGATCGGACTGTTTCGGCTTTACACCAGCAGGCAGAAAAGCATGGGGCAGATATTTTTTACAACACTCGTGTCGTAAATGCTCGTCATGCGGTTCACGGCGTTGTTGTTGAAACAGAAACACACGATTTTCTTGCACAGCGGGTAGTGCTTGCTGCCGGTGGCTGGACTAACACGCTCGCCCGTCAACTATTGAACATTGACCGTCCGTTGCCGTTGGACGTTGTTGAAGTTGCACCAGCACATTTTCAGATTGCAGCGGAACTGTCCGTTGTTGGAGGTCACGAGATTGCAGCACCTATGGGTGAAGATACGTGGCCGTCTTTTACCCATGATCATGCGCCCTACAATCCACAAACAGGTGCTCCTACGCGTTGGCCGGGAATCGTTTATGGGCTTGCAACCGAAGGCGAAGGCATAAAAGTCGGGTTTAACGCGTATGGCCGCAGTGTTGACGCAGATAACCGGACGTGGGCTCCACAAGAAGGCGATTTTCAACTGCATGCAGATTATGTGCGGGAGTGGCTGCCGGGGCTTATCCATGAATCTGCTGAGTTTTTGTCATGCACGTATACGCGCACCCCAACAGACGATTTCCTCGTAGACAGGGTTGGCCGAGTAGTTGTTGCTTCGCCGTGCTCTGGCCACGGTTTTAAGTTCACGCCAGTGATTGGGAAACTTATCGCCGACCTTGCCAGTGAAAACGTAGACGATCCAGTTACGGCACGCCCAGATTTGTTTGCATTGCATCGTTTTCTGGGTACGAGCAGGCATGCTTAAACATAGGTTTTACTCGGCTGCTAGAGCCACGCATGTGAGGACACAACCATGACCGTCATAGAGATCGCTGTCCAAGATGTTTCCGGGGCGCGTATCGCTCTGGAAGAGGGCGCTGATCGTGTTGAACTGTGCACAGCGTTGGGGGCAACAGGTGGGCTCACACCTTCACTGGCAACAATCGAGTCAGTTGTTTCAGTAGGAATTCCAACGCATGTGTTGATACGTTCGCGCCCCGGAAGTTTTGTGTACACGCCAGACGACATTAAGGTGATGGCCCGCGATATACACGTGGCGTTAGCTGCTGGTGCACGCGGTGTGGTGATTGGCGCGTTACATACAGACAACACGATGAATGTTGCTGCACTCGAGGTGTGGATGCAAGCTGTTCACGAAGCCGGAAAACATCTTACGGTGCGACCCGAAGTCACCTTCCACCGCGCTTTTGATGTTGTTGCTGAGCCGGTATCTGCCCTACAGCAGTTGGCTGATCTAGGGGTCGATCGGGTACTCACCTCGGGGGGAGCCCCACACGTGGGCGAAGGTCTAGCCGCTCTGGACCGTCTTGTTCACATGGGGACGAGAGTGCAGATTCAAGCAGGCGGGGGAGTGACCCCGCACATCATTCCTAGCCTTAAAACCGTCGGCGTACATGGGATTCACGTATCTGCCAAGGAGATAGTGGCAGACAGCGGTCTAACAGGCCCGGGCGGCGGCGCACCTGGTGGGTTGGAAGTAACGTCACGAGAACGCGTGCGCGAAATCGTGCGCCTTGTACGGTCTTAACCGCGCACACGCAGCACCTGAAGACGCGATTTTCCGCTGAAAGTCGTCCCAAAACACGGAAAAATCATTGAACTTATGGCCACTACGTGGGACGGTCTGTTTCGAGCGTGTAAAATCGCATGTTACGGCCGTGTTAAAACCGCGATATTGTGCCTGATCGCACTTTCTCCTGTGACGTAAAGTCCTATTTTCTGTTACCGCCAAGTTGTAGGCTCAGAAACGAAAACCGGTACGAGCGTGCCACTTGTAACAAACGAAGTTGCATGACGAGCGCACGCACAAAGCTTCAGCAAAGGAGACTTATCCACATGGAAGGTCAGCTCGCTCCAATCTTTGACCAAGTTTTACGACGCAACCCGGGGGAAGTGGAATTCCACCAGGCTGTCCGTGAAGTCTTCGATTCGCTCGCACCGGTCTTGGCGAAAAACCCAGAATATGTGGATGCTGCAATCCTCGAGCGTATCTGCGAGCCAGAACGCCAAATCATCTTCCGTGTGCCATGGGTTGACGACCGCGGCAACGTGCAAATTAACCGAGGCTTCCGCGTAGAGTTCAACTCTGCCCTCGGCCCATACAAAGGTGGCCTACGCTTCCACCCATCCGTCTACCTCGGAATCATCAAGTTCCTAGGCTTCGAGCAAATCTTCAAGAACTCCCTCACCGGAATGCCCATTGGTGGCGGTAAAGGTGGATCCGACTTCGACCCACGCGGAAAATCAGACGCAGAAATCATGCGTTTCTGCCAGTCATTCATGACTGAACTGTACCGTCACATCGGAGAATACACGGACGTCCCAGCTGGTGACATCGGCGTAGGTGGCCGCGAAATCGGATACCTCTTCGGCCAATACAAGCGCATCACAAACCGCTACGAGTCAGGTGTACTCACAGGTAAAGGCCTCAGCTGGGGTGGCTCACTCGTGCGCACCGAAGCAACCGGTTACGGAACAGTCATGTTCGCAAACGAGATGCTCGCAGCAAAGAACGACTCCTTCGACGGCAAGCGTGTAGTCGTATCAGGCTCCGGAAACGTAGCAATCTACGCCGCCCAAAAAGCAGAACAACTCGGCGCAACCGTTGTTGCACTCTCTGACTCATCCGGTTACGTATACGACGAGCAGGGAATCGACATTGGCCTCATCCAGCAGGTTAAAGAAGTTGAACGTGGACGCGTAGCCGACTACGCAGAACGCCGCGGCGCTAAGTTCGTCGAAAAGGGCAACATTTGGGAAATCGCGACAGACATTGCACTGCCATGCGCAACCCAAAACGAGCTCGACCTCGATTCAGCGAAACTCCTCATCTCGTCAGGTGTGCGCGTGATCGCTGAAGGCGCGAACATGCCAACCACCCCAGATGCTGTCACCGCATTCCAAGAAGCAGGCGTCCTCTTTGCGCCAGGTAAAGCAGCAAACGCTGGTGGAGTTGCTACCTCAGCACTCGAAATGCAGCAGAACGCTTCACGTGACTCATGGACGTTCGACTACACCGAACAGCGCCTCCACTCCATCATGAAGAACATCCACAACAACTGTGCAACCACGGCAGACAAGTACGGTCAGCCAGGAAACTACGTTGCGGGTGCAAACATTGCTGGTTTCACCAAGGTCGCAGACGCCATGATCGCACAAGGCGTTATCTAACAACTGCAACATCCGTAAGGCACTATCTCGTTGAGACGCTGCCTTTGTAGACACTGAAAATAGCGTGTGGCACCGCCCTAAGTAAGGGGCAGGTGCCACACGCATTTTTTATGCAAGTTCATCAAGAGCAGCAGTTAACGCAGCACACACATAATCAAGTTCGTCGTCCGTTAACGTGAGAGGCGGGGCCAGACGCAACGTAGACCCATGAGTGTCCTTCGCCAGTACGCCATGACGCAGTAACGCCTCACACACGTCACGGCCAGAACCCAAAGCAGGATCAACGTCGATTCCCGCCCACAACCCAACTTGACGGTAACCAACAACCCCCGAAGACGTTAACGCCTCCAACTCTTTACCCAACTCGGCACCAAGCCACCGCGCATTAGCCTGCGGCACCCCAGTATCAAGCAAAGCAACCACAGCACGCCCCACACTGCACGCAAGCGGATTACCCCCAAACGTGGACCCGTGCTCACCTGGACGTACAACACCCATGACATCACGGTTTCCCACAACGGCACTCACCGGAACAACCCCGCCACCCAAAGCTTTACCCAACGTGACCAGATCAGGACGAACACCAACCCGTTCGGTTTCAAGAGTGGCTCCAGTGCGACCCAAACCCGACTGCACCTCGTCAGCAATCAACAAAACAGCATGGCGTTCAGTGCTGCGACGAACCTGAGCCAAATACCCGTCAGGCGGCAGCAGTACTCCCGCCTCGCCCTGTATCGGCTCTAACAAAACCGCCACAGTGTTCTTTGTGATTGCCTGCTCGAGAGCATCCGCATCACCGTAAGGAACCGCAACAAACCCCGGAGTGTACGGCCCAAAACCTGCGCGAGCTTGAACGTCGTCTGAAAAACTCACCAAAGAAATCGTGCGTCCATGGAAATTACCTGACGCCACAATGATTTCAGCGCGATTAGGACGAACCCCCTTCACCCGGTAGCCCCACAACCGCGCCAACTTTAAAGCAGTTTCTACCGCCTCAGCGCCAGTATTCATGGGAAGCATCATGTCGTATCCCGTTAATGCGCACAGCTCCTCAGCAAAAGGCCCCAACTGGTCGTTGTGGAAAGCCCGAGACGTCAACGTGATACGTCCCAACTGTTCAAGAGTTGCCTGCATAAGCGAAGGGTTACGATGCCCAAAGTTCAGTGCTGAATACGCACACAACGCATCTAAATAACGTCGACCCTCAACATCAGTAACCCAAGCGCCATCACCTTCAGTGATCACAACAGGCAGCGGACGATAATTGTGGGCCAGATACCGCGACTCATCATCAATGATGGTGCGAGAAGTACGAAGCCGAGTTACGCCAGTGGTTCCAGTGAAGTCCTCCATAACGACACGCTAGTTCTCCGCAACACATTCGGCTAGTGCTCCGCTGCCCACAACCCGCCACGCGAAGAAACAAACCGCACAAAAATATGCGTTATCGCATGTCGCACAGTCGTTGTATGAACTTTTAACAAAAGGTACGGTCAATACATGCCTCAAAGAGTGGTCCGACTTGGCCTCCCACAACCGTCAGTATCCGAGACAATACGCGACGCCTTCGAACACCTGCGCAACGAAATGAACGTCCCACGGTCGTTCCCTGACGCAGTACACGCAGAAGTCAACACTGTCCTTGCCTCAATCCGCAGTGCGCAGTCACCACAAGAAGCGTGGCCAACACACAGCACAGACACCCTAGACATTCCCTTCCTCACCATCGACCCTGACGGTTCAATGGACCTCGACCAAGCCCTGCACATCGGACGCACAACCAACGGGTTCCGCATCCATTACGCAATCGCTGATGTCGCAGCATTCGTGCACGCTGGCGGTGCACTAGACGCCGAAGCCCACAAACGCGGCATGACACTCTACGCACCAACTGAACGTACTCCACTGCACCCGCCGGCACTCTCCGAAGACGTAGCAAGTCTGTTACCTGAACAAACACGGCCCGCCGCAGTATGGACAATCGACGTCGACGACGACGGACACATGCTCACCAAACATGTGAAACGTGGACTAGTACGCTCACGCGCCCGGCTCAGTTACGGACAAGCGCAAGACATCGTCGACGCACACACCAACAAGACAAACCCACCAAACTTGGTGAGTCTATCCAACGAACTCCTCGATACAGTCCTGCACTTAGCCATCGTCGGACCGCAACGCCAACACATTGAACAAGCACGCGGCGGAGTATCCCTCAACGTCCCAGAACAAGAAGTGCATGTAGACGACGAACACGGCTTCGGGCTGTCCTTCCGCACAGTCAAAGACATCGAAAACTGGAACGCACAAATCTCGCTCCTCACCGGAATGGCAGCAGCACAACTCATGCTCGAAGCCGGAACCGGACTCGTACGCACACTCCCACCCGCCGACCCAAGAGACATCAAACGACTACGCAGAACCGCCCACGCACTCGGCCTCAACTGGCCCAAAACCCAAACATACGGTGAGTTCCTCGCAACCCTCACCCCAAACAACCCACGCCACGCAGCCTTCCAACACGAAGCCACCACACTCTTCCGCGGGGCAGACTACCGCGCATTCACACCAGAAAACACACCCGTAGGCGACGACGCCAAACACAACGCAATAGGCGCCCACTACGCCCACGTGACAGCACCACTACGACGCCTCGGCGACCGCTACACAACAGAAATATGTTTAGCCGCATCAGGTAACTACGACATACCGCACTGGGTAACACAAGAACTGCCACAACTACCCAAAACACTCGCCACATCAGGACGACGCTCAAACGCATACACCCGATCAACCATCGACATCGTCGAAGCAGCACTACTCATCGAATACATCGGACACACGTTTGAAGGGGTCATCGTAGAACGCGAAGACAAAGACCCACGCCGAGGAGACATAATGATCCCCGAACCGGCAGTACACGCACAAGTACGAGGTGCAGCCCAACTCCCACTAGGCGACATCGTTACAGTCACCCTCAGCGAAGCCGATATCGACAAACGACGAATCCGCTTCCACTACGACACCCCAACCGAAAACCACACCACAGAAAACAACCACTAATGGCCACTCGTCGAAAAACAGACCCACAAACAGGACGCGCGGCAGTGCACGCATGGCTCGACGGCCACACAGACAAAAAAACTGTAACCACCGCAGTCAGATTCACACTCGAAGAACTAGCAGACATCGCTCCAGGGCATGCAGTAGAAGTACGAGTCCCACCCGCAGGCGCCGTGCAATGCATTGAAGGACCACAACACACCAGAGGCACACCGCCCAACGTCATCGAGATGGAACCACACACGTGGCTCGAACTCGCAACCGGACGCACAACCTGGGAGACAGCCCTAGCAAGCGGCAGCGTACACGCATCAGGGGAACGAGCACACCTCGCACACCTCCTACCACTGCACGCCACAAAACGCAGATAACACAAAAAACTGGTGCGTTGCATGGCCAACAACGCACCAGTAGTCATCTCAAATCATGTAATTCGCAAAAGCATGTTCAAGAGGAGCATCACTCGGCTCCGTAGTCTCAACACCCGTCGCACCAACCGACTTACGCAACCACACCTGAGCGCCAGCATCCAACTTCAACGAACGAGCCTCAGCCCTAGTCACCACAAACTGCACAGTGCCCGTAAACTCAGGCGACTCCACCAACACATCACTACGCACCTCAAACCCAACCCGAGTGCTTCGCGTGACCGTTCCACTATAAAAACCACGCAAACTAGGATCGCTGGAAAGCACCTCAATATCGTGAGGACGCACCAACTCATTACCCAACCGAGTCACAGGACCAAGGAAACTCATAACAAACGTGTTCGCAGGCTCGTCATACAACTGCTCAGGCGAACCAATCTGCTCCACACGACCCTCATTGATCACCACAATCTCATCCGCAACCTCCAGAGCTCCTCCTGATCGTGCGTGACAAACACCGTCGTTACCGGAATCTCATCATGCAAACGACGCAACCACTCACGTAACTCCTTACGAACCTTGGCATCCAACGCGCCAAAAGGCTCATCCAGCAACAACACCCGCGGCTGGACAGCTAACGCACGAGCAAGCGCCATACGCTGCCGCTGCCCACCAGAAAGCTGCGACGGCAACCTATGCGCGAACTGCTCCAAATGCACAAGGCGCAAAAGTTCATCAACGCGCTCGCGGATTTCGTCTTTGGGGGTTTTTCGGATTTCTAGTCCGAAGGCTACGTTTTTTGCCACGCTCATATGTTTAAAGGCAGCGTAATGCTGGAAAACGAACCCGACATTACGTTTACGAGCGGGGACACCTGTTGCGTCTTCTCCCGCTATTTCGATGCTGCCGCTTTGGGCTTGTTCTAGCCCTGCAATGATGCGCAGGAGTGTTGATTTTCCTCCTCCAGAGGGGCCAAGTAGCGCAGTGAGCTGACCCGTGGGGATGTGTACGGAAACGTCATCGAGTGCAATAAAGTCACCGAAACGTTTAGAAACATTGCTGACGATAATGCTCACGATGTGCCTCTTTTCGCACTAGCAGATTCAGTATGTGATCGAAGGATGGTTACGACGGCAATGCAGGCGACAGCCACAGCGGCAAGCAAGAAAGCCGTTGCGTAAGCCGTAGATTGTTCGAAGTCTTGATATTTCTGTTCGACAAGTAACGTTGCAGTTTGGGTGCGTCCTTCGAGGTTCCCAGAAACAATTTTTACTGCCCCAAATTCACCTAACGCGCGGGCAAATGTGAGCACCATTCCATACACCAAAGCCCACTTGATGGCAGGCAACGTTACTCGAAAAAACGCTTGGGCAGGTGAGGCGCCAAGCGACGACGCTGCCTGCTCTTCATCTATGCCTCGTTCGGTGAGAACCGGGACGATTTCACGAATAACTAAAGGCAGCGAGATGAAAGTAGTGGCAAGAATAATTCCAGTTGTGGAAAAAATAATGTTGAAGCCGTGCTCATGTAGCCATACCCCAAACCATCCATCGCGTGGACCATACACGAGGATCAGCGCTAAACCAACGACAACAGGCGAAACAGATAACGGTAAGTCGATGAGTGCGCTGAGTGCGCGTTTACCGGGGAATTCGTAGCGAACTAAAAGCAGCGATATTCCGACACCAAAAATAGTGTTGATCAGTACCGCTTGAACCGCGACTGCGAGAGTGAGTTTTAGCGAGAACACTACTGTTGGTGAGGTTAACGCATCGTGTAAAGCGTCAAGGCCGTCAGCAAAAGTGTTGTGCACAATAAGCCAAACAGGCCATCCTACGAGGAAAAACAAGTAGGTAATTACTAAGATCCGTAGAACGTAACGTGCAATGTTTTTGTCAGCCACGGCGTGCTACTTTCCGTTGAATTACATCCAGTACAACGATCACGAGCAGGGAAACCACAAGCAGAACGGTTGCTACTGCAGCCGCGGCAGCGTTGTCACCGTTTTCTAGGTAGGACAAGATTCGTACCGACCCGACCTCAGTGTGTAACGGGAGGTTTCCAGAAAGTAGGACGAGAGCACCGAATTCGCTCATGCTTCGTGCGAAGGAGAGCGCTGCTCCTGCTGTGATTGCTGGGAAAAGTGCAGGCAACACGATGAGACGCAGGGTCGTAAATTTGCTTGCGCCAAGTGATGCCGCTGCTTCTTCCACATCTCGATCGATTTCGGCGAGAACGGGTTGCACTGTGCGTACGACAAACGGCAACGTGACAAACAAAAAAGCGAGAAAAACAGCAGCGCGAGTGTTCGCCACGTTGACCCCGAGAGGGCTTTGTGGGCCGTAAAGGGAAAGCAAAACAAGCCCAGCAACAATTGTTGGTAGCGCAAACGGAATATCAATGATGACTTCAAGTATTCGTTTCCCGACGAAAGAATCTCGTACCAGAACCCATGCGATGGCTGTTCCAATGACAACGTTGACGAGAGTAACAACGAGCGCGGTAACGACAGTTAAACCTAAGGCTGCTGTTGTTTGCGGGTGCGAAATCGCAGACCAAAAACTATCCCAACCGTTTGAAGTTGTTTCGACGAGCACGGCGAGTAGCGGAATGAGTATGAGCAGCGAGAACCAGATCATCGCTATTCCTAAACCGATTCCAGCGGGCCGAGTTAACGCAATGGTGTTCGTCGAGTGTTGCGCTCGTCGTATCTGCCATTTTTTGCGTTGTGGTTGAGATGCTGGCGCGGGGCTAGACGCAGTGTCTGGCCTTTGCTTGTGCGGAGGTGGAGCTAAGGTGCTCATAGTTTTCCGGCTTCTAGTTGGATTGCGGTGACGAGGCCGTTATCCCCAAAGAATGTGCTGTTCACGGTTTCCCAGCCACCGAACGTGTCGTTGATTGTTTGGAGGGTTTGCGGTGCTGGGAACGGGTTAGCTGGATCGTGTGCGCCTTTCACCGAGTCAGTTTTTACTGCTGGTGAGAGGGGGCGGAAGCCTTTTTGTGCAAAGATGTTTTGTCCTTCTGGGCTTGCGATGAAGTCCAAGTATGCGGTGGCTGCGGGGGGTGCGTCTTTGGTGACTGCTGCTGGGTTCTCTATAAGAAGCGTTGAGCGGGGGATAACGTAGTCGAGCTTTTCGCCGTTTTGCCGCGCGAGAATTGCTTCGTTTTCGTAGCTGATGAGTACGTCACCTGTGCCTGAGGTGAAAGCGGCGGTGGCGTCTCGTCCTGAGCCGGGGAGCGCGGCAACGTTATTAAAGAAATCGCGCAGATAAGTGCGTGCGTCTTCTGTGCTGCCACCTTGTGCGAGGACAGACCCATATGCGGCAAGGATATTCCAGCGTGCTGACCCAGACGAGCCTGGGTTTGGGGTCACGATTGTTACGTCGTCGCGGAGCAGATCATCCCAGTTTTGAATGTTTTTGGGGTTTCCTTCGCGTACAGCGAGAACAACGACAGAGGTGGAAATGATGCCGTTGTAGGAGTTGTCTTGCCATGTTTTTTCGACGATGCCGGCATCGACAAGTCGAGTGAGGTCGCCTTCTAAAGAGAAGTGAACGACATCCGTTTCTAAACCGCTGGCTACTGCTCGGCTTTGGTCGCCAGAAGCACCGTAGGAAGCTGTCCACGTGGTTTTGTTGGTTGTTCCTTTTTCTGCAAAGGCTGCTTGTGCCGCGTCATGGGCCGCTTTGGGAACGGCAAAGCCAACGATTGAGAGGGCAGACGCAGACGATGTGCTGTTTGGGGCTGTTCCGACCGCGCTTGGCGCACAAGCTGAGATCACCATCGCGGTGAGTGCCGCCAAGATGATCGAGTGCCTATGAGTGCGCATGAGACATGCCTTTCGCAAAGCGTAGTGTGCGGAGATTGTCCCGTCAGCGTATGACGCACGTAGCAAGGACTAAAGTCATGAACTGTCATGCGAGACAAGGTAAACGTGCCTGTTAACACGCAGTTATATGAGGTAATCAGTGTGCGTAAGAGGGACTGAAAGAATCAGGCTAGGGTGACATGCACCCCTGCCCATGCGGGGTGTTTTTTCGTGATGTAAAAGCTTGTGTTGCAAGGCAAAACGCACAATTCAGTGGTGAGAACCACAAGACCTAGGTTGCTGTGCGCGGGTAAACTCGTAAGCGTGACTGTGCCAAGCGAAAACACCCCACAGAACGCATCGTTCGGGCAGAACCCAAACTATGCCGTTCCACAACAGCCCAATGCTCCAGCAGAAGAGCTTGCGCATTATGAATCGACGGCTTCATATGCGGTGGTTCGTCGTGCACCAAAATTTAAGGCTTTCTTTTTGCTCGGGGCGATATTGGGTATCGCTGTGGGCTTGTTTGTTGGTATCGAACTTTCTTCGCCCGGGATGATTAACCGCGGAATCTACATTGCAGTGTGTGTGTTGTTCACCACCACAATGTCGTCTTTGGCGGCAGGTTTTATAGCCACTCAGCTTGATCGTAAGAGCGTTGCAGAGGTACAAAGCGACCGCTGAAGGGCGTTCCAGCGTTAAACGATTATCTCGCGTTAATAAGCCACTTCATGCACAAAAAATTGTGCGTGAAGTGGCTTATTAACGTTTAGTGAAGTGTTGTTACTACTGGCCATGCACATGCCTACCTACAGGCCAGATCTGTGTAGGAAGCTAGTACTTTCGGCTCATCTCTAATAGGTAGTGAGTCAAGCTGTGTGAAACAATAACGCTGTGGCCCTGCGTGGAGATGGACGACTCAATCATGACCTTATGCCCGGCGAGAAAGGACCCCAGGACGCTTGTGGCGTTTTTGGTGTCTGGGCGCCCGGCGAAGAGGTAGCAAAACTCGCTTACTTCGGTCTGTATGCACTACAGCACCGTGGTCAGGAATCTGCCGGTATTGCGGCAAGCAACGGTGAACAGATTCTTGTATACAAAGATATGGGTTTGGTTTCCCAAGTCTTTGATGAAACAGCCCTTAATGCTCTGACTGGACACATTGCTGTCGGTCACTGCCGTTATTCCACCACTGGTGGCGTGACATGGGAGAACGCACAACCAACTTTGGGTGCAACCTCACACGGCACAGTAGCGCTTGGGCATAACGGAAACCTTGTAAACAGCGCGGAACTCGTGGAACTAGTTGCGCAGCGTTACGGCGAACAGACCCGCGGTGAACTAGCGCGTGGAAACACAACAGACACCGCTCTTGTTACAGCACTGCTGTACGGACAAGAAGGCGATTCGCTTGAACAGACCGCGTTAGAAGTATTGCCACATTTACGTGGTGCATTCTCGCTGGTCTTCATGGACGAGCACACACTGTATGCAGCCCGTGACCCGCAAGGTGTGCGCCCACTCGTGTTGGGTCGTCTCGCTCGTGGATGGGTTGTTGCATCTGAGACGTCAGCTTTGGACATCGTCGGCGCATCATATGTGCGTGAAGTCGAGCCCGGCGAAATGATTATGATCGATGCAGATGGACTACGGACTGCACGTTTTGCAGAAGTGAAACGCGCTGGTTGCGTCTTTGAATACGTGTACCTTGCACGTCCCGACACTACTATTTCAGGTCGTTCCGTACACGCGTCACGTGTTGAGATGGGGCGTAAACTCGCTCAGGAACACCCTGTTGAAGCAGACCTTGTTATTCCTGTTCCAGAGTCTGGTACTCCTGCAGCGGTCGGGTATGCGCAGGAATCAGGTATTCCTTTCGGTCAGGGTCTGACAAAGAACGCATATGTTGGACGTACCTTCATCCAACCATCGGATACATTGCGACAACTGGGAATTAGGCTCAAACTAAACCCACTACGCGAAGTCATCAGAGGTAAACGTCTCGTTGTTGTTGACGACTCAATCGTGCGTGGAAACACGCAACGCGCTCTCGTCCGGATGCTGCGTGAAGCGGGTGCTGCAGAGGTGCATATTCGAATCTCTGCACCACCAGTGAAATGGCCGTGCTTTTACGGAATCGACTTTGCTTCACGGGCAGAACTTATCGCAAACGGACTTGATGCTAACGAAATCGCGGCGTCTTTAGGCGCAGATTCACTGGGATACATTTCCTTGGACGCGATGATTGAGGCTACGGAACAACCACGTAAGCAACTGTGCACGGCATGCTTTGACGGAACATACCCAATAGCTTTGCCCGAGGACGACGCATTAGGCAAGCACTTGTTGGAAAAGCCCGCTACGTTGGGTGCTCCAGAAGACGGCTTAGCCTCCATTACTGCCTCACAAGGTGGTAATACCGCGCTTGAACAACCATGAGTTTTGAACATATCTACCTTCGTTTGGAGTCGCAGTGACTGACGGCATCACGTATGCAGCAGCAGGTGTCGACACGGCAGCAGGAGACCGCGCCGTCGAACTGATGAAAGCAGCCGTCGCCCAGACGCACGGCCCGAACGTTGTGGGAGGTGTTGGCGGATTTGCTGGGCTTTTCGATGCTTCAGAGCTCAAAAACTATGACCGTCCGCTTCTCGCATCATCCACTGATGGTGTGGGCACCAAAGTTGCTATTGCTCAGGCTTTAGACAAGCACGACACGATCGGTTTCGACCTTGTCGGTATGGTCGTTGACGACATCGTGGTGTGTGGTGCAAAGCCGTTAGTGATGACTGACTACATCGCTACCGGCAAGGTTGTTCCAGAGCGTGTCGCAGACATTGTTCGAGGGATCGCTGAAGCGTGCACCGTTGCTGGTACTGCACTGGTTGGTGGCGAAACAGCAGAACACCCAGGACTGCTTGCCCCAGACGAATACGATGTTGCAGGTGCGGCGGTTGGTGTTGTTGAAGCAGACCGTTTGCTAGGCCCACATCGTGTTGTTGACGGCGATGTTGTTATTGCTATGGCGTCGTCTGGTATTCACTCCAATGGGTACTCACTTGTTCGTGCTGTTATTAAGCACGCAGGCTGGGAATTGGGCCGTAACGTTGAAGAGTTTGGTCGCACGCTAGGTGAGGAACTTCTTGAACCTACACGTGTGTATTCGTCTGACTGCCTTGCTTTGGCCGAAGACGAGGCTGCTGAAGTGCATGCGTTCTCGCACGTAACTGGTGGCGGTATCGCTCAAAACTTGGCACGTGTTATTCCTGCGGGACTGAGTGCAACCATCGCTCGTGACGCGTGGGAAGTTCCTGCAGTGTTTAAGGTGATGCGTGAGCTAGGTAATGTTCCATGGAACGACATTGAGCACACACTCAACCTCGGTATCGGAATGATCGCCATTGTGGGCCGTGAGGGTGCAGACAGTGCTCTCGCGAAGCTCAGTGAGTTGGGCGTGGAATCATGGATTCTCGGTACGGTTGGTGCAGACGTTGATGAGGCTGCGCACGCAGACCTTATCCGTGGCGCGAAAGGCGTTGAGGGCGGTGCTGTTCGGTTGACTGGACAGTACCGTTAATCAGGGCTGAATGCGTTTCTCATAAGACGTAAACGAGTGGGGCGGATTGCATTGCGCAGTCCGCCCCACTCGTGTGTATACAGCGTTGTCTTAGAAGTCGTTTTATTGGGTACGACGAAATCTCGGTGGGGCGAACCACCACCGAGATCTCCAATTCCTACATGTTGAAACAACAAAATCCCACCATGTGGGCGAAAGCCTTCATGGTGATGAGATTAAGAAGTTTCAGGTGGAGTTACTTGCGCTCGTCCGACCAGTCCGAGTATGGATCGTTCTCGTCGTCGTAGTTGGCATAGTCACTGTCGTGGCGAGAATCCGTGGCGACGTCGGACTGACGACCACCACCAAGTTCACGCTCAAGCGCCTTGTAGTTAGGTTCAAAGCTTGCATACTTTAACTGGCGTGCAACCTTTGTTTGCTTTGCCTTCTGACGGCCGCGGCCCATGGCTCCGACCCCCTCAACGTAGATGCGAGGCGGCTCCGGCGAACGGGCGGCCCCGTGTTCAAATAAATCTGTTCGTGGGATAACCGTACATGGAAACCCTCGTCGAATACTACTCGAAAAGTGTGTTTTTCTAGTGGCGAAACCACGAGAGGCCGCCCGTCGCGCCACAATTGGTTGAAATCTCAAGGTCTGTGAGATATTTCACCCGCATCACTTGCCAACCGAAAAGAATGCGCTGGAATAATGGATAAATCGTAATGATTTGATCGCGCAGCTCTAACCCCATAGAGCCGGATCATTGCGGGGGAAGGTGCATTATGTCAATAAACCATGGCGAATCAGAAGTTCTACTGACACCAGCAGAAGTAGCTTCAATGTTCCGAGTAGACCCAAAGACGGTCACTCGCTGGGCAAAAGCCGGGGAAGCTCTCCTCGATACGTACTCTTGGAGGCCACCGACGCTACCGTGAATCAGAGGTTCACACGCTTCTTGAGAACTCAGGAATGATTGTTCCTGAAGAAGATCTTCCTTTTTACAAGGAGAAGCACCCAGACAACTAATACTGTCGTATCGATACGATACAGGGTATTAGCGTTGTGTATAACTGCCGACTCGGTTTTCCGGGTCGGCAGTTTTTATATACAACACGCACACAAACAGCACATATATGTGTTGGACAGCGCGTGACTCAAGTTGCGTTCAGTGCTATATCTCGGCTCACAATGGCATAAACGCAAAAAGGGGATTGCATGAGTGCGCACACAACGCAGTGGAGTGAGGCGGAGCAAGTCGAGTTCTTCTCGTCCACAGAAATAATCGAACTCATCGAAGGAATGTACCAATCCACAGGAGTCGCTAAACGCGCATCATTAGTGGAATTGCACCACAGGCCCGGTGCAGGCGTCTCAGGACTCTTTGAAGTACTCCCAAGCGATCCACCCTCACAGCCACCAGCCGGCACCGCAGCGGCAGCTGCACAACCCCTTACAACCGCTGTTTACCTCGTCGCAACCTCAGAATCCCTGCCAGAAGACACCGGAAGCATTGTGCGCATGTCTTCCGAGCGCGGCGACCTCGCCCTATGGGAACACCCCTTTGACCCAGGGCTTGTAGGCCTGCCAGCAGCAAGCATCCCCGAAAACGTGCAACGCATCTGGGGACAAGGCGCAGACCTTATAGATCTAGAAACCATCGCGTATAGGCCCCTACGCCGAGCCGTCTTAAAAGCGCAATTTGCTGAACCTGTCGGGCAAATATTTTTAAAAGTGTTACGAAAAGACGCCCAACTGCTGTGGCGTAAACACCGCCTCCTGCAAGATGCAGGAGCGCCAGTACCCCAACTCATAGGCGAACCAATAGATGAGGTTGTTGCCCTGACAACAGTGTCTGGAGTGCCTTTAGCCCAAGCCATCATGAACTCGCGAGTTCGTCCAATCACCGGCGCACAAATCATTGCGGTACTGAACGCCTTCCCACAAGAATTAGCCACCATGCCTGGACGCCCAGCGTGGACAGACCGCCTCGGCTGGTATGCACACGCAGCAAAAACAGCCATTCCTGATCAATCTGTGCGTATAGACACACTAGTCGCTCACATTGAAGCAGTCCTGCACAATGCTGAGCGTGGCCCGCTCGTCCCAAATCATGGGGACTTCTATGAAGCTAATCTCTTTGTACGCAATGGAGAAATATCAGGACTCATCGATATCGATTCGGCTGGACCGGGATATCTTATCGACGACCTAGCCTGCTTTATTGGACACCTAGCGGTGCTACCCACACTTGACCCACGATACGCACACGTACCCGCCTATGTAGACGAATATTTAGCGGATTTTGCATACTATCTGCAGTCACAAGGCATCACAGTGGCAGGGTTATATGCGCGTACCGCATCGGTAATTTTGACGCTCGTAGCAGGAGCGCGCGACGAAGAAAACCCCATGTGGGAAGACTACGCAGAACAGCGGTTAGCTCTTGCCGAATCTATGTTGAGTAGAGTTGGGGTACTAGGACCGACTTAACTCAGCGAAACAACTTATAGTATTGATGCGCTGCATTCGTGTACTTCTGGGAGACAGCCCTGCTCTATGAGAGCCTTCTCATTGTTCTCTCCTGTTCCGCTCATGTGCATGCTGCACAGTAGAGACATCAACATTGATCCCTCAATGAACGTTCAATGTTGAGTAGAGCATGCACGATCTATCCACCCCCAGCGGTGACATGTGAAAGGAGACCAGAATGAAGGTCCCAACAGTATGGGTTATGAGCGGAGCCATTGGGCTTGCAGCCGTAACCGGAACCGTCGCAGCGGCTAGTGCAGTAACAAGCCCAGAAGATTCAAAGGTTGAAGAAACAGTTCAAGTTTCTCAAGCTACACAAACACACGAGGCAACCGCGCAAGCAACAGTTGCTCCAGCGGCTACGCCAACCGCACAGGAAACACCCGCCACCCCAAGCCCAACTGACACTACAGGTCAGACCATGGTCTCGGCTGCATCACCCGTAAGCGCAAACTCACCAGTTTCACCAAAGAGCGCAGTCTCGGCACAAACAGCAAAGACCGCTGTATCAGCGCAATCACCAGCATCGCCAGAAACAAAGAGCGCTGTGTCACCAGCGAGTGCGAACTCACCGGTTTCACCAAAGAGCGCAGTATCAGCACAATCACCGGCATCAGCTGGCTCCTCAGATGACAACGCATCGTCTGATCAAGCAACTAGTGCGCCTTCTGCACCCTCAGCTCCGTCTGCACCAAGCCCAGACGAAGCAGCAGAAACTAAGGCTGATACAACACGATAGCCCCGCCCCACAAAGGCCGCGGCCCCACGAGATCCTGGCGGATCGTGGGGTCGCTTCTTTTTATACAGGGGACGAAAAAGTGCTCAACGTGTGGGCGGCCGGCATTCGATAGCCAACACCTCGTACAGTCACAAACCATTCGTGCCCGATTTTATTGCGCACATACCGCACATACACGTCCACAACATTAGAACTTGGGTCAAAATCAAACCCCCACACCAGCGACAAAAGCTGGTCGCGCGATAAAACAAGATCAACATTGCGTAAGAACGTCTCTGCAAGGGCAAATTCGCGCGCTGAGAGATCGATTTCTTTACCATGGAGGAATACTCGACGAGTCAATAATTCGAGCCGCAGCGGGCCGTTCACGAGTTCGGTGTCGTCAGGTATCGCCACGGTAGGCTCTGCGCGCAGGCGCAACTTCACTCGAGCAAGCAACTCTTCGAACCGAAAAGGCTTAGCCATGTAGTCGTCGGCGCCACCTTCTAAACTTGCGACAGTGTCATCAATGCTAGTGCGCGCAGTTAAAACAATGACCGGAATGTCTACCCCTTGAAGACGAATACGTGACAAAAAATCCAAACCGTTTTCGTCAGGTAAACCAATATCAAGGATGATCACATCAAAATCGCCTGCACCCAATGCAATGCTTGCTTCATGCGCTGACGCAACAGCAAACGGACGATAACTAGCGGCTTGGAAACCTTTCACAAGAAGTGAACTGATGCGTGTTTCGTCTTCAACAATCAAAATGCGGTTCATGAAGTGCGCGCGTCCAGTCCCACAGCATCACCATCGTGTAAAGGTTTCAAACTTACGGAAAAAGCAGAGCCTTCACCGGGCGTCGACGACACCGATAAGGCCCCATCATGGGCGTCAACTATTGCCGAAACAATAGCTAAACCTAAACCAGAACCAGTAATACCAGACACATTCGTCCCCCTCACGAATCGTGCAAAAATGTGTGTCTGATCGTCCTCAGACACACCAATACCTTCGTCGATAACCGAGATCACAACATGGTTATCAGTGTGGTCCAACTCAAGCGTCACAGTTGAACCAGGCTGTGAATACTTCACAGCGTTCTCGCATAACTGTAACAACGCTTGAGTTAACCGTTGTTTATCAGCTAAAACAACCGCTTGTGATGAGCCGCGACGAACCCAAACACGATCCCCAAGAAGCTCAGCTTTAACCGCAACCTCATCAACCACATCGTCAACGTGCACAGGCGCTAAACGTAAAAAATCGTTGTGGTCAGACTTAGCCAACAACAGAAGATCACTGATCAAAACAGACATACGATCCAACTCGTCAAGAGCAATCTCACGAGTGGTACGCACATCATCAACGTCTGTGGGATCAAGCAGCTCTAAATTGCCGCGAATAATAGTGACAGGTGTGCGCAGTTCATGACCAACATCGTCGACGAGTCGCTTATTCGAATCAACAGCGGCTTCTACGCGATCAAGCATGGAGTTAAACGTGCGAGACAACTCCGCAAGGTCATCTGTGCCAGACACAGCAATACGACGTGTTAAATCGGTTTCAGTGATGTGCTGGGCGGTTTCGCGCAGCACACTGACCGGACGAAGCAGCCGGCCTACAATAAACCACGCACACACTGCAGCTAACGCAAGAAGCCCAGAACTCACCCACACGAAAGGCAAAAAGGTAGCGTTTAGCTCTGAGCGTTCAGCATCAAGGTCATATGCGAAAACAACTCGACCAATATCGTTTGATGACGCTATACGCGCACGCAACACAACCGCTCGATACGACGTAGAAGTGGTGTGAACCGTACGCAAATACACGGCGTCTGTAGCAAGCGCAGAATTAACTGCCCACGACAAAAATTCGGGATCGTCTTCTAACCGAACCTCGGCACCGTCAGGGGCCGTCCACCTCGTCGTATTACCTAACGTGGCGATCATGCCCTCATTCGTATCAGGCAATGTCGACTGCAATGCGACATACATGAGGTCAACCGTCGACGCAAAAGGTTCGCCAGTTCGCGGGTCCACTCCAGAGTTGACCAAGACATTAAAAGAACGCACCGAATGCTTTAACGAATCATCAATTCGAGTAACCATGGCGCGATGCTGTAACACATACAAAGTGACTGATGCAGCCGCTAAAACAACCGTTACTAAAACAATCATTCCCACCAGCAGGCGCGAACGAACAGACAACCCAGACTTACTAACAGCCACAATATATTCCACTCACGGCTATGAGCCGTTACACGCTACTTTCTGCGTGCAGTTAAAACCGATAAGACAAGTAGGGCAGCACCGCCAGCAGCAACGCCTAACAAAATCTTTGCATTACGTGAACGGCGTGGGGAATGCTCTTCGTGTGGAAGCCCTCCGCCAGTCACAAAAGATGCAGCGTCTGAAGCCGCCAACTTTGTTGCAGAAGTGATGTCATGGACAACATTGCGTGGTGTCACACGCGAGATAAGCTCGTCAAGGGCAGCAGCAAGTTCGTCACGAGCAGCCTGAACCTCGGGGTTAGTTTTTCGTACGTCACTCATTTGAGGCCATCCTTAATCGCTGACACGTCATCCTTCATTTGCTGAATGGTCTCGCTAGGAATTGGGGGAGTGTTACGGTCAAGGGTTTTCTTGCCAACAGCGACAAGTATTGAACAGATCAGGAAGATCGCCAACGCAGTAAGTAACGCGGCAGCCCACGGCGATACAAGGTTCGCGAACCCCTGATAGCCGGCAAAAAACAAGTAGCCAAGCCCATATAACGCAAAAACGCCCGCACCAACAAACAAGCCAATTGCGAGACCTGTTTTAGCAGCTTTTTGTGCCATCTCAGCTTTGAGGGCAGCGATTTCGGCGCGAACCAAACGAGAAAACTGTTCAGAGACTTGAGCGATGAGTTCGCCGATAGACGCACGCCGAGTAGACGCTGATTCCGGCTCTGATTGAGGCTCCTGTTGAGGAGCCGCACTTTGATCGGCCATATGATCACTCCAAACCCTTGACACTAAACGTTCCGCTAACTTACTCAACCGCGCATTTCGCGATCATGCAAGTGGCCGCGCAGATAGCATCCAGAAAATTTGGGTGAGCATAAAACAAAAAAGTGGTGGCGCCCATAAAAATGGACGCCACCACAGCAGAAAATTTATCCAGTGTTTTGCAGTCCAGCAGAAACACCAGACACAGACAACAGCAACAAACGCTGAACTTCAGGGTCTGTTTCAACGCTGATGTCTTGTGAACGCAATGCTCTTAGCGCACGTAACTGCAACAACGACAGCGCATCCACGTAAGGGCTACGCAGCTTCACTGCTCGTTGCAGTACAGGCTTGTTTGCGAGGAGTTCTTCGCCACCAACGATCCGTACCACCCATGCGCGAGTCAAAGCCATTTCGTCGAGTACAAGCCCCGACAAATCAGCCCGATCCCCAAGGGAAAGATAGTTGTGTGCGATCCGGTCATCGGTTTTTGCCAAACTCATAGCGACGTTGTCGATCATGGTTCGGAACAACGGCCACTCACGGTAGGCCTCTTGCAAGAGGTCGAGATCTCCCACGGTTTCCAACGCAGTACCAAGACCAAACCAGCCTGCAAGGTTGATTCGGGCTTGGCTCCACGCGAATACCCAAGGGATCGCACGCAAGTCTTCAAGCGACTCAACAGACAATCCACGACGAGCAGGACGTGAACCTAACGCAAGCAACCCGATTTCTTCCATGGGGGTGACCGTGGCAAACCACGGCGCAAACCCGTCGGCTTTAACAAGCGAATAGAAGTGTTCGCGTGAAGACTGCGCCATTGTTTGAGCAACTGAAGCAAACTTTTGTGCCGCGGCACTGTTGCGTTCTTCGTTGGACGGCGCAGACGCCTGCAAAATCGCTCCCGCAACCTGATCTACGTGACGGATCGCAATTTCGGAGTTGCCGTAGCGGGCGAAGATAACCTCACCTTGCTCAGTGAGCTTGAACCGGCCATCTACAGAATGCGGTGGCTGGGCGAGCACAGCGCTGTTGGCTGGGCCGCCACCACGCCCAAGTGCTCCACCACGTCCGTGGAACAGAGTGAGCTCAATGTTGTTGTTTTGCGCCCAGGTAGCAATTTTTTCTTGTGCCTCATACAGGGCAAGTGTTGCCGCAACAGGACCGACATCTTTCGACGAGTCAGAGTAGCCGAGCATGACCTCAACTTTGCGGCCCGTCTCCTCAAGACGGGCAGCATACTGTGGCTCGCTCAAGACCTCATTCATGACTTCAGGTGCAGCCTGAAGATCATCGAAGGTTTCAAACAGTGGCACGACGTCGAGTACTGGCAGTGTGCCATGCTGTCCAACAGCAGCACGAGCAAGCGTGTACACGTTTGCGAGGTCCTGAGCGGACGTCGTAAAGGACACGATGTAACGTCCTGCAGCCTGAAGACCGTAGCGTTCTTGGATGAAGCTGATTGTGCGGAAAACTTCTAGGACCTCTTCAGCTTGTTCGCTGAGTGGTTCACCAGATTCGAGTTCAGCAAGAACCTTGCGGTGCACGGCAGAGTGCTGACGGCATTCGAGTTCGGTGAGGTGGAAACCATACGTTTCAACCTGCCAAATGAGGTGCTGCAGCTGCCCGTATGCTTGGCGGTGTGCCCCACCAGCAATGAGCGATTCTTGCACGGTACGCAGGTCAGCAAGCAGTAATTCTGGAGTCGTGTACGCAAGGTCTGCGTTACGTTTTTTGGTCGCTGAGATGCGGCGTGCAATCAGCAGCATCACGTGACGGTGCGGTTCCATAGGGGAACGCTTGACGATGTCGAGGGCAGCATCTTCGTCGGCGTTGCGTAGTCGCGCCCACAAAGCCTGAACTTCATCGGTTGGTGGAGTTGTTTCACCATCAACGGTGAGGCTGCGCCCAACCCGCAAAGCAACGCGCTCTAAACCAATAAGTACGTGCTCGCTGGCGATGCTTGCTGCTGTACGAGTGACCTTAGCGGTAACGAATGGGTTACCGTCACGGTCACCACCCACCCATGACCCGAGACGCAAGAATGGTGTAACAACAGGCTTTACGCGACCAGACGTTTCACCTTGAATGGTGTTGTTGATGCGCGAGTACATGTTAGGTACGGCAGTGAAGAGGGTGTCGTCAAACACGGCCATAACAGCGCGAACTTCAGCCTCAGGTGTCGGCTTTTCCGAACGTAGAGGGGCTGTGCGCCACAGGGTGTCAATCTCTTCAATGAGTTTGTTGGTGATGCGAGTATGTTCGGTCCCACCAGAAGACACGGCTTCTATGTCATCTAAGAGAACAGAGATGCGGCGAATCGCGGTAGACACTGCACGACGACGAGCCTCAGTCGGGTGCGCCGTAAATACGGGGTGGAACCTTAAAGCTTGGAGGCGTTCAAGGGCTTTGTCTTCTCCAATTTCGTTGGAAAGATTTGCAAAGGCCTCAGCGACTGCCCCACGTTTCTTGGGGAAGTTGGCTTCTTCGTCGCGGAAACGAAGCGAACGAACTCGGTGGTGCTCTTCGGCAAGGTTCACCAAGTGGAAGTAGCAGGTGAACGCGCGGGCAACTTCGTTTGCGCGCTTAGTCGAGAAAGATTCGACGACTGCTACTGCTCGTTCAAAAGCCTCTGTGGTTGGATCCGTGTATGCGTCGATCGTCGCGAGGCGGAGCCGCTCAACATCTTCAAACAAGCCAGGCGAGTTTGTTTCCCGCAAAACTTGCCCGAGTAGTGTGCCAAGGAGGTTCACATCGGCGCGCATGACCGCAGGCATTTCTTGCTCTGCTTCACGGCGACCTGCAACGTCCGCTGCTTGGGCATTCTTTGGTGTGGACATGGGTTAATGCTAACTGTCTGTCACAAATTCTTGATGTGACTGTTCACACTGTGTGCATTGGAGTTATTTCACATCGTTGAAATCATGGGCTTTATGAGACGATGTGTGCCATGAAATTGCTTGTCGCAGCGTTAGAAATCGAACTTGAAGCTTTTCCAGACAGTATTCCCGGATATGACCGTTTGATTACTCGAATTGGTAAATTGAATGCCGCACTTGAGCTGACGCGTGCACTTGAACGGGGCACATACGACGAAGTTCTCGTATTGGGAACCGCCGGTTTAATTGACGAGCACCTGCCAGCTGGCGTGTACGAGATCGCTGGCGCCGTACAGCATGACGTGGAAGACCTTGCCGGAGCAGTCGGGCATCATATGGCGATGCCACACAAAGTAGAAACCGGGCGCGACGGAGTCATCATCGCCACCGGTGACCTTTTTGTGCAAGACACAGCCCGAGTGGACGCGATCCGTGGGCTCGGCGCGTCCCTCGTCGACATGGAAACCTACGTATACATATGGGTGTGCCAACAATATGGCGTCCCAATACGCGTAGTGAAAGCAGTTTCTGACTCAGCGCAAGACGGAGCCGTACTGACATGGCGTGAACAAGTAGTTCGATGCAGCCACGACCTGTTGGATTGGTTTCATAACGACACGAAACAGCAGCCCTAATCAGGTTTGATTGATGCGGATAACGTTTCCTGCAGGGTCACGAAACGCACAATCACGCACACCATAATCCTGATCAGTTGGCTCTTGGATGACTGTTGCACCGCCGTTCTTAAGGCGGGTAAACAAGCTGTCAACGTCGTCTGAACCGAGCGTGAGCATCGCATACTGTCCGTTTGTGATGAGGGACAAAATGGTGTCGCGTTCGGTGTCAGTCAGATTTGGGTCGAGCGCCGGCGGAGTCAACACGATGGAAGTTTCTGGCTGGTTGGCAGGGCCTAACGTTATCCAACGCATGTTTTCGTATCCGACATCTTGCCGCACCTCAAACTCGAGGAGATCACGGTAGAACCCAAGCGAAGCCTCAGCGTCGAGGTGGGGCAGGAACGAGTAATGAATAGTGGTTGTCATCTGCTCACACTACGGCGCTTTAATGCGGTCTGCGCGTTAGAAAAACAGTAAGACCCTCAGGAAACTGAGGGTCTTGTGTGGCTCCGACCGGCATCGATCCGATGACCTTTATGAATTAGTTACCCCATAAGGACAGAAAGCACTCGTGGAGCGAAGAAGCGATCAGACCCCGATAATTGCACCCGCGCTAGCAGGCCAAGATCTACAAGAATGTTGATTATGCGACGAACGCCTTGGTAGCTGAGCGATAGTGAATTCTGGGCTTTCCTGATTGTGAAGGACGGGTTGCCAATTGCGAAGTCAACAAGTTGGTATGCGGAATCAGCGCGAACCTTATGTGTACGAAGGACCTCTTTAAGTTCATGCTGCACGGCAATGAGCGACTGCATATGGTGGAGGGTTTGAGTCGCTGCTGCTTCAATACCCTGCGCAAAGAACCTGATAAAACTGTCCCAGTTTCCGTCAGTGCTGACAGCAAGTAAACGGTCATAGTACTCGACACGACGTGCTTCGAACCACGGAGAAACGGTTAGCGTGGGTTCAGACAGAACATCATCACGTAGTAATTGAGACACGATCAAAAATCTGCCGAGACGCCCATTTCCATCTCGGTATGGATGTAGTGTCTCAAATTGGTAGTGTGCCATTGCCGCGGCTACAACTGGATCGATTTCTTTTTTATGGTCAGTATTCATCCAGTCTGTAAGGTCACGAAGAGCAGCTTCTAAATCTATTCCTGGAGGTGGTGGAATAAAACGTGATCCGTGCACTGGAAACCCGCCAGCGGTTGCGTTCGATCTGCGTCCAATAACAACCTGTGTCGAACGTATGTCGCCTGATTCGTTCTCTAAAGGGCCTCGTTGCATCAGAAGGCCCTGCAAATTATTGAGGAATGAAACAGAGAACGGTCGCTTTTGAAGCACATGATTAAAACCAAAAGAGGCCATAGTCACGTAATTCATGATCTCGATCATTTCTGGTGACCGTTGTGTTTCTTCATCAGCAGTTAATACAGATTCAAGTGGCGCATATGTTCCTTCAAGTGCTGATGTGCTTTGTGCTTCACGGCGTAGTGCAGGGTTGCGGAACAGTTGCGGGTTTGGAAGTTGACGCGCTGTATTGTCGAGAGCGCTTAATGCTGCGCGCGTGTTTGAAACTGCTAGATAGGTCCGGTTTGTTAAAGCAGGTGTTTCCTTAGGCAAAGGCGCTGGAACAAAAGCGCGATGGGACCATTCGCCGAGAAAAGGGTCGGTTCCTGTGATTGGGACAAGTGATCCCATCTTGTTATCAACGAAAACATTGAGGTCCATGATTAAACAATAAGCCCGGTTTTGTTTAAAATCCAAGGGCTTTGTGACACATAACTGGCTGTTTTGTTTAAAATCTTGTCTAGTGTTGTTACTTTTCGTTCTACATGTTCACCAGAAACAAGTAAGGCCCTCAGTTTCCTGAGGGCCTTACTTTATGTGTGGCTCCGACCGGCATCGATCCGGTGACCTTTCGATTTTCAGTCGAACGCTCTACCAACTGAGCTACAGAGCCAAGATCACGCATAGTGTGATCAGCGACCCCGACGGGACTTGAACCCGCGACCTCCGCCGTGACAGGGCGGCGCGCTAACCAACTGCGCTACGGGGCCTAGATGTCAATCTAGACCGTTTCATCAAACATGTGTTTAATGTGCGACCCCGACGGGACTTGAACCCGCGACCTCCGCCGTGACAGGGCGGCGCGCTAACCAACTGCGCTACGGGGCCTTATATAAGGCCTTGCCTTAACCGAAAGAAATCGGTTGGTACCCCCAACGGGATTCGAACCCGTGTTACCGCCGTGAAAGGGCGGCGTCCTAGGCCACTAGACGATGGGGGCTAGAACTTTTGCTTCGCTTTCAGAACTTTCGCTCTGTTGTCGTTGCTCGAAAAGCATATGGGTAAACCGGGGGGAAATGCAAAACGAATGTTTGAGAGGATGTCTTCATGGTGGAAATGACCCCTGAAGATTTCGAGACTGCAGTCTCTGACGCACTGGATCAGTTGCCCCTCGAAGTGATTGAAAAAATCGATAACGTAGTGGTGCTGATTGAGGTCGAACCACCCCAAGAAACCCCAGATTTACTGGGAATTTACGATGGTGTGCCGCTCACGGAACGCGATCTAGGATGGGCTGCAGGAGCCCTCCCAGACAGGATCATCATCTATCGAAACCCAACTTTACGCATGTGCTCAAGCGTTGAAGAAGTCATAAAAGAGGTGCTCGTCACAGTAGTTCATGAGGTTGCTCATTACTTCGGAATCGATGATGAGCGCCTCCACGAACTGGGGTGGTCGTAATATGGAACACACATCACGAATGCGTGTTCGTAGACAGATTGGATGCTGAAAGACATGACAGTTCTAGTTGCTGGTGGGGCCGGTTACATTGGCGCACACGTTGTACGTGTGCTCCAAGAGCAAAACACTGACGTAGTTGTTGTTGACGACCTTTCAACGGGACGCAGCGACCGGATCGGTGGTGCTCCTCTTGTTGAACTGGACGTTGCTGGAGAAAACGCGGTTGAGGTTCTTACCGAAACCATGAAGAAGTACAACACGACAGCTGTCATCCACTTTGCTGCACAAAAGCAGGTTGGCGAGTCTGTTGCCCGTCCAGCGTTCTACTACCACCAGAACATCAACGGGCTAGCAAACGTTATTCAGGCGATGGAGAACTCTGGAACACGCGACCTCGTCTTTTCGTCGTCTGCGGCAACATACGGCATGCCACCAGTTCCTGTCGTTGAAGAAGACGTCGTGATGAAACCAATCAACCCGTACGGCGAGACAAAACTCATTGGTGAGTGGATGGGTCGCGCGGCAGGAAAAGCGTGGGGCCTGCGTTTCGCTGGTTTGCGTTACTTCAACGTGGCAGGATCAGGCTGGGACGACTTGGGTGATCCAGCAATCCTCAACCTCATTCCGATGGTGCTAGATCGTGTTGCGCAAGGGAAAGCGCCACTGATTTTTGGTGCCGACTACGACACCCCAGACGGAACATGCGTGCGTGACTACATTCACGTGCTTGACCTCGCTAAAGCGCACGTGGCTGCACTGGACTACTTGAAGCGTGACGAACGCCCCTACGACGTATTTAACGTAGGAACAGGGGAGGGCACGTCTGTTCGCCAGATCATTGACGGCCTAGCAGCCGCTTCAGGGCTCGACATTCAAGCAGAGATCCGCGAACGCCGTGCAGGGGACCCGCCACACCTTGTGGGCTCGTCCCAACGCATTAACGAGGTATTTGGTTGGGAAGCTGAGAAGAACCTCGAAGACATTTTGACGTCTGCGTGGACGGCATGGCAGGAAGGCCCAAACCGCATCGACGCATAAGCGCACAACCGCACACGCATGCATGCGTGTGCGGTTCGTTTATTTAGCGAACTTGTTGACTGCCCAAAACAGGGCAGCACCGATGACGATGCCGCCGAATAGGAAAACTTTGTGTGTTGTTGCGGCAGATAGGGCGTTTCCCGCTGCCGCACACACAACAAACAAGATTCCGCCAAGGAACCAGTTGGCTTGTTGAATGCGCCGCTGTTTTTCGAGGCGCTCTTGCTTGCTCTTGCTGAGTTCGCGATCATCAGTCATAAAACTAAGCGTACTCGCGACGCCTGTGACAGCACTGGTTAGGCTTCTCTTTGAACGGTGCACGACGAGCCTTTTAGTTCACGATCACTACCGTGTCAGTAAGGCAACTTGCGGGGATGGACGGGTATGACTCGTTGTTTGCTGTGGTGCTTCCGCCACCTACAGCGATCTGGGTGCCGATCGTGAGCGGAGCGGCTCCTGGTATTTTGACGGCTGATTCGTCGGTAGAGAACTGTGTTCCGGCCGGCCAGATGATGAGGTCGTGATTGTTTCCGTTTGTCAGATACAAACAGTTCCCGGGGCCGGCTTCTAGCGTGCCAGACAGGCTCGCATCCATGCCTTCGCCACTTACCGACGACACAAGCAGGTGCGTCCCGTTCGCACTGTCTACGATGAGTGGCTTTGAAGTGTTCCCGGAACTACACGCTGTAAGTAAACAAGCGACTGCCGCTGCTAGGGCGACACTTTTCATGCGATCACCTCACATCCGTTTTCATGTTTATGTCAGGAGCTGGCCTGCTATTACTGACGAAAAGCATCGGGTGTGTTCGGCGCATTATCAGCAATGCGACACCAAGTAGTGACATGAGTAGAGTGCATTGAACGGGCGTGCGAAATGCGAGCTCGCCGGGAATGTCGTGACCTGTTAACGCCGCGGTGTCGATTGCGCGCATAACAGCTTCTGGCACAAAGCCGCCGACGATTAAAGCGATTGCAGTCCATAGGCCAGGGCGTCCGTGGCGTGTTTGTGAGCGGACGTAATCGAACCTGCCCACAAGAATGACAAACCCAATAGTAAGAGCGATAACCCCGATGGTTGTTTGCTCTGTTGCAAATAGGCCGATGCCAGAAGCCTTAGCCGTGAACGTTGCATCTGCTGCGATTAGCCATGAACTTGAAGTTTCGTGAACAGTAATTGATTCTGCTAAATCGACGGGGACTCGCATCTGTTGCCGAGTGATCGAGGGTATTGGGTAAACCAAGCCGTATAAAACGAACAGTGAACCTGTGAGGGTGGCAAGTCGTGTATTCATGTTCCGTCATTTCTAAGAGCAGATGCGCACCATGTTATATATACCCGCGTATTGGGTGATTTGAGTCTAGCGATAAAACACGAAATCACTAGGTGCAGGTAGTTTGCGCAGGTTATCGCACCTCAATGTTTCTATTACTGATGCGCGTCTAACAAGGGAATGCTCACAGGTAGAAAACTGTGGAGAAGAAACGAAGAAGGTCCGGGGGAGGTGAATCCCCGGACCTTCTTTTACAGTCGGCTGCACTGAACGTGACAGAGAAACCGACTGAAGCCCTCATGCGCGAGGGCCACATGTTTAGAGTGCTTTGACGATGTCTTCTACACGGTCTTTGGCGTCACCAAACAGCATGGATGTGTTTTCTTTGAAGAACAGCGGGTTTTGCACGCCCGCGTATCCGACAGCCATGGAGCGTTTGAACACGATGACTTTGCCGGCTTTCCATACTTGGATGACTGGCATTCCTGCAATGGGCGACGAAGGGTCGTCTTCTGCTGCAGGGTTCACGGTGTCGTTGGCGCCGATGACGAGCACAACATCCGTGGTGGACATTTCTTCGTTGACTTCTTCAAGTTCTTCAACGATGTCGTAAGGAACTTTTGCTTCGGCGAGGAGCACGTTCATGTGTCCTGGTAGGCGCCCTGCGACGGGGTGCACACCGAAGACGACGTTTTTGCCTTCTGCGCGAAGTTTTGAGGTCAATTCGGCCACTGGATATTGGGCTTTCGCTACGGCCATGCCGTATCCGGGGGTGATGAGGATGTTTTCTGCTTCTTTTAGCAGTTGTGCAACCTCTGCGGCACTAATTTCGGTGTGTTCACCCTCAATAGCAGCCCCACCTGATGGTGCGCCTGAATCGTCGGCTCCGAAACCGCCAAGAATAACGGAAACGAAGGAACGGTTCATGGCTTTGCACATGATGTAGGACAAGATCGCACCGGATGAACCGACGAGCGCACCGGTCACGATGAGCAGGTCGTTGGAGAGCATGAAACCTGCGGCTGCGGCAGCCCAACCTGAGTACGAGTTGAGCATGGATACAACCACTGGCATGTCGCCGCCGCCGATAGCCATAACAAGATGCCAGCCAACGAATAAGGCAAGCAACGTCATGATGATGAGCGGCCAAATTGATGGGGCGGCAATGAACCAGCCCATCAGGGCGAGTGAGATGGCTACAGCGCCGGCGTTCAACCAGTGGCGGCCGGGCAAGGTGAGCGGCGCAGATTTAATTTTTGCGGCAAGTTTGAGCCACGCAACAACTGAACCGGTGAATGTGATTGCACCAATGAACACGCCGAGGTACACCTCGATGAGGTGGACGGCGTCGCCGTGAGTGTCGGTGAGGTAAGAGTTGAAGCCGACAAGAACGGCAGCTAAACCAACGAATGAGTGCAGGATCGCAATCATCTCTGGCATTTGTGTCATCTCAACGGAACGTGCTTTCCACGAACCTGCAACGGCACCGATACCAAGAGCTAAGAAGATAAGCGCAGCAGTAACACCTGCGTTACGTTCCGAGTTGATGAGCGCTAGCGTGATGGTTGCGGCTAGAGCAAGCACCATGCCGAGCTTTCCGGCGGTGTTGCCAAGGCGTGCTGTTTCCTGCTTGGAAAGCCCTGCGAGGGACAAAATGAACAGTACGGCAGCAATGAGATAGACCGCATGTACGAGTTGGGTTAAGGTCTCCACGTCATGCGTCCTTTCTGAACATTGCAAGCATGCGTCCGGTGACCAAGAATCCACCGAAGATGTTGATCGAAGCTATCGTGGCGGCAAAGAACGCGAGAGCGGTAACGACCCAGTCGTTGCTTCCTAATTGCAGGAGTGCACCCACGAGGATGATCCCTGAAATTGCGTTCGTTTGCGCCATTAGCGGGGTGTGAAGCGCGTGGCTGACCCCTGAGATCACGTAGAAACCAATCACAACGGCAAGCACAAACACCGTAAAGTGCGACGTGAAGGAAGGCGTTGAGAAGGTCACTGCTGCGATAACAGCCAGTGCGGCAATCCCCGACCAGATCAGCGACGTGTTCTTTTTCTTAGGTGCTGGAGCCTGCTGCACTGGCAGCGCTTCCGTGACAGCTGGAACAGGCGCTGTTGCAGGTGGCGGTGTTGGAGCAGCGGACACTTGTACTGGCGGTGGCGGCCACAAAATGTCGTTGTCGTGGGTGACAGTAATGCCGCGCACAATAACGTCGTCGAGGTCGATGGCGATTTCGCCGTCTTTACCTGGCGTCATGAGTTTGAGCAGGTTGACGATGTTGGTGCCGTACAACTGGGATGTGTGTTTAGGCATGCGGCCGGGCAGGTCGGTGTAACCGATGATGGTGACACCGTTGTCGGTCACAATTTTTTTGCCTGGTTGTGTCAGTTCACAGTTACCCCCACCAGAAGCGGCAAGGTCAACGATGACTGACCCGGGCTTCATGGCTGCAACCATCTCGGCGGTGATGGTGATTGGGGCTTTACCGCGGATCAAAGCAGTTGTTACGACCACGTCAGCTGCAGCGCTTTCCGTGGCATACACCTTGGCCGTTGCTGCTTCTTGCTCGTCTGTAAGTGTTGACGCGTAGCCGTCAGCTGATTCTTGTGCGGCAGCATCCACGGAGACGTAGGTTGCACCCATGGATTCGATTTGCTCTGCAACGTCCGAGCGCACATCGTAGGCGCGAACTTCTGCACCGAGTGAACCTGCTGCGCCAAGTGCTGCAAGACCTGCGACACCTGCACCGATCACAAAGACTCGGGCTGGTGGGGTAGAACCGGCGGCAGTTACTTGCCCGCCAAACATGCCAGCGTAGGCTTCAGCGGCTTCGATAATGCCGCGGTAACCCGACACGTTTGACATGGTTGAAAGAACATCAAGCGCTTGAGCGCGCGAGATGCGAGGCACCGACATGAGGTTTAGGGCGGTGATGCCGGAGTCTCGTGCTGCGGTCACGAATGTGGGGGATTCGTCGGGGTCGAGGCGGGAGATCAGAACTGCCTCTTTTTTCATGTCTGCCAGTTGAGACAGAGCGGGGGCGTCAACGGTGATGACGATGTCTGACTGCCACACGTCCGAAGCCTCAACAATGGTTGCCCCAGCAATAATGTAGGACTCGTCGGTGATGCTGGCTTGTTCTCCAGCGCCTGTTTCGACGACTACGTCATAGCCGAGTTTGTTGAGTTGTTCGATCGTTTTTGGTGTGGCCGCGACAAGCCGCTGATCAACGGCTGATTCTTTGGGTACTCCAATGCGCACGGGCTTCTCCAAAAGAAAGGTTTACGGTCACCCTAATTTTTACCAAGTTTTGGTGACGAGTTGGGGGGACCGAGGTCCTCATGTTTGTCCTTATATCGATACGTACTGTCTCATTCTAGCCCAGCAACCCGAACAGTTAACCCGTTGACAAATCAACTGTCAACGGGTTAACTGTTCAGTGTGGAAGAAACAAACCCCTCAGAAGCCAGCTGTGATAGCCGCTTAGGTCAAGACCTAGCCGAATCAACGCAACGCGCTTCACTTCTCATTGAAGCGCTCGCAGAGAGATATTTACGGCACCATTTTGATCTGACATACCACCAGTACGTCCTGCTTCTCGTATTGAGCCGCACCGAGCCAACGGACGCAACAAGCTTGGCCGAATGCCTCAATATTTCCCGCGCTGCCGTGTCAAAGCGGCTTCCCGCGCTTGAGAAAGCAGGGCTCGTGCGAGTCGTGCAGGATCCCAAAAACGGTCGAAAGTTGATGCTGACGACGACTCCTCGCGCGGCGCAACTCGTCGAGCAGGCATCGCCGGAACTGGAAAACGAGTTGCGGAACGTGCTTGCGCGAACTCGCGCTGGTTTTGATCCGGTGCTTATGGCTCAACTCATGGGGGCGATGGTTGAAGCGCTCGAAGAGTCGCTGAACGACGCGCAATGCCAGTAATTCCGCACACTGACTTATTCATGCTGTTCATACCCAGTGAGGTTTTCTATGTCTAAAACTCCTCGTGTTCTTGTGATTATCGGACACCCGATTTCTGACTCGCTTAATCACAGCATCGCACGCACATATATTGATTCTTTTGCAGATACTGCACAGGTTGACGTTATTGATTTAGCGCAAGAAACACCTGCAGTGCAGCCGCAGCGGGCGCAGCTAAGTGCCCGATCTGGTCGTGAACACTTGCGAACTGATCAACAGAAAAATATGGCACTCATTGAAAATGCTGACCATATTGTGTGGGTGTTCCCTCAGTGGTGGGGTCTTTACCCGGGCGTCATGAAGTCGTTCATCGATGAGACTTTTCTTTCTGGTTTCGGTTTTGATTACTCCGATAAGTTCCCGAAGGGGCTGCTTAGCGGTAAAACCGGTCGAATTATTTCGACGATGGATGCGCCGCCTTTGTGGAACGCGCTGTGGTACCGCAATGCAGTGGGAGCATCGTTAAAGCGTGCGCTTATGCGTTATGTGGGTATTCGGCCTGTTGGGGCAACGTATTTTTCTCCAGTGCGCACTTCGACGCCACAAAAGCGTGAGAAGTGGCTTGCCATGGTTGCGCAACTTGCTCGTAAAGATGCTAAACGTCTTGGCTTAGAGGCTGCGCACAATACGGATACGCAGGTGGAGAAAGCCCCAGCAGGAGTCTAGTGAGGCACCTCACAGCAGGTGGTTGCGGTGTGGAAACCGTTGATTTTTAGCCATTTTTCAGGGTTTTGGTATGTGTGAATGCCTATCCTTATCTCATTTTCTATAAACAACGCTGTTGTTTCTTAAATGAGTTAGGTTAGGCTAACCATCGAGCGGGAAGAGGGAATTAGCGCCCGCAACCCCACCAAGAATCCGAGAAAAGGAAAAGTCGATGACCCGCAACCGCCTGTACCGTGGAATCGCATTCAGTGCCATCGCAGCACTAGCGCTCACCGCATGCGCAAGCTCCAAAGCAGACGAAAAAGCAGAAGTAGCCTCCGGGTCTTCCGTCACCATCGAAGACAACAACGGATCACACACCATTGACCTCCCCCTAACCTCAGTTGTCGCAACAGACAACCGTACTTTCGAAACCCTGTCCGACTGGGACATTGATCTTGCTGCTGGTGCCGTCGCGCTCATGCACGACTCTGTGTCATACAAAACAAACAAAGAAATCGTTGACCTTGGTTTGCACCATGAGCCAAACCTTGAAGCAGTTGTAGCAGTCGACCCACAACTCATCATTAACGGACAACGTTTTGCAAGCCACCAAGAAAAAATCGCTTCACTAGTTCCAGATGCAACAATCTTGACGCTAGACCCACGCGAGGGGGAAGCCTTTGATGCAGAACTCAAACGCCAAACCACAGTTCTCGGTGAAGTATTCGGTAAGCAAAAAGAAGCAGAAGAACTCAACGCAGCACTCGACGCATCAATTGCTCGAGTGAAAGCCGCATACAAGCCAGAATCAAAAGTACTTGCAGCAACCGTGTCTGGCGGAGAAATTGGCTACGTAGCACCAACAAACGGACGTACGCTTGGCCCACTCTTCGACATCTTTGGCTTCACACCAGCACTAGAAATTGAAGGCTCAGATGATCATCAAGGCGATGACATCTCAGTCGAAGCAATCGCGAAATCAAACCCTGATCTCATCCTCGTTATGGACCGTGATGCGGCCTTCACTGAAAAAGAAGCAAACTATCAACCAGCAGCAGAGGTTATTGAAGGTTCAGAAGCCCTCAAAAACGTCAATGCAGTTAAGAGTGCTCAAGTTGTCTACATGCCAGAAGACACATACCTCAACGAAGGCATCCAAACTTACACTGAATTCTTCAACGCAATCGCAGATCTGCTAGAACAATCCAAGTAACATTTGACGCTGAACAAACCCCGCCACTAAGTCCAACACTTAGTGGCGGGGTCCCGCTGTAAAAACGACGAAAGTTCACACATGAGCGCACCGCCCGCACTCGACGATACAATCCAGAACACAAGGAAAAAACTCTTCGACTGGAAACTACTCCTCGGCATACTCGCAGTACTCGCACTCCTCGTCGTCTCACTCTTTACCGGTGTGTACAACATCTTCGATGGTGAATTCGGAAAAGAAATATTCGAGATCACCAGAATCCCACGCACCATAGCGCTCGTGCTCGCAGGCGCAGCAATGGCAATGTCCGGGCTTGTCATGCAACTTCTCACCCAAAACCGATTCGTTGAACCAACAACCACAGGTACAACAGAGTGGGCAGGCCTCGGGCTCATCCTCGTTATGATCCTTTTTCCCGGTGCAAATCTAACTACCAGAATGATTGGCGCAGTCGTTGCAGCCTTCATCGGAACAATGGTCTTCTTCCTCTTCCTGCGCAGAGTCTCACTCACGTCATCACTGATAGTGCCCATCGTGGGAATCATGCTCGGCGCAGTTGTAGGGGCCATCACCACATATATTGCACTCTCCACAGACATGCTGCAAAGCCTCGGCATCTGGTTCGCGGGAAGCTTCACCTCAGTCCTGCGCGGGCAATACGAAGTGCTCTGGATTGTCGCACTCATCGCAGTCCTCATCTTCATCGCCGCAGACCGATTCACAGTCGCAGGACTCGGCGAAGACATCGCCACAAACGTAGGACTCAACTACAACCGCATCATCCTCATCGGAACGATGCTCATCGCCATCGCAACCGGCGTGGTCACCGTAGTCGTCGGAAACCTACCCTTCCTCGGCCTCATCGTCCCCAACGTCGTCTCCATGATTCGCGGAGACGACCTACGCTCAAACCTGCCCTGGGTGTGCCTACTCGGCATTGCAATCGTGACCGTCTGCGACCTCATCGGACGCACCATCATCGCACCGTTCGAAGTGCCCGTCTCGCTCATCCTAGGAATCGTCGGCTCAATCGTGTTCGTCGCACTCCTCGTAAGGAGCCGCCGCAATGCTTGATACCGCCCCACTCAAAATAGAAGCGCCCATCATCGACGGACGCCCAACAGGATCATTCAGCTCCGCAAAAAAACGACGCACATACTGGATCCTCATCGCCGTACTCAGCGTGCTCTCCGTGCTATTCGCAGGAGCAATCCTCGCATGGGGAAACCCCATGCCCTACGGCACCCAAGGCTTCTGGCGCATCGCAGAACTACGAGCAACCAGCCTCGTCGTCATCCTCGTCGTCGTTATCTGCCAAGCAGTAGCCACCATCGCATTCCAAACAGTCACCAACAACCGCATCATCACCCCATCCATCTTGGGATTCGAAGCGCTGTATGTGGCCGTACAAACCTCCGCGGTCTACTTCATGGGAATCGCCGGAGTCGTTGCACTCCAAGGACTCGCACAATTCTCCCTGCAAGTAGCGCTCATGGTCGTGTTCTCCCTGCTGCTCTACGGATGGCTGCTCACCGGAAAATACGCCAACCTGCAAGTCATGCTGCTCGTTGGAATCGTCATCGGGGGAGGACTGCGCTCAATCTCCACCTTTATGCAACGACTCCTCACCCCAAGCGAATTCGACGTCCTCACCGCACGACTCTTCGGCTCCGTAGCTAACGCAGACGCATCCTACTTCCCACTCGCAATCCCACTGTGCATTGCGGCTGCCGGATTCCTCTACTGGAGATCACGCCGACTCAACGTCACCGCACTAGGACGAGACGTCACCTCCAACCTTGGCATCAACCACAAACGCGAAGTCATCATCGTGCTGTTCTTCGTATCAGTGCTGATGGCAGTCTCAACATCACTCATCGGACCCATGACCTTCTTCGGGTTCCTCACCGCAATTTTGGCCTACCAATTCGCTGGCACACACGACCACAAATACGTGTTCCCAATCGCCGTGCTCACAGGTTTTGTAGTATTAGCCGGCTCATACTTCGTCTTGAAAAACATTTTCTACGCCGAAGGCGCAGTCTCAATCATCATCGAAGCAGTCGGTGGACTCGTCTTCCTAGCCGTCATCCTCAGAAAGGGCAGACTGTGATTGAACTCAAAGCAGTCCGAAAGGACTACAGCAGCGAGGTAACCATCGGGCCCGTTGACGTGCAAATCCCCAAAGGCGGCATCACCGCACTCGTGGGACCAAACGGAGCAGGAAAATCCACCCTACTCACCATCATCGGTAGGCTCCTCGGCGCTGACTCAGGAAGCATCGAAATCGCAGGTTACGACGTCGCCACAACCAAATCAAAAGACCTCGCAAAAATCGTGTCCATCCTGCGGCAAGAAAACCACTTCGTCACCCGCCTCACCGTCCGGCAACTCGTCGCCTTCGGACGATTCCCATACTCTAAAGGCCGACTCAACAAACTCGACGAAGAAATCATCACGCGATCAATCAGGTTCTTTGAACTCGAAGACCTTCAAGACCGCTACCTCGACCAACTCTCCGGCGGACAGCGCCAACGCGCCTACGTGGCCATGGTGCTCTGCCAAGACACCGACTACGTGCTTCTTGACGAGCCACTCAACAACCTCGACATGAAACACTCCGTGCAAATGATGCAACACCTACGCAAAGTCGCCGACGACCTCGGCCGAACCGTCGTCATCGTCTTACACGACATCAACTTTGCTGGACACTATGCCGACCGTATCTGCGCAGTAAAAGACGGCCAAATCGCAGAGTTTGGCACTTCGCAAGAACTCTTCAAATCTGAAACCCTCACCCGCGTATTCAACACCAACGTGCAGTGCGTAGACGGACCCAACGGGCCTTTAGCCGTCTACTACTAAAACCAGCTGAGATGTGCTTACGCGCAGCGCATCTCAGCGAATGAACTCACCATATAAAACAGGTGAATAACGGGGCCGTACAGTCGTAGGCTGAAGCAATGGCTTTATCGCAGGACATGCTCGCTTGGCTATTGGACACCGACCCAACACTCAAGTGGCAGGTCGAACGCGACCTCCAAAACGCCCCGCCCCACATATGGCAGACCACCCGCGCGCGCATCAATACCGAAGGCCACGGAAAACGCCTACTCGATGCACAAGACGACGACGGACAATGGGCAGGCGGAGCGTTCTTCCCCCACGACTTCGACTTTGAAGGACCAGAAGCCCACCCACACGCAGGCCAACCATACACGGCAACATCCTGGACATTAAACACACTGCGAGAATGGGGCCTACCCGCAGAAAACCTCGCCGGGACCGTTGAAAAACTCCAAGCAAACAGCCGCTGGGAATACAACAACGCACGCTACTGGGACGGCGAAGTCGACGTATGCATCAACGCCAGCACACTCGCAAACGGCGCATGGCTCGGCACCGACATGAGCCACCTTGCACACTGGTTCATCAAACACAGCATGGACGAAGGCGGCTGGAACTGCGAATGGGTTGAAGGCTCAACACGGGCGTCCTACCACTCCACACTCAACGCCCTTATTGGGCTACTAGAATACGAAAGCTACACGGGAGACACCCGCACATTTGAGGTGCGAAAAGCCGGAGAGGAATACCTCCTCAAACGTCACCTGTTATACCGCCTCACCACGGGCGACTACGTGTCGCCATGGGTCAGCCACTTCACATACCCCATGCGATGGCAATACAACGCACTACGCGCAGCCGACTACTTCATGAAATCTGCGCTACACGACGACGAAGAACACGACCCACGGCTAAGCGAAGCAATAGACCTCATCGAACACGCACAAAACTCGTCAGGACGCTGGATACAAAACACCCCATACCCAGGACGAGTCTGGTTCAACGTTGACGTACCAGAAAACGAAGAATCACCATGGTTGACCTTCTACGCCACACGAATACTGAACTGGTGGCACACCCAAAAATAGGTGTGTTCCTAGATGAGTTACGTGTTTTTGCACAGGGGTGTTTTAATGCAGCAAGCTCAGGAATTCTGCTTCGCCTATGAGGCGAATAGGTTTCCCAGCATCAGCCATGTCGAGGGCTTTACGAGCCTTTGAAGAAAGCGGCCCAGTGAGAACTCCAGGCACATAGTCGCCTTGTACTACCAGTGTGGTTTTTAAGGTGACTCCAGTAACGACTATCGCCCCTACCGCCGCACAAGCAGCGAAAGCTTCAGCGCGTTCCATGCTCGGAAGCGAACCTGTGAAACAAATGACCTGACCAAAAAGCGGATGGTTCGGGTTCGCGTCCGGATTTGGGGTGGGTTTTGTCGGGGTTTTCTTACCCGCCCAGTAGCGGGCGTTATTTGTTACTGCTTTGTTCGGCCACAACTCGTCTAAAGTCGCTGCGCTTTTCGTGTTGGAAAGACTGAGCACTATTTGTGCGCAGGCAAGGGAATCAGCGGCAGCATTGTGGTGATCAAACTCAGGGAGCCCTAAATGTTGTGTGACAAGTGGGAGCTTGTACTGGGCAAGCGATAAGTGGTGCTTAACCAAGACAAGGGCATCGAGGAACTGAGAGGGAGGCTCAGGATTCTCGTCTAAAGCCCACGCGGCATTCCATACACCTTTATCAAAATGTGAATAGGCAATGAAAGGGGCCGACGGATTAGCATCTACCATTTTTTCCATTGCGGTTGACCAAGCTGGCGCGTCAATAACATCTTGGAATGTGATTCCGTGGATGTGAGTGTTTGTGAACTCATTCCCTGTCGGCGGAAAAATGAAGGAGTGATGAGTGTCGACGATTCTTCCGTTGCGCACAACCGTATATCCCACAGAACACGCACTAGCGCGGGATGCATTTGCTGTTTCAAAGTCGATTGCGGTGAAAGTAAGACTCACGAGTCAACACTCCTAACTAGGTTCAACTACCATCATTGGTCCTGCCTAGTAAATCAGACCTATCGACCGTATGGCCATGAAATGTTCAGTGAATCCCGAATAATGCTGTTAAGTTGTTCAAAACAATATGAACACAGTCAAGAACACAGCAGGGCTATTTGCCCTCATCGCAGGAATCCTTGCGATAGGCGACAACAACATTGCTGCGGCACTCGCAATCATCGCCACAGCACTCATCGGGATAGATACCACACGAAACAGGAAGGGTGAGCAGTGACGATCAACTACCTTTCCATTCAAGAAGTCGCTGCACGTTTAGGGATAGCCGTAGACACCGCGAATAAATATAAACTTCCCGAGCCTGACGCTCTGGTAGGAAAATACCGCGGCTGGCTGCCCGAAACCATCGACACCTGGGATGCTGCTAGGCCACGTAAACGCCGCGTGCAGCGCCCAGATAGTGAATAAACCAGCGGATAAAACAAAAGCGCCTCCGACATCATGCGATGTCGGAGGCGCTTTTTACGCGGTGGGCCCTCCGGGGCTCGAACCCGGGACCCGCGGATTAAAAGTCCGATGCTCTGCCAGCTGAGCTAAAGGCCCACGGTAGCGGTTGAGTGCTACCAAGTAATAAGGATACGCAATAAGTCCCCGAAAAATAAAATCGAAAGAGAGCAGCGTACGTCACATAAAGTTTTTGCCGATCATCCAGCCGCGAAGATGGTCGGGGCTGTCCGTGATAATCCCGTCCACATGCAGTTCCACTAACTGCTCCCACTGCTGCGGGTCGTTGGCCGTCCACACTTGCACTTTCATGCCAGCGTCATGAACTTTACGCACAAAACTAGGTTCTTTCAGCACGTACCGCACATCGGGGTTAATCGTGTAAATGCCTGCCTTGACGCACTGCTCAACAAGACCGTCAAAATCTTCATAAATGAGTACGCCACGTCGCGCATCGGGGGCAACTTCAAGCATCGCTTCAATGCTTTTCCGGTTGAAGCTTTGCAAGATGGTTTGGGCGCTCACGTTGTGTTCGGCAACAACATCCACAATGTGTTGCACATGCGGGACATCCCATGCGCCTTTGAATTCGAGGAGTATCTCCACGTCAGGGTGCTGCGCCATGAGCGCAGCGAATTGCGTGAAGGTTGGTATGCGCACGCCAGCATACGCGTCAGAAAACCAGCCGCCCGCATCTAATGCTTGCACCTCATCAAGGGTGAAGTCTCCTACAGCACCCTGGCCGTTAGTTGTTCCATCAAGGGTCGCATCGTGGATGATCACTGCAACGTCGTCGCGCGTGCGAACAATATCCATTTCGATGCTTTGCGTGCCAGCTTTCAGCGCGGACGCAAACGCGGGCATCGTGTTCTCTGGAGCGACAGAAGAGTTACCTCGATGCGAAATTATTTGTGGAATAGCCACGAATGCTCCAAACCTTTAGCCGACGAGTAAAAGTGCCCCACCCGCCAAGCAAGCGAGCGTGACAACAGCAAAAATGAACAACCATACGGGGGCGGGCAGCCACGAAATTTTCGCAAGCATATCCGCGTCGCTTGTTCCAGTGCGTTGACGACGACGCATCGCAGTCAATTCAAACACTGGGCGAGGCGCACCCAACAAGAACAGCCACGTTAACGCGTATGCGAGGTACACGCGCACGTCGTCGGGGGAGAACCACGCTGCACCACCCAAAACAGCACCAGTGGCAACAAGACTCCACGCACCAAAAAGGTTACGAATCTTGAACAGCATCAAAATGAGGACAAGCACAAAAGCCCACACCCACGCCAGCGTGTACCCCAACGACACTATCCACGCAGACAACAAACCGAGCAGACCAGGCCCAACATAACCGGCAAACGCGGTCAAGATCATTCCGAACCCGCGAGGCTTACCGCGCGTAACAGTCAACCCTGACGTGTCCGAATGCAGCGTGATCGCACCCAATTTTCGTCCTACAAGTAACGCCGCCAACGCGTGCGCACCCTCATGCACGATCGTTATGACGTTACGGAGCACCTTCCACGTGGGACGAAACACCACAAGCGCCAACACGACCGCACCCACAATGACTGCGACCTGCATACTCAACGGTTCAGTGGGCGTAGAAATCTGCTGCCACAACTCTTTAAAGAAAGATTCGACACTGTTCACGCACTGATTCCATCACAGTTTCTTGAACAAGCGATGAATATTCACGCGAAGAACAGCCCACACACAACACAAACCCACAATATGGAATAGATTGAGGAACTGCCGTGTTGAGACATGAAGCAGCATAGGACGCTACTACCGAGGAAGAAGGGCAACGATGACCTACAAAATCCACAAAAGCGAAGACGAATGGAAAACCGAACTCGACCCGCTCGAATATCAGGTGCTTCGTCAGGCAGGAACAGAACGCCCCGGAACTGGCGCCCTCCTCCACGAAAACCGCGAAGGCGTATACCGGTGCCGTGCATGTTCGGCTGAACTTTTTCGCTCCAACTCAAAATTTGATGCACACTGCGGGTGGCCAAGCTTCTTTGAACCTGGCGCAACCGACGCTGTTGAACATCGCGTAGACACAACCCACGGCATGGTTCGCACCGAAGTGCTGTGCGCGTCCTGCGGCTCACACTTAGGGCACGTATTCGACGACGCCCCACACACGCCCACAGGAAACCGATACTGCATGAACTCGGTCTCCTTAACCTTTGAAGAAACCGCGTGACCAGTAATTCGCAACGCTGGCTCCCCTCAGGTGCGCGACCACGCAGGCCTGTGATGCTTGACCCTGCCCACACGGATGCGATCAGCGGCGGCCCCGACCCACAAACCGTCGGAGAAATCGCATACATGACCGCAGACGTCGTTGTACGACGAGGACGAGCATCCGCAGACCCAGACGTCCTCGAACGCCTCATCACACTCGTCGACCGAGAAGGCATCGAAGCCGTTGCCGGAATGTGGGCTGACTCCCCAGCGAACACACTGCCCGGTGCGCTCTGGCGCATGTACGTGTTGCGGGACTGGATACGAGCAAACCCAGACGTGTTCGCACTGCACTACCGGTTAGGGGAAGCAAACGCCGAATACTTCCATGTCGTGGCCGGAGTCAGTTCACCACCACTACCCGACGACGTCGTACACCTCGCAGACACCGTACTCTCAGGCCTCTTCAACGGTGACCTCGCTATCGCGTTAGAACGAGCCGCATCATTCTGTCGAGTCGTCGCAGTAGGGGCAACACATGCCGCCAACTCAGCAGACACCCACGGACTGCATGCTTCAGAAGGAAAAAACCCTGCCCGCAGGATGGTGCAAACTGCCCGTTCCCTCATCGCGATTGCCGAAGATTTAGAGGAAGCCGCAGCACTGTGGCGCATCCAACGCCTCGATTAAACAAGCCACGGTTTCACTGACAGCCGTAGGCGCGTAAACTAGACGGGCGAACGTCGGGCTGCGGTAGCCCCGGGCTCCAACTTTAGCCGCTACGAGCGGCCCCGCGCCGAGAGGCGCTCCCGGTCCGGCGTTCGTTTTGTTATTTACAAAGTGTGAAATAGCAGACTCAAAACGTGGGACATCAGACCCACATCATGAGTGTTTTCGCAGATGTTGCCCTTAGTTAACGAAGGAATACACTAAAAGTGCTGGGCAAGCGGTTGTGTACTTCGCACCCACCTGCCCTAGTCTGGTTAGTGATCACAGTCTTTTGTTGTATTCCATGCAACCACTAGTTAACTCTTACGGAGCCTGCTGTGCGCTTTAGTTTCACTCCGCGTGACACCTCATTCTTTGACCTACTCGCGGACCAAGCCAGTCACCTTGTCACTGGCGCAAACCTATTAGGTGAACTACTCGGAGCATCAAAATCCGAGCGTAAGGCGATCGGGAAGCGCATCAGCGAAGCCGAACACGACGCTGACGACGCAACCCACACCATCATGCGCAAACTCAACTCGACGTTTGTGACCCCACTAGACCGCGACGACATCGCCGGCTTGTCATCCGCACTAGACGACTGCATGGACTACATGGAAGAGGCCGCAGACCTCATCGTGTTGTACAAACTCGATGAAATCCCCAGCAAAGTCTCCGACCAGATCGCCGTCCTGCAACGCTGCGCCGAACTCACCCTCGACGCCATGCCACACCTACGCGCCATGGGCGACCTCGAAGACTACTGGGTAGAAATCAACCGGCTAGAAAACCAAGCCGACAAAGCCCACCGTAAACTCCTGGCCCAAATGTTCGACGACGTAAAAGACCCCATCCAGTTGATGAAACTCAAAGAGGTCGTCGAAACCCTCGAGCACGCGGCCGACGCGTTTGAGACCGTGGCAAACATGGTTGAAACAATCGCGCTCAAGGAGTCCTGAGCCTCGTGGAAATCGCGCTCGCAGTATTTGTTGTTATTCTCGCGCTCAGTTTTGACTTCACCAACGGCTTTCACGATGCGGCAAACGCTATAGCAACATCTGTGTCGACTCGCGCGTTAACACCACGAACAGCTTTAGCTTTGGCTGCTTTGCTTAACTTTGTTGGAGCGATGCTGGGTACGGCTGTCGCGTCAACAATCGCCAACGACATTGTGCACTTGGAAGACGCCACCCAAACGTCAGGGAGCGGCCATCTAGCGCTTGTCGTTATCATTGCGGCACTTATTGGTGCTATCACGTGGAACCTTATTACGTGGTGGTTTGGTTTGCCGTCGTCGTCTACGCACGCCCTAATTGGTGGGCTGGTGGGTGCTGGTATCGCTGCTGGTGTTGGCGTCTACTGGGATCATGTTGCCGGCAAAGTTGTGGTGCCGATGATTGTGTCACCACTGATAGGTTTCTTTGGCGCATACATCATCATGGTGGGTGTGCTGTGGCTGTTGCGTAAAGCTGCGCCAAATAAAGTGAACCGTAGATTCCGGATAGCACAAACTGCTTCGGCTGCTGCCCTCGCTTTAGGGCATGGTTTGCAAGACGCCCAAAAAACAATGGGTGTCATTTTTATGGCTGCATACACGGTGGGTTGGGCCGATAAAGGCGACATCATCCCGTTGTGGATTAAGATCGCTGCTGCTGCCGCAATTTCTGCAGGTACCGCTGCCGGTGGTGGACGCATCATGCGGACCTTAGGTCGCAAAATTATTGAGGTTGACCCACCACGTGGCTTCGTCGCAGAATCCGTTTCAGCGCTGGTGCTGTACGTGATGGCGATGGGTATGCACGCGCCTGTGTCTACGACGCACACGGTAACCACCGCAATCATGGGTGTGGGTGCAACAAAACGTCTGTCAGCGGTGCGCTGGGGAATGGCTAAAAACATTGTGATGGCGTGGGTGTTGACGTTGCCTGCCGCTGCCCTTGTTTCGGCGATCTTCTACTTCATTTTGAGTCCGATATTGACGTAAGACGTGAAACGTTTATACGAAAAGCCCCACGACACCATAGCGAGTGTTGTGGGGCTTTTCGTTGTTGCCCTTAGATGAGGCAGAGGCTAATGCAAGGTGGGGCGGATAGTTTCTAACCCGACGATGTGCGGATCATTGCCTTCGTCATCGAGCTTGATGTGCGCGATGAGTATCTCACCGGGGGCAAGATATGGGTCCGCTTTAGGGTATGCCTTACGAACAGTCTCGTCGGGCGTGGACTTTCCCATCGTCTTAAACAGGGTAGGGAGCACCGGCCTGTGTGTACACAAGACAGAAGGCGCATCAGAGTGCACGAGCTTTGTTACCGCAGCAGCAACCGCTTTTGGGTCACGTTCGTGGCTTGCCTCAGTGAATAAATCAGATTCTGCGCTTAATACCCCGGCAGCTTCCTCATAGGGGCGGATAGTGTCAGAGCAGCGTTTCCACTCACTCGTAACAATGTTCGAGATCCCAAACGCGGCAAGCACAGGTACAAGTGCAACAGCTTGTGCCGTGCCCACAGGGGTGAGCGGACGATTACTCTCTCCGCCGTTCCACTGCGATCGGGCAAGCGCTTTACCGTGCCGAGCTATCGCTAAAACGTGTGTATCAAGCATGCCCTGATTGTGGGCTTTCACTAGAGCAGCAAGTGGTGTCTTGTCGGCAGCACGGGAAAGTTTACGTGCCGCTTCCTTCGCTGAGAACCACTTACTTGCATCTACTTCAGTCTCGTCCACGTCACTGACTGGAGCACGTGCGATAACAGAAGCATCATTTTTCTTGATGACCCGAGCCGACCAATAGTGCACCCGTTTGAGTGCACCTTCAGGGGTAATATATTGCAGCCCTGGTAGAGCAATACCAAGTGCAACAAATTTCCCGGTTTCTTCTTTGACTTCACGCACGGCAGCTGCCGCTAACGTCTCGCCGGGGTCGACTTTCCCTTTCGGCCATGACCAGTCGTCATATCTAGGCCGGTGGATGAGCAACACTTGCAATTCGGCGTCTTGAATACGCCAGATGACCGCTCCAGCACATTCAATGACTGGAGTGTTTTCCAAGGCGGGGCTCGCGACGCCAGTAACGCCGCGCACCCGCCCGCCTTGGACTTTCTTTTTGGGACTATCTAATGCCACTAGAGTCCTAGCGTTTGTCGTTTACGTTGACGTGTAATAAGTTCTGCTTGCAGATCGGCAAGAGCATCCTTGTTGTCGTCAACGTTCTTACGTGTCCAGGAATCATCTGGACCAAGCTGCCACGCCGAAATGTCGTCTGACATGGAACGGTCAAGCAGCGAAATCAGGCCATGAATTTGAGATTCATCCCCGATAGACACGAGGGCTTCCACCCGTCGAATAAGGTTCCTGTGCATGAGGTCTGCCGAACCAATAAATACGTCTGGTAGTCCTTCAACGTGCGCAGAACCAGGCAAAACCCACTGGTTGTCGTCTGAAGATCCGAGTGCATTCGCGAAAGCATAAATACGAGAGTGCTCAAGGAAACGACCCAAAATTGAATGGACCCGAATGGTTTCGCTGAGCCCAGGAACCCCGGGACGTAGAGCGCAAATACCGCGAACAATAAGGTCAATCTTCACGCCTGCTTGAGAAGCACGGTAGAGGGCATCGATTGTTTGCTCGTCAACAATCGAGTTCACTTTAATTTTGACCCACGCAGGTAAACCGCGACGGGCAGCTTCCGCTTCGCGATCAATACGTGCGATCAAACCCGTTCGGACAGTTCGCGGCGCCACTAGCAGACGGTGGAACTGCGACTGAGGAGCATATCCGGAGAGTTGGTTGAACAAGCGGGTGAGGTCTTGGCCAACATCAGCGTCACAGGTGAGGAGACCAAGGTCGGTGTAGAGGCGGGCAGTTTTGGGATTGTAGTTTCCGGTACCAACGTGGCAGTACCGGCGTAATCCGTCTGCTTCTTGACGCACCACAAGGGATAACTTGCAGTGAGTTTTTAATCCGACGATGCCGTACACAACGTGCACGCCAGCCTGTTCAAGTTTGCGTGCCCACGAAATGTTGTTTTGCTCGTCAAAGCGAGCTTTAATTTCGACGAGCGCAAGGACCTGCTTGCCTGCTTCGGCAGCATCAATGAGTGCGTCGACGATAGGGGAGTCACCTGAAGTGCGGTATAGCGTTTGTTTGATCGCTAACACGTCAGGATCAGCGGCAGCCTGCTCAAGGAAGGTTTGCACCGAGGTTGAGAACGAATCGTACGGGTGGTGCAGCAGTACGTCGCGGCGGCGAATAACCTCAAAAATGTCTGTTGGGGTAGCGCTTTCTACTTCTGCGAGTTGACGGTTTGTTGTAGGAACAAACGCAGGATAGTGCAGGTCGGAGCGGTCTAGGTCGGCAATAAGGTGTAAACCGGTGAGGTCAAGCGGCGCGGGGAGGACAAAAACGTCTTCAGCGGTGATCCGTAATTCACGCATCAAGAGACGACGAATACGACTCGAAACGCCCTTCGCGAGCTCCAACCGCACGGGAGGGCCGAAGCGTCGGCGTAGCAGTTCTTTCTCCATCGCTTTGAGGAGGTTTTCTGCGTCGTCTTCTTCGACCTCGACATCTTCGTTCCTTGTCACACGGAACGTGTGATATTCGGTGATGTCCATCCCGGGGAATAGATAGTCCAAGTGGTGGGCGATGATGTCCTCAAGTGGAACAAAAGAGGTCGCACCCTTATCTAAAGTTTGGGTGTCTGGTGCACTCGGGCGGCCTTTTTCGTCCACGGCAATGAAGCGTGGCAACAGAGGCGGAACCTTAACTCGGGCAAAGTGCTCTTTGCCTGTTGCTGGGTTCGACAGCATGACAGCAAGGTTCAACGACAGCCCAGAAATGTATGGGAAAGGGTGTGCTGGGTCTACCGCTAGAGGCGTTAACACGGGGAAGATGTGTTTACGGAAGAACTTGTGTAACCGATCTTTTTCCTGATCAGACAGGTCATCAAGGCGCACAATAGTGATGCCTTCGCCAGCAAGAGAAGGAACGAGATGCGACTCAAATACTTTGGCGTGCCGAGCCATAAGTTCTTGGGCGCGTGCAGAAATCAGTTCCAGTGTTTGCCTAGGCGAGTATCCAGAGGCGGAAGTAACAGCAAGCCCGGTAGCGATACGTCGTTTTAAACCAGCAACTCGAACCATAAAGTATTCGTCTAAGTTCGACGCAAAGATTGCAGCAAAACGTACACGTTCTAGCAGCGGTAGGGTGGTGTCTTCTGCGAGTTCAAGAACGCGCTCATTAAAAGCCAGCCACGAAAGTTCGCGATCCGCAAACCTATCATCAGGTAGTGGTTCGAGCACCTCGTTGGGAGTCTCTTCCTCTACCTCAGCTATATGCTCGGCAATATATGCGGCGAGTTCACGTTCCCCTTCAGGCGTGGAAGACGTGTGAGGGGCTGAAGTAGGGTCAAGATTCGATCCTGTGAGCGGCTTTTGGTTCATGTATCAATGGTGCCACTTACCTATGGTTTTACGTGTGCTGTCTTACTGCGTTTGCTGAAACTTAACGTGTCGTTCAACTTCAACAAACCCAAACCGGTCATATAGCCGGTTGGCTGCATGGTTGTCTGCTTCTACATATAAGTCAGCGTGAGTGCAGTTATGCCGCTGCAATACCTTCAAACTTTCTTCGACGAGTAACGTTGCAAGCCCTCGACCTTGAACGTGTGGCACTACACCGAGAGCATAAATTTCACCTACAGTGTTTTCTGCGATTTTCAACCATGAGAACCCGTCTAGTGCGTGTGGGCGGTCAATGGAATCGACAACGAGAAACGTTTCGGGGTTAAACCAAGGCTCGTTCATGCGTGCAGTGAGGTCTGCGCGGGTAAGGTTGCCTTGCTCTGGATGCCAGCTAAAGGCTTGTGTGTTAGCGGCAAGCCATGAGTCCTCGTCTTGGTTAGTCTTGAATGTCCTTACCGTGAAATGGTTTACGTCCTCATGTGTTGGGGAAGAGAACGAGGCAAGGGACCGTTCTTTGCGCAGCAGAGTGCGAACGGGTTGATACCCGTTGTGTGGAAGCCTGTGGGCAAGCGGCGAGTGTGCTCCATGCACCCATACAGAAAATATTGCGTTGTTGTGCTCTGCAACGATCTTTCCCGCGGCGATGATGTCGTCACTAACGTGGTCAACTTCTTCAGGTGGGGTGTGTGGATCATCGATGACTGCAAGTTCTAAGGTGACTTCATCAACGTGAGACAAGTCTGCTTGCCCGTATCCCACAAGAGTGTTGTTGCGTACCGCAATAATATGAGCGACGTGTGCTCGCGGGTCGCTGAGCCACAGCAGCGGCTGCTCAGAGATCGGGCTGATTCCTGTGCTGCTGGTGCATGTAGCGACGAGGTCATGGACTGCCGAGGCCATTTCGGGTGAGAGCGGACCGACTGTCGTAAGGAGACGTACAGAAGTCATTGCGTGATTCCACCGTTTGGGTTGACTGTTGGGTGACGTGTGCACACATGGTGGTTAAGGTCCACGAATACTGTACACACGGTAATATTTTCGTTGATGAAAATCGTGTGTGTGCGGGACCTTAACCCTGTGTGTTAGTCGTTGTCGTCTTGGTCTTTGCGCTGATCGGCAGCGACCTGTTCAGCTATTTTCAACATTGCTGGTAGTTGTTTAATTCCAGTGTGGAATGATCCGTGTTGCGGATCAAACTGGATGGAAACAGCTTTTGATCCTGTTGCGGTGAAAGCAGACACTGCTTCTTGCGGTGTCATTTCGATGACGGCGTCTAGTTGGCCGAGCCCGCGTAGGGCAGCGTATTCTGCGGCGCGTTTTGCTTGGGTGAAGCCAAGTATGTGCGCTCCTCCTTCGCCGACGACAGCGAAAGGCTGGACGTGCTCTCCTTCTCCTTGTGGCACAAAGTACCAGGAGTCGAGAAGCAGGGTGGTGATCCACAATGCCGATTTCGCTTTGATGTCGTCGACGTGTGTGCGAGCGAAGTAGGCGAGCGCGTCTACTTCTGATTCGGGTAGTTGCACTGAACCGCCAACGATTTGTCCTTCACCTGAGGTGCTGTAGCCTTCGGCGAGTTGTTTTAGTGTTGCGGGTGTGACTGCGAAAGGTTCTTCGTGTGGGTTGAATACAACAAGTGACACCCCAGACTTTTCGAGTTCTTCGGTTGCGGTGATCATGCCACCGGGCGCTGAACCGTATACGCGGTCTTTGCCGCCGAAGTCTTTTGCGTAGTTGATGGCGCGTTCTACATCGGTGAACACTGGTAGGAGGATGGTGTCTCCATCTTTGAGGAAGATGGGGGAGACTTCTTCGGAGTCGTCTTTTATGAAGTACCAGCGTTCTAGGGGGAGTACTTCACGCCACAGTTCACGCCATTTTTCGGCTTGAATTGTTTTATCTGTTTCTGAACGGGCCGCCAAAGAAAGCGCATCTATCGTCGCGGCGCGGGCCGTGTCGTGGTGTTCGTTGTCCATGGCTGTTCCTTATCAATGGTTTGGGGTGGCTTCCACGTCTGGAAACCACCCCAAAACCTTACCTGCCGGTGCTGCTGTTACGCCAAAGAGCGCGTGTGTTAGGAGCGTGCTTTACTGGATAGCCCTGACGCGATGAGGTCCATGACCGACGAGTCGGCGAGGGTTGTTGCGTCTCCGACAGTTCGGTTTTCGGCGATGTCGCGTAGGAGTCGGCGCATGATTTTTCCAGAGCGGGTTTTCGGGAGTTCTGGAACGACGAGGATGGTGCGCGGCTTTGCGATGGGGCCAATTTCTTTGGCAACGTGGTTGCGCAAATCGATTTGGATGCTTTCGGAGCCTTCAGCGGTGCCAGCGTTTTGTGCGTGTTCTTCGCGGAGGATCACGAAAGCGACGACTGCTTGTCCGGTAGTGTCGTCGGCTGCGCCAACTACGGCCGCTTCGGCGACGAAATCGTGGGAGACGAGCGCTGATTCGATTTCCATTGTTGACAGGCGGTGGCCAGAGACGTTCATGACGTCGTCTACGCGGCCGAGTAGCCAAATGTCTCCGTCTTCGTCTTTTTTGGCGCCGTCTCCAGCGAAGTAGAGGCCTTCGAAGCGTGACCAGTAGGTGTCTTTGTAGCGTTCGAGGTCGCCCCAGATGCCGCGTAGCATTGCAGGCCATGGTTCTGTCAGGACGAGATACCCGCCGGAGCCGTTTGGCACGGCTTCTGCTGAGTCGTTTACTACTTCAGCGCTGATTCCGGGCAGCGGTCGTTGTGCTGAGCCTGGTTTGGTTGCGGTGACACCGGGGAGCGGCGAAATCATGATTGCGCCAGTTTCTGTTTGCCACCATGTGTCAACGATGGGTGCTGTGTTTGCGCCGATGACGCGACGGTACCACATCCATGCTTCAGGGTTGATAGATTCGCCGACTGATCCGAGTACTCGCAGTGATGAGAGGTCGTACTTGTTGGGGATGTCTTCTCCCCATTTCATACAGGTGCGGATTGCTGTTGGCGCAGTGTAGAACAACGATACTTTGTATTTTTCGATGATTTCCCACCAGCGGCCTTGATGTGGGGAGTCGGGTGTTCCTTCGTAGATGACTTGGGTAGCACCGTTGAGGAGCGGCCCGTATACGACGTAGGAGTGGCCTGTGATCCAGCCGATGTCTGCGGTGCACCAGTACACGTCGGTTTCTGGTTTTACGTCGAAGACGTTGTAGTGGGTGTAGGCCGCTTGGGTGAGGTATCCGCCTGTGGTGTGCAGGATTCCTTTTGGTTTTCCTGTGGTGCCGGAGGTGTACAGGATGAAGAGTGGGTGTTCTGCTTCTACCCATACTGGGGTGTGTTCGATGTCTGCGGTTTCGGTGATGTCGTGCCACCATACGTCGCGGCCTTCAGCCCATGCGGTTTCTTGTCCGGTGCGACGTACGACGACGACGTGTTCGACGGGGCTGTCTCCGGTGAGTGCTTCGTCGACTGCTGGTTTGAGGGCAGATGCTTTTCCTCGTCTAAATCCGCCGTCTGCGGTGATGACGATTTTTGCTCCTGCGTCTGCGATGCGTGAGCGTAGTGCGTCGGCTGAGAATCCGCCGAATACGACGGAGTGGGTTGCGCCGATGCGGGCGCAAGCGAGCATTGCTACGACAGCTTCAACGATCATGGGTAGGTAGATGACGACGCGGTCGCCGGTTGTTACTCCGAGGCTGGCTAGTGCGTTGGCTGCGCGTGAGACTTCGCGTTGTAGGTCTGCGTATGTCACGGTGCGGGTGTCGCCGGGTTCGCCTTCAAAGTGGAGGGCTACACGGTCTCCGTTTCCGGCGGCTACGTGCCGGTCAACGGCGTTGTATGCGGCGTTGAGTGTGCCGTCGCCAAACCAGCGGGCAACTGGGGCGTTGGACCAGTCGAGTGTTTCGGTGAATGGGGTTTTCCAGGTGACGTGTGTGCGTGCTTGGTGTGCCCAGAACTCTAGCCGGTCGTTGGCGGCTTCGTTGTAAAGGTGTGCCTGTGCGTTTGCCTGCGCAGCGAATTCGGGTGCTGGTGGAAACGACCGTGTTTCCGTGAGCATGTTTTCGAGTGCGGGCGATTGAGTTTCTTGGGACACGTCTTCCTCCGTAGTGCATCGTCATTGGCGCAGGGACCTAAGTCCCACAACGATTCTAGTGTGATGGAAGGCACAAGGAAGGGTGTGTCCAGTATTGGGGCATTTTTTCGTGTGGTTGTTCTCCCCACACAGTGGTGTGGGGAGGTGAAAAACCAGCGTTTGCCCGTGTTATGCAGCTTGTGCGAAGGATTTTGCTTTTCGTTCACTGCGTGCGAGCAATGAGTAGCCTAATCCGACGATGACTCCACCACCGATGAGGTTTCCAAGGCCGGCAAAGATCATGTTGGATGCAAAGTCGAGCGCGGTGATGTCGGGGACGCCGACGAAGAGTGCGAGGGAGAACGTTGTCATGTTTGCGACGACGTGTTCAAAGCCTGCGGTGATAAAGGCGAGAGCGCACCAGAAGATGACGGTGAGTCGCGCGCCTTCGGATTTCAACCGGATGCCCGCCCAAATGGCAAGGCAGACGATGATGTTACACAGAATGCCTTTGAACAGGACTTCTATGGGGGTTGATGATGCTTTGGACGTCACCGTGTATTCGAGGTAGGCGTATGCTGCGCTGCCTTGTTTGAAGGTGCCACCTAAGAATACGAAACCGGCGAACAGGGCGGAGCCGACGAGGTTCCCGATAAAGCACAGGGTCATTGTGCGTGCGGCAGCAATGCGTGTGATGGCTTTGTTGTGGGCGCCTTGGGTGAGCGTCATCATGTTGGAGGTGAGGAGTTCTCCACCTGCAACGGTGACGAGGGTCAGTGCGATACCGAATACTAACCCTGAGACGAGTTTCGCGGCTGGGGCGTGGGACGTTAGGAAGGGCCCCGCTGCTGCGCACATGAGCACTACACCGATGCCGATGTAAGAACCGGCCAGCATGGATGACACGGCGTAGGAGCCGAGTCTGCTGGTTGATTCAGTTTTCTTTTGTGCAGAAGTGTTTTGGTAGCTGATTGCTTCGTCGATCGTCATCACATGTGGCAGTTTTTCATAAAAAAACTCGGTGGATGGGGGACTTTGGAACCGCTGTGGTGACGTGGCGTGTGAAAAAGGGCAAAAAAATACTTCGCGCCCGAGCAATCCCTCAAGATGCACGAGCGCGAAGCAATTGGCGGAACATAATGTTCCGAGGGCTGCCGAGCCCCACCCCCACGGCGTTCTCGACAACCACGACGAAGGTTTCCCTTGCGTCGATGTGTCTACTTTCCGGTATTAAGACGAACCGTGCAATCGTGACTACTCACCATGGGTTATGTACGGGTGAAATATTCACCGCAGCAACACAACGGGCAACGAAAAGCGACAAAGAAAAACAGAAAAAAGTCCACACATACTAATGGCACCCCATGGGGTGCCATTAGCTCAGACTGCGCTCGGTTATCAGGCGTGCACTATGTCTCGCCCCGAGGATCGAACCCCGGTCGAAGGTCCTATGCGTGGACCGATCGCGCGTGGGTTCCGAGCGCTCGTTCTGTTAGTTCAAGTATCAAGGACACCTGCATAAAACACCACAGGTAGATGTGCTCCTGATCACTTTTCATCCGCTGGTTGGACGCCTCTTGCCACCACGCCACGTACGAATCAACAGCCCAACCCCCACGCCAAGAGCTAACACTGTGCCAGCAACAAAAATTGATTGCAGCGGCGTCAATAAACGGTTCAAGGAGACAGGCTTCCGGAATGTTAAAGACACCCAGCCATTCTCGTCACACACCCGACGAAAAGCCCGATCCGCATTCACGCTATGCGGATGACCCACAACACTCAACATAGGAACATCAGTGATGGAATCCGAATACGCGTAGCATTTCGCAAGGTCATAGCCGCGCTCTTGAGCGAGCTCTTCAATGGCGTGAGCCTTATTTTCCCCATACGCATAAAAATCGATGTTCCCCGTGTACTTGCCGTCCGCGATTTCCATGCGAGTGGAAATGGAATGATCCGCGCCAAGCATCATCGCGATCGGGGCAACTACCTCAGAACCAGATGCCGAAACAATCACGACGTCATGCCCGCGTGCGCGATGCTCCTGAATGAGTTCTAAAGCTTCGGCATACACGTACGGGTCAATATATTGATGCAAGGTGTCACTGACGATAGAAGTCACCTGCTCAACGGGCCAGCCTGCCACCAACGCAGAAAGCTGCTCGCGCATCCGTTCAGTTTGGTCCTCGTTAGCGCCACCCAACATGAAAAGAAAATGCGCATACGCGCTCCGTAACGCCGCAGCCTTAGTGATCAATCCGCCGTCATAAAACGGACGAGAAAAAGCAGCCGCCGAGGACGTTGCAATGATCGTTTTGTCGAGGTCAAAGAACGCGGCAACGTCGGGGGACACCTTTTTTACGGCCTGCGAGTTCGTCACGCAACGAGCCTACCTACTTTTCTGCGCAAGTGTTGGTTCAGCACGGCACGAACCACGTTTTGTTATCCCCAAACAGTTCAGGGATGTTTTGTCCACAGTCATATAGGCGTCAAACCGTGGCAAGCAGATAAGACATGACAGCGTGAAACCCTCCACACACCACGACGAGGACGCATGACAACACACCGGCCTACACCCGCAAAACACGCCCGCCAACTCGTCGCCGTCATCGGTGCAATAGGCGGAACTGGCGCAACAACAGTCGCCGCCGCCCTCGCCGCACATTACGCCGACGACAGCCACGCGTGGCTCATCGACCTCTCAGGACGAGGCGGAGGCATAGAAATGCATCTCGGACTCGAAGAAACCCCAGGAATACGATGGCCAGATCTTGCTGAAACCCGCGGACACGTCGCCATAAAAGCCCTACGCGACACCGCAGTAACCCAAGGGCCACTCTCACTCATCACCGCAACACGATTCGACACCACCACCCCACCCGATCAAGCAATCGACGCGATACTGACCAGCCTGCACACAAGCACCGAAACCGCCATCATCGACTGCGACCTCACCACACTCACGCGCTACCAAAACATGTGGGACGCAATCGTCCTCGTCAGCCCGCTCACCGTGCTCGGGCTAGGTGGCCTGCTACGCATACACAGCCAACTCGACGCATACCCGCCAACACGCATCACTACAGTCACCACAGCACTACACGCGCCAGCACTCACACCCAAAGAAATCGAACAAGCCACCAACACCACAGTGTGCACGCACCTGCCACGACTACGAAACCTAGAAAAAGCTATTGCAATAGGAGCCGGGCCCTTCCACAGCGGACGAACCATTCAAAAAACGCTGCACACAACAGCCGAGCACATCCGAAAAAACATAGATCGCGACCGCTCATGACAGACAAACTCGCCACCATCCGTCACGCGCTCGCAGACAGCACCGCCACACTCAATAAACACGACATACAAAAAGTTGTTGAAGACCAGCAACTCGTTTTTGGCGACGACGCCATCACACACCTCACCACGCAAGCAACACACGAACTTTTTGGCAGCGGCCCACTACAGCCCTACTTGAATGACCCGCAGGTAACAGACGTTCTCGTCAACGACGTCGACGACATTTGGGTCGACAAAGGAAACGGACTCGAACGTATCAACCTCAACCTAGGGGACGCACAACAATTGCGTGCCCTCGCCGTACGGTTAGCTGCACAAGCCGGAACTCGGCTCGATGACTCTCACCCCGCAGTAGATGGACAACTCCACGACGGCACACGCCTCCACGCACTTTTGCATCCACTGAGCGAAACACCAGCGCTCATTTCCCTACGAACAATTCGTTCCACAGCGCTCACCCTCGACGAACTCACCCACCTCGGATCCCTACACCCGCTGTGGCGGCCACTCATACACGAATTCATCAACAAAAAACTGAACTTCTTAGTATCAGGGGCAACAGGAACAGGAAAAACAACACTGCTCTCCACGCTGCTGTCCCTCGTTCCATCCCACGAACGCATCATCACCATTGAAGAATCACGAGAAATAAAACCCACACACCCGCATGTGCTGCGCCTTGAAACAAAGAAAAACAATATTGAAGGTCATGGGGCAGTCACCCAAGCAGAACTAGTACGGCACACCTTGCGTATGCGCCCCGACCGCATCGTCGTCGGTGAATGCCGCGGCCCAGAAATACGAGACATGCTCACCGCACTCAACACCGGACACCAAGGAGGCTGCGGCACCATACACGCCAACTCTGCACAAGACGTACCTGCACGACTTGAAGCATTAGGGGCACTCGCTCACCTCAACCCTGATGCCCTCGCAAAACAAGCCGCCAGCGCATTAGACATCATCATCCACCTCACACGGCCCACAGTGCACGGCACACAACAACGACGAATCAGTGAAATCGCAGTCCTGCACATCAATGAGCACGGCACACTCGTCGCAAAACCCGCACTGACATGGGCGAAAACAGGAAACATTCACGTTGGCGCAGGAATCAGTCAACTCAGTGAACTCATCCACGTCAACGAACACCAACTCACCACACTCATGCAGTCACACAACCGAAAAGAGCACCGGTGACCGCATATCTGGCAATAACCGTTTTCTTATACGCGCACTTCTACCTGCACACGCACCGACTAAAAAGAATGACGACTACCCGTCAGCCTGACCACACAACACAGTGGAAGCACACACTCTTTCCAAGCCTGTACGCACCAACAACACCCCACGACACCCAACAAGAAACAGTGCACAAAATGAAAGATCTACTACGTGCAGGAATAGACCCACATAAAGCGTGGACCATACTCAACATCCCAACAGACACGCTAGGCATACCGTACAAACAAGCCCTCAACAATGCCTTCAGTAGCACAGTCACAGCCGACGCCATTTACTCATCCTGCATACTCGCTAAAGAACTAGGATCATCGCTAGCAACAGCCCTAGAAGCAGTAGAACAAGCACTCCACAACGAACACGAAATACAACGCGAACACGCCATCGCACTAGCCGGACCCATCACCTCAGCCCGCATACTCCAAGCTCTACCACTAGTAGGAATGTTCCTCGCAATGCTCCTTGGCGCATCACCACTAACGTGGTTCCTTAACAGCATCGCTGGAATAGCCACCGCAACCCTAGGAACACTGGTATTCCTCACTGGAAGACTCTGGACGCGACGACTCATCAACCACGCACAAAGCACACAACAATGAGTAGCCCACACCGCCACGTCAGCCACAAAAGACACAAACGCATCGCATGCCCACAACCCAACCCCACAACCTTGAACACCCCCATCGTGTTAGAACTCATGGCAGTAGCGCTCGCAAGTGGTGCCTCAATCCCCAGAGCATTAGAAACACTAGGAACAGCGACCAGCACTGCAGGCGGACACCAACTCGCTGCAGTGGGCCGATCGCTGCTACTTGGAGCGCGATGGGACGAAGCATGGGAACACGTGACACCAACTTTGCAGCCTTTAGAAAACGCTTTACGTGATTCCTGGCATAACGGTGCCCCCGCAGCACAGGCACTCACAACGGTCAGGCAGCATCTACATAACGAAGCTTTAGCGCATAATAAAGCAGCAGCACACAAACTTGCCGTGCATCTCGTGCTGCCGCTGGGACTGTGCTTCTTGCCTGCTTTCGTGTTGCTTGGTGTTATTCCAACGATCGCGACGCTGGGCCAAAAACTATTCGGCTAATAAACGCATGTGTGCGTCGCATGCTTATCCACATGCCCGCAGTAACAGCCTTCTCCACATATACCTGACGAGTCCACAACGGCGCGATTCCTTAACCGGGCACAGTAAACGTGTGAGCTAACACGAGCTCAACACACACTAAGGAAAACATGCGCACTCAACTCACCACACACATAAAAACACGCCTCGCAGCTATTCGCGCAGAAGCAGAAAAAGGACTAGCAACAGCCGAATACGCAATCGCAATGATCGCAGCAGCAGGCTTCGCCGGACTCCTCATCGTCATCCTAAAAAGCGGTCCCGTAAAACAACTACTCCTCACAATCGTGCAAACAGCACTCGGCACACGCTAAACCACCATGCATGACGACAGCGCGAAACCCACACAACGCGAACACCCAACAAAAACGCCACACCTACACCACCACAACGAAACAGGAACGGTGACAGTCGAATTCGCGTTAATGCTCCCCGCTGTCGTCATGATCCTCATCCTCTGCATCTCAGTTGTCCTAGCATCACTCCAACGAGCAGTCGTACAAGACCACGCACGCACAGCCGCCCGCATCGCCTCAACCGGACAGCCAGCAGCATCGTCTGAAAGCCAACACGACACAGACACAACATACGCAACAACCATCCACCCGCCGTGGGTGACAGTAACCGCAACCCGACCCATACACATCGCAGGTCTCACAGTACCCGGCCTAAAACTCCAAGCACGCGCAACCGCATACCTCGAAGAACACGTGAACAGCAGCCAAGAATGACCCCACACCACAACACACGAATAACGACACCAGAAGCAGGAAGCGCCAGCATCATCACCCTCGCAATCACCGCAGTGATTTTCCTACTCACGTTGACTGCACTCGTACTCACAGAACGCGCCTACATCAGTGCACGAACCCAAACAGCAGCAGACCTCGCGGCGCTCGCGGCAGCAAATCAACTCGTAAACGGTACGCAAGACCCCTGCGCTGTAGCGCGCGAAACAGTACGGATGAATAATCGCGAAAAAACCAGTGAGCGCGTATCGCAATGCCAGGTCGCTGATCAGAGTGTGTTCATTGCAGTGCACACACAGCATGCAGGTACGGCAGTAAACGCATATGCCCGAGCCGGTGCACGAACCCAATAATGAGTGCTGCTGTCTTTATGTGTAAAACAAGACATCGAAGCAGTGGGGTAACGCCTAAGATAGGAAACATGTGGGGTAGTAGGCCCCGGCATTAGGTAAGCCCGTGAGAGGTAGAGACTATGACGTCCCAGCGCCCAATTCAATCGCTGACCGTTACTGAACTGCAACAGGCACATGAAGACCTGATTCACCAGTACAAGGCTCTTCAAGCGAAAAATCTGTCGTTTGACCTCACTCGTGGTAAACCTGCACCAGAACAATTAGACCTCGCCAATGCGATGCTGACTCTGCCCGGTCAAGAAACCTACCGTGACCAGGCAGGCGTAGACACACGTAACTATGGTGGGCTTACTGGCCTTCGTGAGCTTCGTGAAATGTTTGCGGAACTACTCAACGTAGACGTAGAGCTACTTATCGCAGCTGGTAACTCCAGCCTCGAAATCATGCACGATCTCATCGCATACTCGCTGCTGTACGGCACCGCCGATTCGCCACGTCCATGGAGTAAAGAAGAGAAAATTTCTTTCCTCGCCCCAGTGCCAGGCTACGACCGCCACTTCGCGATCTGTGAATCATTCGGTATCAACCTGATCCCTGTTCCCATGAACGCGGACGGGCCAGACCTGAACACAGTAAAGAAACTCGTTGCAGACGACGCAACCATTAAAGGCATCTGGTGTGTGCCAACGTACTCAAACCCGACAGGTGTCACGATCACCGAAGAAATCGCGCGCGAACTTGTTGCAATGCCAACAGCCGCCGACGACTTCCGGATCATCTGGGACAACGCATACGCCGTACACACGCTTGTAGAGCACGCACCTAAAGCTCTCGACATTCTTTCTTACGCACACGAAGCAGGCCACCCAAACCGGCCATTCGTTGTTGCCTCAACATCAAAAATCACGTTTGCAGGTGCAGGCGTAGCATTCTTTGCTTCCTCGCAAGCAAACCAGGCGTGGTATCAAAAGCACTTGTCTAAGAAGTCAATTGGTCCAGACAAAATCAACCAGTTACGTCACGTACTGTTCTTTAAAGACGCTCAAGGTGTTCTCACCCACATGGAAAAACACCGTGACATCCTCAAACCTAAATTTGATGCGCTCCTTGCAATTCTCGACGAACGGTTAGGTGGGGCAGAAGTAGCGCAGTGGACTCAACCAGAAGGCGGATATTTCGTCAGCTTGGACGTTGTTCCAGGAACAGCGAAAAGAACAGTGGAATTAGCGAAAGCCGCTGGAATAGCGTTAACCGGAGCAGGATCGGCGTTCCCATACAAAAACGATCCCAACGACACAAACATTCGACTAGCGCCTTCTTTCCCATCGCTTCAAGAAGTTAAAGAAGCAATGGACGGAGTCGCGACGTGTGTTCTGCTTGCCGCTGTTGAACACCAACTCGTGAAGTAGCGGGCTGCTTTCAGTGTCAGATTCAGACAAGAACGCTGGTGAAGCCCCACAGGGTGGGGCTTCACCTAAGCGTGTGCAACCTGAAATTCCTCCGCATCTTGCTGCGCTGCAACAAGAACTGCTCACTCAAGAAGCAGCAGCTGATGCGGCTCGAATAACACGCAATATTGAGATAGCTCGTCTGCGTGACACCGAAAAAATCAGTCAATACAGAATTGCAAAGTGGTTGGGTGTGACAGAACGAGCCGTGATGCTTATGGCGAAGCAAGGCCGAGAACACACTTCAGCAGACGAGTAGCGCCAGCTTTAGACAAAGGATTATTTCCGTTGCCGCACTTGGGGGATTGCACACAGGCTGGGCAGCCTTCCACACAAGCGCAACTTTCTATTGCTTCAAGTGTGGCTGTTAACCATTGACGGGCCATAGCGAACCCTCGCTCAGCGAAACCTGCTCCACCCGGTAATGCGTCGTACACGAATACGGTTGCTCGTTCAGTGTCAACATGTAGTGCGGTGGACACTCCACCTAAATCCCAGCGGTCACAGGTCGCAAGTAGCGGAAGCAAACCAATCGAGGCGTGCTCGGCTGCGTGTAAAGCTCCGG